>JBDTUY010000059.1:0-14871 GCA_040007495.1 Acidobacteriota bacterium | reverse complement strand
TCGGACCAACGAGTCCACCTGGGAGCGGTCCGCCCAGCGGACCCAGCGGCCCTGCTGGTGGTAAAAGCAGCGCACCTGTCGTCTTTGGCGCGGCGCTCCGCTTCGGGGCAGGAGGCGGAACAACCACTGGCTTTGGTGGATCAGGTGGCGGCGGCGGATCGGGCGGATAAGCCAGTTGCACCAGCGCGGTCAGGTCCAGATCTGAATGATCGCTGGCGATAGACAGAATGCTGCTCCAAACTATGTATGCGTAAAAGTTTACCTTTCCTCGCTGGAACGATTCCGTGAGCTTATCCTCCAACACCTGGTAGATTCCTTGCCGGATTTCCGGTGTCGTCTCAGGATTGTTGAGGACTTGGGAAAAGAACTCAATCTGATCCGTTGTCGCGTTCCCGTAGGGATCGATATTCTGCAGAGGATTATTTTCGGCATAGGCGTAAGGCGTACCGGAACGCGGGTCGCCGCTGGTCAACAGGTCGCGCGATAGGAACCGTCCGGTGGTTGCGTCGTACTGACGGCTCCGCATCATGAACAGCCCGGGAGCCTCCTGAATAATTCCGAGTTGACCCTGCCATGTGAACGGATTGTCGGTTGTACCGGTGCGGTCCGCCACTTCTCCGAAAGGAGTGATCGCGTAGGTATCCGATACCTTTCCGGCGTCGTCGGTCAGGAACGTGGTGTTCCCCATCTCATCAAAATGGTAGAAATGCCTCGCGTTGCCGGAAGCTTCCACGCTATACAGGACCCGGCCATCGGGCAGATAGACGTAATACCGTAAATCGCTTCCGCCCTGCTTTACGATCGAAAGCGCTGGTAGTTTCGCCAAATGGTTGTACACGTAACTTCTGGTTACGCCGCTTGTCGTGGAAGTATTCAGGTGCGCTAACCCATCGTAGGTAAGCGAAGTGGTCTGTCCTCCTGCCGTAAACCCAGTAAGCTGCGACGCCAGATTCCAGGTGTAGCTGCGCCCGTTTTGCGAAGTGGCCCGGCCCATTTTGTCGTACGTAGCGCCTGCCATCTGATTGGCCGCGTCAAACGTACTCGCTATTGTTCCAACGGCCAGAGTAGGTGTGGAGGGTAAGTTGCGCTCTGCCGATGTGACCTGACCCAGAGAATTACGGGTCAACGTGATATTCCCAAGATTGCCGCTGATGATCCGATTGACCCGGCCATTTAGATCCCAGGCCTGCGTGGTGCGAACACTGTTGGGATACGTCATCCCGACGATGCGCCCCGCACCGTCGTAATCGATGGTGGTGGTTCCACCCAGCCAATCCGCAATGCTGCTGACCCGACCTTGTGCATCATAAGAGTACGTCACGGTCTTGCCAGCGGCGTAGGTGAAGGATTTCGCGCGGCCCGCAGCATCCAGGCCCACGGCGATTCCATTCGTCGCAGTCGGCAAGCCGGTTGCATCTCGCGTCACGGAGAAGTTGTCTGCCGTAGCGATCAGCCCGCGCGCATCAAAGCTTTGATTGATGTTTGTGCCATCGGAGAAGGCCCGTTTGGTGATGCGGCCATTCGCGTCGGTGGTAATGGCGACGCTACCCAGAGGGAAGGTCGCGGCAGTCAACCGATTTTTTGTATAGGCGAGCGTCCAGGCCTGCCCCAGAGGATCGGTGGTGGACGTGATGCGCCCGAGCACATCGTAGGTCGCTGGCCACTTGTTGCCGTTCGGGTCCGTTAGCTCGGTCACGCGCCCGAGCGTATCGCGCTTCACCGACGTTGTAATCGTGTTACCGGCCAGCGATGTCGACAGAATCCGAGCACGGCCGTCCAAAGTGAAATTGACCGTTCCACCAAGCGGATTCACCTGCCCGATCAGGCGTCCCGCGGCGTCGTACTTCAGCCCGAACGCGCCTCCCCCGGGAGGGATCATGCCAGAGGGACGTCCATCTGCATCAAAGTTATAGCTCCAGGTGCGATTGGTGCCGTCGGTAACTCCGGTGACGCGACCCTCAGCATCGTAGGCATACTTGAAAAGCGTGGCCGAACTCGACCCGGTCCCAAGCGCGGTCTTGGTCATGCGGCCGGTGGAATCGTAGGTATAGCTGGAGGCCACACCCGTCGCGTCGGAGATCGACAACAAGCGGTCCGAGTCGTCGTAGGCGTAGGATCGCTTGCCTCCCGTGGGACTTGTCAGCGACGATACCTTACCAGACTTCGTGTAGGCGAAGTTGAAGGTTCCGCCACCGGCATAGGCAAAGCTCGATCGCCTGCCATCGGCGTCCAAGGTGGTGGTGTTGGTTGAGCCGACTGGCTGCTGCACGCTCAGCCGGTTCCCGGCAAGATCATACGTGTAATTGGTGACGCTTCCGTTCGCTTCCGTGACCTTGTTGACCCGCTTCAAGGAATCGTGGCCATACGTGATGACGTTGGTCAGCGCATCGGTGGTGGTGGCGACGGTCCCGTCTGTGTTGTATGTGTAGGTGACGACCGCGTTGTTCGGCTTGGTAACGGTCAATGGGTTGCCGAATGCGCCGTAGGTGTATTTGGTAACAGCTCCTGTACGATCGGTCGCTGAGGTCAGGTTACCCACGGAATCATAGGCATAGGTGGCAGAAGTTCCATCGCCATAGTTGATTCCTGTCCGCAGGTAGAAAGTAAAATTGCCCTGAGTTTGCGCAGTATAGATATAGCTGGTGGTGATACCGGCTGCGGACTTCTGGGACGCGATCCTGCCCGACGCGGCGTCATAGGTGATCGCGACCTTGCCGCCATTCTTATCCGTCCAGCCGGTCCGGCGACCGACACTATCGTAGGTGACCGCAAAGCTGGCCCCCGAAGGGTCCTTAAAGCCGGTGGCCGCGCCGTTGCTATCAAATGTTTCTGAGGTGGCAGCACCGCTCGAATCCGTGATCTTCGTTCCACCTTGGGTGTCGAAGCTAATGGTGGTGACCTTACTATTGGTCGGCAGTGTCTGCGACGTGACGCGACCCGTGCTGTCGTAGCTCTGCGTGACACGGGCCCCCAGAGGATATTGACGCGCGGTCATCAGACTGATCAAGGCGCCTGCGGTGGTATACGAGTAATTCGTCGTTTGACCCAGTACATCGGTCGAAGACGTCAACGCATTACCGTTATAGGTGAAGGAAACCGTGCGCGTGGACGTCTGATCCTGAATCTTCGTAAGCCGACCACCTGTGTAGGTGAAGGTAAATTTGCGTCCGAAGTTATCGACTGCTGACACAGGGCCGTCGGTTCCAAGCGTGACATTGATCGCGTTGCCGTTACGATCCTGGACGCGGGTCTCTCCACCTGTAGAGTTGAAGGTATAAACCAAATTCGCGGTGGGGTCCCAAAACGTGTAGGAGCTGACACCCTGGCTCAGCTGATACTGGACATCGAGCGGCGACGCCAATTGCCAACTGGAACCGCTCTTCGTGAAGTTGACGATTTTACCCCCGAATAGCAGCACTTTGGCCGTGGTGGAATCAGCCTCAATCCGTTGATCGAAATTGCTCATCCAATTTGTGCCCAGCGAGGTCAGCACCCCGCCCGTCGAAAGGGTGGACGCGTAGTAGCGCTTGAATTGAACCGACAGACTCCCACCCAGATCGAGATCGGTTATGGTGTCGTAAAAAGCCCCTGTCGCACCGTCCACCGGGTCGGGGGCTGCAAGCAACCCCTTCTCCGCGCGTATCTGCGGAACAAAACCAATTGGAGGCGTCGAGCCGCTGCTCTGCGTGGTGGTGAAATCCACTACTTCAGCCCTGGGAATGCCCTGACTTGAGGCGAGCCCAGCCCCTGCACATACGACTCCACCTGAATCCGAAGCGTTGACTTGGCAGTTCGAATTTGCAACATAGGCCAAATCGTTATCCGGGATAAATCGAGTGGTGGCGGTTGTGTCACTCAGATCCGGCTTCATGGTTTCAAACGACATGGTGTTGCCGGTGGTAGCACGAGGGGAAACACCAGCGTCGGAAGCGGTCTTATTGTATTGATCGGTGGTGAGCACGCCGACAAAAATGGGCACGCCAGCCTGGGAAATTACGGCGTCGCCAGAGTCGTCATTCGGTCCGCCGAAATAAGTCGATGCCAGCAACGCGCCCTTATTATCCAGCTTGAACAATGTCGCGTCGATTCCGCCGCCCAGAACGCGCTGCATGGCTCCGACAGTCGTCGGGAAGTTTGTGGAGTTGGAAATACCCGCTACCCAGATGGCCGAACCGTCCGGCTCCACTGCCAAGCCGTTGGGCGAGTCGGATAGGGAGCCACCCAAGTAGGTCAGCATCTGGACGGTGGTCGCGGTAGGATTCAAGCGCGCAATGATGTTGTCGTTCTGGCCAGAGTTGGCCGATTGCGCCGCTCCCGCAGTCGCTGTAAAGGTGGTCGAAGTGCTCCACCCAGCGAGGTAAATATTGCCCGCAGTATCCAGCGCAATTCGTCTTAGCTGGTCCTGACCGGGCCCCCCGAAGTACGTGGAGAAAATCAACTGCCCGGGCGTCGTACCGACAGGCAGGCTCAGCTTCGTCACGAAGAAGTCCTCGCGGGCGTTCAGCGCAGGCTGCAGGACGGGCGTGCCCCCAGTCGGTAAATTGGTTGAAAATGTATAGCCCCCAAACAGCACGTTGCCAGCAGCATCGAGGACCGCCGTATTGACGAATTCGTCGTCCGTACCGCCAAAGTAGCTCGAATAGTTCGCTGCGGTTCCCTGCGAATTCAGGCGCACGATGAAGGCTTCACTTTTGCCTTTGTTCGTCGTCTGATACGACAGCCCGGCCATCGGAAAATCAGTGGAACCGGTATCTCCCACGACGATCACGGCCCCTGTACTATCCACCATAATGGCGCGGCCGAAATCCGAGGCTGAACCGCCTAGAATGGTCGACCAAATAGGGTCGCCACCAGGACCCAACTTCATCACGAGCACATCTGAGGAGCCCCCCGCAAAACTTTTCCCCGTGGACGGAACAAACGCCGAGTCGGTAGAACCTGTCACGTAGAAATTGCCGGACGAATCCGTGGTCACAGCTCTTGCGTTTGAATTGCCAGAAGCTGAGAGTGTCTTGCCAAAGACCACTGGGTCGATTACCAGCAACTGGCGCTTGTCGTAGCTGCCAACTGCAAAAGAAATCGTGTGATCGCGGACCACGAAGTGGCCATTCACAGGCGTTCGGACCCCATTCATCTCCTGATACAACTGGGGCACTCGATTGCGCAGTTCAAAGCTGCCAGCTCGCAGCACGAGCTCACCTTGCTTGTCCAGCGTTACGCTGCCTTCGACCTTATATTGGATGCGCGAGGGATCGGCACCGGAATGCACGATGAAGTCGTATTCGACCTGCGAACCCGCGCCGTGGACCTCAACATCGATGCCGGGGTAGACACCGTTGGCCCGCGCCTTCTGAAATCGCTCCACATTCGTGACGGTTGAGGAACTGGTCAGATAATTGCTGACGCCGGGCGAGGCGAGGAGTCCGGTCCAACGGGCCTTGCCATTCAGGCCAAGAAAGCGCATGCGAAGCGATGTTTTGGCAGAACCCGGCGTCGTGGACGATTCGAAGCCCACGCCATCAGAAAAGAGACCTACGGGAACATCCGCCATCCGGCCGACGAACTGGACCGAAGATTCAAATTGCCCACGGTTGGGTTCAAAGAAGACCGGTGCTTGCGGGGAGCGCACGCCTCCAAAGCTCAACGCTTCCAGAACACCGAACGCAATCAAGCACAACAGGGCTTTCGCCCCACGGGAAGTCATTCGTAAGTCCTTCCAACAGCTCTGAATGGTCAACGCTAAAACCGATGGCCCGACCCAGGAAGCCGGTTCCCACTTGCCCATCACCCGAGCGCGACCCACAAATCGTAACATAGCCCGCATAAGACAGACATACGATCTAGGGTAGATTCGCGTAATATTATGTCTGAGAAAGCACTAGGGGATTCGAGGGTTGGACCATGTCTCATCAGGCGATAGAGGCCCCCCATCGCAGGCTGGCCACCTCAGATTGAGGTATGCTGGACGCGTTTCCCATGAAGATCCTTTTATCAGTCGCGTTGTTTGCCGTTGCCCTGCACGGACAGGTGATCCGTTCGGTTCCGTACAATCTGGTGCGTCTGGACCCCGCGCTCGACTCCATCATCTCGGCGGAGGCTCCACTGGAGATTTTGGGGGAGCACTTCGGGTTGACCGAGGGGCCTGTATGGGTGAAGGACGCCGCTGGCGGCTACCTATTGTTCAGTGATTGCGCGGCGAACGTGATTTACAAGTGGCAGCCCAACTCCCCGCTCTCCGTATTCCTGGAACGCAGCGGATTTACGGGCCGCGACAATTTGAACGCCGGGCAGCAGACCATCGCCGGGAGGCTTGCGATCCTGCTGATCGGGTCCAACGGACTGGCTCTGGACCCCCAAGGTCGCTTGATTATTACTGCCATGGCAGATCGGACGCTGGTCCGATTGGAAAAGGACGGGACGCGCACGACGCTGGCGGATCGGTACGAGGGCAAGCGTTTCGGCGGTCCGAATGATGTGGCCGTGAAGTCGAATGGGGCGATTTACTTCACAGATAGCGTGAACGGAATGCGCGGCGGCGGAGATAGCCCGCAGAGGGAGCTTCCCTACAATGGCTTCTATTTGGTGAAGGACGGCAAGGTTACGCTGCTGGGCGGCGATCGCGATAAGCCGGGGGATTTTCCAAATGGGATCGCACTTTCGCCGGATGAGAAGACGCTCTACGTGACAGCGGGGATGCGGAAGACGATGGCGTACGATGTGTTAGCGGATGACACGGTCGGCAATCCGCGAGTGTTCGTGGATGCGGGTAACGACGGGATCAAGACCGATAATCAGGGCAATGTGTATCAGGTCAACCCGGTTGGTCAGGGTGAGGTATTGATTACGGCGCCCACTGGCAAACGGCTCGGGACGATTCAATTGCCGCAGGTTCCAGGCGAGCCTCGACCCCGAATCTGCGCGTCGAATGTCGCGTTCGGAGATGCGGACGGAAAGCGGCTGTACATCACGTCGTGCACGCATTTATTTCGAGTGCAGTTGAAAACGTCGGGGCTGCGGTGAACTCTTCTCACTCCGAATCAGTAACTGAATCCTTTGATCCCCGCCCTTTTGCGGACGGGGCTGCCAGCGCATTTAACCACGCGTTTACGCACGCAGAGCGTGGGAGGGATTGTAGATATGGGGACTTTGCGATGGGCATGCGCAGGTCATCCGCTTCCTTTTTATGGGGAGTCCGCGACAGGGCCTAGAGCATTTCTGAATTCCTGTAGATCGAGCCAGGGAGGGCGGCGTTTACGCGGCGCGGTGCTTTAGGTCCGCATACCTGAAGCGGCACTCAAGCGCCACGCCGCCTGAAGGCCGCCCTCCCTGGCTCGGTCCGGTGTTTACGATGGCTTGCAGTTGCAATTCGGTCCGCAAGTGCACGCATCACCGCAACCGCAGTCCGTTACGGGTTTGGCCTCCGAATCCTGGCAACCACACCTACAAGCTGCTCCCGGGCATGATTCACAACTGCAGGGGTTCGTTTTTTGCATAAAAAGCTCCTTTTCATTTGGGTTGACGTCGTGTCAACAAAAGGAGTTTCCCATGATAGGGGGCGTGCGGGATTGTACGCAGCGGCTATTGTCGAAGGACGATCCGGCTAATCAACTATTGGTGCGCCACAAGTGGGGCTTCCTCACCCGGCGCACGAAAAGGAGAGGCAATCTCTGAGAACGTGCCTCGCATCAACACCGACGGAGCCATGCCGACCATTTGATAGAAGGTTCGGGTCAGGTGCGCGGCGTCGGCGAAGTCCGCTGCGTGCGCTGCCGCGGCAATGGTGCGTTCAGAACCAATCGCAAGCATGGCTCGGGTCATTTTGCGCCACAGCATGTAGCGACTGAACGGAAGGCCGACTTGGTCCTTGAAGAGGTGCGCAAAGCGGCTGGGGGAAAGGAAAGCCATCTTTGCCGCGCTCTCCAGGGACACCCGCAAGTCATGGCAGGCTTGGATATGTGTCAGCACGGTAGTGACGCGCGTATCAAGCCTGCGAGCAGGGGGAGCACCCGGACTCAAAGCCAGCACGCAATGGCGAATGAGCGCCCCAATTTCCATACTCTCGAACGGCGTCTCAAGGAACGCACGAAGCTCCGAGGCAGACGAGGCGATTCGCGCATCGGGCACGATAGTGATATCCCGTAAAAGTATGCTCTGTAGCCAGGCGCCTTCACTAGATTCCGGGTCGACAAACAGCATCGCGCCTACAGCCCCATTACCGTCAAACGAATGAACTGCATCCGGTCGAACGATGACCCCACGTCCTTCGCACCAGTCACGTTCCGGACCGCAAATCATCACGGTGCCCTCAAGGGACAGGACAATCTGAATCGCATGATGCGAGTGCAGGGGAACGACACCCTGGGCTTGAGCCAACAGTAAGAAGCCACCGTCCCAAAGGTACCAGCGTGGCGAGCCCAACCACCGATACGGCGCATCGCGCGAGGGTTCAGTCAAGAACCCACTGTAGCTGATCTGTACAAGGACTTCATCGGAAGTATTCAATCTTAACGAAGACGCTCCGGGTTATTGTCAATTCGCCCGCGAAGACCGTGTTGGTTATAGAAGTTCGCGCCTCAGCCACCAAGGGATCGATTAACAGGGCCGGATATTATCAGGAAGAACTCGTCACCATCGAGGTTCAGGTCAAAGACTAGGCTCGGTTTCCAAGCAGGTGTGGGTTCTTCGCCTTCCGAACAGGACAAACGGCGAAGCCGCTGGGAGCTAAATCAAGAAACGTACAATTGAGTCCGGAAAGGCACAACGGGTGTCAACGTCTATCATCTTAATGCTTTATGCGGCTCGTTAGACAATAGAAAACGGGCACCCTTTCCAATCGGGGTGCCCGTTGTGTTCCGGAGTGCGACCCCACATTTACGTATGCGGGGCTTTGTGGTGCCGCCTTGTTTACTTGGCCTTGGGGGCGTTGGTCTTAGCCTTGGCTACCTTCTTGGGTGCGTTTTCCTTCGCTGCCGTGTACTTGGCTGCCTTGGCATCGGCCTCGGTCATGAATTTGCCTTGTTTGGTCTTGCCATAGAACTGGGTGTTATCGGACATGTGATACACCTTGGTGCTGGTGTTGACCCACACCATGCCATGGGCCTTGGCAGCAGCGATGTCGGCATCGGACACCATCACTGGAGCGGCCTTCGCCATTTTGGCCTTCGGCGCTGCGTCGGTCTTGGCAGGGGCCGGGGTCTGCGCGCCCAGGGTGGCGGCCATAACCAAGCTCAATACGATACCCGGAATCAAACGAATTGTCATAAAAATAATCTCCTCATGGGCAGCTAAGCGTTGTGTGCAGCATCGCATAGTCTACTGGAACTAGTGTAGGATTCGAGCGCACAAACACCTATAGCCTGACGGGGGGACAAATCGACCCCAAATCGGGTCAACTAGTGTGTTTGGGGGATGTGGTGGGCGGAACCTCCTACACACGAGGCACAGGAGGTTCCGGTGATCCCCGGCCTCACGGCGCGGGGCTAACGGCGCGGGTAAACGGGAGAGAGTCGGGCTATTTCGCCTTCGCTTTGGCTGCGGCGGCTGCGGGTCCTATTGCACCTTTGGTGGCAGAGTCCCAGTGTTCCGCGATCTTGCCGTTGGTTACGCGGAGCATGTCGAACCAGGTGGTGGTGTATTTGGTTCCAGGCTTCGTCGGGTCGTCATATTCCCGGACGAAGGAGAGCGTGACGTAGTCGCCTTCGGCCTGAATGGAGACCAGACCCGGCAGGGTTGCGGGGATCGGTTGCTCACCACCGGGCAGCGCTGAGAAGTATGCTTTGAAGCCGGCCATACCGGTCTCCGCATTCGGGTTATGCTGCATGTAATTGGGCAGCATGTACTTGTCGGCTTCGTTCAGACGACGGCCATTTAACACAATGCGGAAGAAGTCATAAACGAGCTTCTTGTTGGCAGCCAGTGTCTTGTCGCTGGACTTGAGCATGGCTGCCTGATCTTTGCCAGCGACGACGGGCAATGCTCCGAACAACGGGGCACTGAGAGCGGCGAACGCGGCTATCAGGAAATAACGATTCATGGTGGATCTCCTTTGGTCCAGACCATTCTAGCTTGGATATGGGAGGCGGATGTATTGCGGTGATTGGGATGCGGAAGAAGGAAGCTGTATAGGAGGCGGAAATATCCGCCTCCTACTCGCTTGCTGCTTTGTACAACGGCTCGCGGTTTGCTTAAAACTGGGTCTTTGAGCCTGCCCAGGGTCCGACTTGCAGGCATGACTGCCGCCGCTTGCGGCCAAGCTACCCCACATCGGACTAGAAGCGGGCTGTGATTCCGGCGCGGACTGCTCTTGTGGAGCCGGGCGAGATGTTCGTGTTGCTGTCTGCGTTGATGTAGTACTTCTTGTTGAACAAGTTCTCTACGTTGACTTGCAGGCGGATCTTTTCGGTAATCGAATAGAAGCCCGCGAGGTCGGCACGCGTGTAGCCGGGTAGGGTCACGGTGTTGTCGACGGCTGCGAACATCGCGGCCCGGTTCAGGATGCCGAGACCAGTCCCCAAGCGATGCGTTAGCTGGAAGTTGTTCCACAAAGAGAACGTATTGTGAGGCGTTTGGCCGACCTTGCGTCCGGCAACTGAAGCGGTGGTGGCGCTGCTGATGTAGACGTCCTGATAGGCGTAGCCTCCGGCGACTTGCCACTTGCGCATAATGTTGCCGTTCACGCCCGCTTCAAATCCCTTGGAACGGGTGCTGCCGGTTTGAATGATACGGGTCGGGTCATTCGGATCGGTCGAGCGCGTATTGGTGCGATCCAGGCGATAGACAGCGGTGGTTAAAGAGAAGGAGTGATTCAGATCCAACTTGACGCCCGCTTCATAGTTGGTGAATTTCTCCGGCTTCACCTGTTGCGTAATCGTGGTGAGCGAAGAGAACTGATCGCCCGAACTGGGCAGGTAAGAGACGGCATAGTTCCCGTAGATAGACGCGTGGGCGATCGGCTTGAAGGTGATGCCGGCGCGCGGGGAAATCAGATTATCGATCCGGCGGAGATTGTCGCCATTGCGATTGTTGTGATACCGCAGGTCGAACTGATCGACGCGCAATCCGGCGGTGACTTGCACATAGCGGGAAATCGAGATTTGATCCTGAACGAAAGCCGCTCCTACTCGCGTCAACAGGTGATTGTCGGCGTCGGTGGCGCTTTGACGGAAAACGGTCGAGGCCGTGATCAGAGGATTGTTGTAGTCAACCGAAAGGCTGGTCGCCGTATTGTTGAAGAAGCCGGTGTTGCGATAGTTATTGGTGGTCTGGCGGCCGAGTTCAATGCCGCTCAATAAAACGTGCTTGATCCGGCCAGTGTGCAGTTCGTAGCTGAGATCCGTCTGATTGAAGAAATTCATGCGCTGGGTTGCGTTGTTGTAGGCCGTGACCGCGACCAGCGTCTTGGCGGTGTTTACTACGCCTGGAACATAGTTCTGATAGATACGGTCGTAGTTGGCGAATTGCGTGCGGTTGTGAAGCGTTAGCCGGCCCATGCGATGCTCGAGGCCGATCGCACCGTTGTTGACCACTGCGCTGACATAGGCGTTGTGCGGATCGCCGTAGAACCTGGTTACCGGCACGTCGGCTGGAAGCCCCAGGAACGAAGTGATGCCACGGTCGGCGGTGCGGTTGTCATGAAAGTTCTCATAGCTCAACGTGATTCTGGTCGACTTGCCCGGAAGCAGCGTGAGCGTTGGGCTGAAGCCGTTGCGGCGCAGACCCACATAGTCGCGGAAGGTACCCGAATTCTCATACACGCCGTTCATTCGCAGGGCCACCTTATCGCCGAAGGGCTGGTCAAAATCAGCCGCAAACCGCTTGGTTCCGAAGGATCCGCCCTGAATAGTGATCTCGCGCAGGGGCATGAATTCGGCCTCTTTGGTCGCGCGATTGATGATGCCGCCACCGCCGCCGCGTCCAAACTCCATGGCATTGGGGCCTTTGATGGCTTCCACGCGTTCGATGTTGTAGAGATCGCGGTAATACTGCACGTCGTCTCTGACGCCGTTCACGTAGAAGTCGCCGGAGGTGCTGTTGCCGCGAATCACCAACTGATCGCGATTGTTCTCGCCCTGAATGGCGGTCATGCCGGGAATGTAGCGGACCACGTCGCCGACGCTCATCATCATCTGGTCGCGGATCAGTTCCTTGGTGACGATGGTGATCGATTGCGGGATATCTAGCAAAGGGGTCGCGGTTTTGGTAGCGGTGCTGATCGAGGGAACAATGTACGGCGCCCGGTCGCTGACGGTGATCGCATACTTCTGCGGAGTGATTTGGAGCAGGAACTGATGAGTGGATGTGGACTCACCCAGGTCCAGCGTTTCGGTCACGTCCATGAAGCCGTCGGCAGTGATGACCACCTTGTAACGGCCTTGCTTCAGCGACGCGGAGAATTCACCTCGCGTGTCTGAGACGCCGGAATACACCGCAGCGTTCTCCTGCGCGATTGAGACTTTCGCATCGGCAATCGGGTTATGATCGGCAGCCAAGACCGTGCCGGTAAAGGTACGGGGAGCTTGCGCCCAAGCAGCGGGGGCGAATAGCGCCGATGCAAACAGAACTGCTGTGACGAACTGTGAAATTCCTGCGGACTTGCGGACTGATTTTGCTCTCACGATCCCTCTCCTACGGTGTTTGATTTTCATGTTCCTAGCTGTAGACGCAGCTCTCCCGTGTTTACGGAAAAGCGTTAAATCCCCGGCGGCTGATCCGGAGCTACCTGCTTAAAACGGTTACTGGATTTGATGGCGGACAGCGTGCCTATTTCTGGTCCACGCCTGCCGTCTACATTGCAACCAGGTTGCATTGTCATATTGCTCACTATCAGTACCAATCTGAGAAACCAACGTTCCGTCGCCGGATGCGAATGCCATAACTTGCATACAATCTCTCCGCTGAGCAGCGCTTTCCGTTATGTTGGGCTATCCGAAATCGTCTAGATCGCCGCCACTTTGTTTGCAACTAACCTTATCGAGGACCATTGTAGTCCTAGATGCAAATCAGTGTCAATAATAAAATGCAACCGATTTGCAAACGACTGAATTGACCGGTTTTGTGACTCCGGTACTCAGAGGTTCGAGGAGGACGTTAGGCGACTGCTGAGTTCACGTCGCGCTCGCCTTGTTCTACGTTCGCGCGGGTTAGAACCGCTAAGCCCGCGATGAAAAAAACGATCAGCGAGAGAATCGCAATGCGGTAGCTGCCGGTCAACTGCAACGCGATGCCAAAAGTCGGAGGGCCGAGCCAACTTGTGCCCTTGTCGCCGATTTCGTAGATGCTGAAATACTCGGCTTCTTTGCCCTTGGGAACTAGCTGCGCGAAGATCGACCGGCTGAGAGCTTGGCTGCCGCCCATGACGAGGCCCGCGACCGCGCCCATCACGTAGAACTCGGTTACGTTGTGGACGAAGCCATAGGCGTAGAGCAGGACCAGGGTCCAGATGACGAGGCTGACCATTACGGCTCGCTTGGCGGTGATCATGTGAGCGAGTTTATTGAACACCAGCGCCCCGAACACGCCGACGAATTGGGCGATCAGAATAGTGATGGTCAGCTGGGTTACGGGGATGTGCAGTTCTTCGGCTCCGAACTGTGCGGATACGACAAGCACGGTCTGAATCGCGTCGTTGTAGAGCAAGTAGGCGATCAGGAACTTGAGCGTGTTCGGGAAGCGCCGAACATCCTTCAAGGTGTGGAACAGTTCCCCGAAGGCGGTCCCTAGCAGCGATTTTCCGGGGGCCAACGGCTTCGGTACGCCCCGGTTGTGGATGCGTTTGAGCGTCGGGATGGTGAACACCAACCACCATAGTCCGGTGGAGAACAAGCAAATGCGGACCGCCATGGAGGTGGAGATCCCGAGGCTCTCAGCGCGAAATAGCAGCAGCAGGTGAGCTACTAGCGCAACGCAGCCCGCAGCATAGCCGTAGGCAAACCCTCGCGACGAAAGATCGTTGCGATCCTCAGGCGCCGCGATCTCCGGCAGGAACGAGTTGTAGACGACAATCGAAGCTCCGAAGCATACGTTACCGAAGATGAACAGAGCCCCGGCTACGTGATAATCCTTCTCTCCGATGAACAACATCGCCATCGCGGCCAGCGAGCCGAGAAAAGCCATGATGGCCATGACTTCCTTCTTGCGGCGGCCATAATCGGCAATCGCACCGACCACGGGAAGAACCAGAACTTGCAGCGCGACGGAGAATCCCACGGTGTACGCCCAGAAACTCGCTGCAGCGACCGGAATGCCGAAGGGGTGCACATAACCGTTTGAGTCCGCTGCAGCTTTGGCTAGAGCGGGAACAAAGGTCGGCAAGAACAGGGTGATGGCGGATGTCGCAAAAACGGAATTGGCGGCGTCGTACAGGCACCAACCGCGCTGCTCACGCTTGGTGTATTGAGTTTGGGTTGGGAGCATGCCAAGGCTTAGGGAATGTAGAACAAGTCTATCGATTTCCCGATGCGTTCGCTCGGTTTGTAGGCCTTCAACCACGCGTACGATCCGTTTTTGGCACTCTCTAGAACCAAGTCGTGCAGACTGATCGCGACGTAGCCGCGGGTCGGCTGATAGGGATCGAGAGGGTGGTAGGCCGGCAACGCGGACTTATGCAGAAGAGCCGATCCGAAATAAGCGAGAGAGATGTCTTTCACTTCGAGACGTGTCAGGCGAGATCCCAGCCGGTCCAGATCCTGCCCCCAATCCAGGTCGGATTCGGCGAGAACATTTTCCGGGTGCGATCCGGCGAGCTGGTTGAAGTAGGCGAGGTAATCCGGATGTGCGCGCACGGAATCAGAGAGCATCCACAGCAGCAGCAGGGACGGAACGACGGTCGCGATGGCTCGGGTTAGCGGAGTTCGCGCGAACATGGTGAACCCG
>JBDTUY010000058.1:0-14912 GCA_040007495.1 Acidobacteriota bacterium | reverse complement strand
TCGCAGACCACCAGTGACGCCTTCGCGTTTGAACGCTTCTCGTATCTTTTCGACAGCCTTGGGGGTGACGGCCACAGAAGGGCTCTTGGCTGGAGCCGGAACTACTGGCGTAGTGTTATCTATTGTGATCGTTTCCATGATCGTCTCCCCAATGCTTACTGCCACTGCGTGCTATTGTGCGGATTTCTTCTTGTAATCGTCGATCGCGGCCTTGATCGCGTCCTCAGCCAGAACCGAGCAGTGGATCTTCACCGGCGGCAGGCTGAGTTCGTTGACGATGTCGGTGTTCTTAATCGCCAGCGCTTCGTCAACGGTTTTGCCACGTAGCCATTCGGTCGCGAGCGAAGAACTTGCGATCGCGCTGCCGCAACCGAAGGTTTTGAACTTGGCTTCTTCGATGATGTGCGTGACCGGATTCACTTTGACTTGCAGCTTCATCACGTCGCCGCATTCCGGTGCGCCTACCATGCCGGTGCCGACGTTCGGATCGGCTTTGTCGAGCGAACCGACGTTACGCGGGTGGTTGTAGTGGTCGAGAACTTTTTCTGAATATGCCATGGTGTGACTCCTCTAACTGCTAATCTTTGAACGGTTACCGTGAGCCGCTTAGTGGGCGGTCCATTGGGCTAATTGTTTAGTGAGCGGTCCATTGGACCTTGGTCAGATCGACGCCCTCTTTGTGCATCTCGTACAAGGGCGACAACTCGCGCAATTTTTGCACGACGTCAATCACCTTTGCTGCCACGTAATCCACTTCTTCTTCGGTGTTGAAACGCCCCAATCCGAATCGGATAGAGGAGTGCGCCAGTTCGTCGCCTGCGCCCAAAGCTTTCAAAACATAGCTGGGTTCGAGCGTCGCCGAAGTGCAGGCCGAACCGCTGGATACTGCTATGTCGTTAATCCCCATCAACAGCGATTCACCTTCGACGAAGGCAAAGCTGATGTTCAGGTTGTTGGGCAGATGATGCTCCATCGTCCCGTTGATGTAGCACTCATCCAGGGCGGATAACAGACGATCCTTCAATTTGTCGCGCAAAAACTCCATGCGCTTGGCTTCGGTCGGCATCTCAGCCTTCGCGATGGCGCAGGCTTCGCCCAACCCGACGATGCTGGGAACGTTGAGTGTGCCAGACCGCATACCGCGTTCATGACCGCCGCCATCGATCTGTGCGGTCAACTGGACGCGAGGTCCCTTGCGCCGAACGTATAGCGCGCCGACGCCCTTGGGTCCGTACATCTTGTGCGCGCTGATGGACAGCAAATCGATATTGTCCGTAATGACGTTGACCGGAACCTTGCCGACGGCTTGGGTCGCGTCGGTATGGAACAGTACGCCGCGTTCCTTGGCCAGTTTGCCAATTTCGGCGATGGGCTGCAGCACGCCGATTTCGTTGTTGGCGTACATGATGCTGATCAGGATGGTTTTGTCCGTGATCGAAGCGCGCAACTGATCCATGTCGATCAGGCCGTTGGGCAGCAGCGATAGATAAGTAACCTGGTAGCCGTCTTTTTCAAGATGCTTGCAAGTATCCAGTGTTGCTTTGTGTTCGGTGGCTGCCGTGATGATGTGGTTGCCCTTTTCGGCATACATCTGCGCGACGCCCTTGATGGCCAGGTTGTTGGATTCGGTGGCGCCGCTGGTGAAGACGATTTCTTTCGGGGTTGCACCGATCAGGTCCGCAATTTGCCTACGAGCCTTTTCGACGGCGTCTTCCGCTTCCCAGCCGAAGCTATGGTTGCGGCTGGCCGCGTTGCCGAACACTTCGGTGAAGTAAGGACGCATCGCCTCAAACACGCGCGGGTCAACCGGCGTGGTGGCGTGGTAATCCATGTAAATTGGAAATTTCATGTGTGAGATGGTGTCCTATAAGGTTGGATGCCGTAAACAATGCTCGGGATGGAGGGTATTCCCATGTCATCCGAAGCCAGATCTTTGATTGTGATGCTGGAGAGCAGCTGCAGGATTCCTTCGTGAACCTTCCGTAGAGGCTCCCGCACCGGGCAAGAACTATGCTGGTCGCATTCCGCGTGATTGGAATGCTCAGTGAAACAATGCGTCAAGATGATCGGACCGTCGATGCAGCGGATCACCTCTAGCGCCGTGATTTCCCGCGCATCCCGGGCCAATCGATAGCCGCCAGCCGCACCCTGTTCGGAATTCAGCAGCCCGCCGCGAACCAGGCTTTGCAATACTTTAGACAGCAGCGCCAGCGGAATCCGGTAGGTCTCGGAGATATCCTTGGCAGACGCGGTCCCGGTCTGCCCGGCTAAGTGCCGTAGGGAGATCAGTCCGTAATCTGCTTTTTTAGTTAGTTTCAGCATTGAATGCCACCGCTTGATGACGGTTGCTTGCTATCTGGGACTCTTTCAGTCCAAGATTAAGAGTACCAGTCCTCACCAAGCCTGTCAAGATACTGTAAGTGATAGGTTAATATTAACTTAGGACCAACCTGCCAGCCATGAATCCCGATCTTAAACCCGTCAAAGTCCCCGATTTTATTGAAAAGAAACGACGTGGCGAGAAGATCGCAGTACTGACGGCCTACGACGCCACCATGGCGCGTTTGATGGACCAAGCCGGCGTCGATGCGCTTTTGGTCGGGGATTCCCTGGGCAACGTGATCATGGGGTGCGATACGACACTTTCGGTCACGATGGATATTGCCGTTCATCACACCCGAGCGGTCGCAAACGGCACGAAACACGCACTGGTGATCGCCGACATGCCTTTTCTGAGTTATCAGACCAGTGTGGCGGATGCAGTTCGCAACGCCGGCCGACTGTTGGCTGAAGGCGGGGCAGCGGCGGTGAAGCTGGAAGGCGGACGGCCGATGATTGAAACGGTTGCTCGTTTGGTTGAACTCGGGATTCCTGTGATGGGGCACATCGGCCTGACCCCGCAATCGGTTCATCAATTGGGCGGATATCGCAAGCTCGGGGCGAGCGAGACGGATCGTATGGTGGAGGACGCCAAGGCTCTGCAGCAGGCAGGGGCATTTTCCATCGTGATTGAAGCCATAACACCGGAATCCGCCAAGGCGATCACAGTGGCAGTCTCGATCCCGACCATCGGCATCGGTGCCGGGGCCGATTGCGATGGGCAGGTGCTGGTGAGTTATGACATGCTCGGATTGTTCGGCGAGTTCACGCCATCGTTTGTGAAGCGTTACGCGGAGTTGGGGATGGAAGTCCGACGCGCCGCGACTGAGTATGCTGCCGATGTTCGGCATGGTCGGTTCCCTACGAAGTGATGTGGCCTGCGGTGACACAAATACTGGTCGAGTTTGCAGACCCGTCGGCTGATGAGTCGGCCTGAAAGCCGACTCGCAGGCATGACTGCCCACCACACGTTGATAATAGAGATTGTGAGTATTGCTCTGACCCCTAATATTGCCGAGACTCGGACGCGCGTTGCTGAGGCGCGGAAAAACAATCTAACCATTGGCGTGGTTCCAACCATGGGTGCTTTGCATGAAGGCCATGGTGAGTTGGTTCGCCGGGCGCGTGCGGAGAATGGCTTTGTTGTTGTCACGCTGTTCGTCAATCCGATTCAGTTCAACCGCAGAGAAGATCTGGATCGGTATCCCAGGGATGTTTCCAAGGACGTAGCGTACTGCGACAGCCTGGGTGCGGATGTGGTGTTTGCGCCTGAGGTTGACGAAATGTATCCGGGCCAGTTGATGACGTCGGTCGAGGTCTCGGGGGTCTCTCAGTATTTGGAAGGGGAATTTAGACCGGGCCACTTCAAGGGTGTGTCGACCGTGGTGGCAAAGCTGTTGAACATCGTGCAAGCCGACCGAGCTTACTTCGGAGAGAAAGACGCGCAGCAGTTGGCGGTGATTCAGAAGATGGTTGCCGACTTGAACATGCCGGTGACAATTGTTCCCGTGCCGACGGTGCGGGAGGCCGACGGGTTGGCGCTGAGTTCGCGCAATCGTCTGCTATCGCCGGAGGAACGTGAGCAGGCTCCAGTTGTGTATCGTGCGCTCCAAGCTGCGCAAGCCCAGATCCTGAGTGGGGAGACGGCCAAGGTCGCACGTATCGCGGCGCTTTCGATTTTGGCCGAGAATCCGTCGATGCGGCTCGACTACTTAGAGGTCGTGGATGCTGCCACCATGACTCCCGTGGATCAGAACGCTCAGCTTACAGCACCCGTCAGGATCGCGATTGCGGTCTGGTTGGGTAAGACTCGGCTGATCGACAATGTGCTGGCGTCGTAGATCTTGAAGTGCTACTTCTGAACAGCGCCACTGGCATCGACGACGAGTTCCGACTTTTTCTTGCCCTTGGCAATCGCGGCTTCATACGTGGTCTTGCCACGTGAGTTAACTGTCTCCACCTTGGTGATTTTTCCGCCAGCTGCAGCTTTCTCAAGCGCTGCTTTTGCTGGGGCAGGGATTGCGCTCAGCTCGGTTTCCTCTTCCACGTCCAGCACCACGCCTTTGCTGTCGATGACCACATCGCGAGACTTGCCCTTCACCATCGTTTCGACTTCGTACTCCGTGACACCCTTTTCAACTTCTTTTGAGATGCCCTTAATCTCGGCGCCTTTGGTCTGTTCCGTAACTGTCTTCTGAACCGCGGCAGGCAGGTCCTTAATCTTTAGGGTTGCGGGAAAGGCTGTGGCGGTCACGAGACTGAATGCGGCCGTTATGCCGATGATGCGTTGGACGTAGGATTTAGTCATGGGTTCCCCTCATGACTGAATATAGGCTCGCAGCATGAAAATAGGCTGAAAGTATAGGAAGAAGATCTAAGAGATTGCGGAGGCGCAGCGCATTAGTTGCAGTGGGCCTAGCTTGGGGAATCGCAAGGGTTCGCGCTCAACGGCACCGCGTATGGCTTCGAAGTCGGCCGCGTTGTTATGCAGCAGGAGCATTCCGCTTGCTAGAGAGGTGGCGGCGATCACGATGTCGACTCTCCAGCGGGCCAAACGCTCCTGTCTCGACTCGGTCATGCGGTGGGTGCGTTTAACTGTAGTTGGCGGATGCGGGAGCATGGCGGATATTTCACCTGCAATCACCGCGATGCCCGTATCGACGGGCCACACATGGCCGGGGTCTTGCAAGTAGGCGATGCGAGCGGCCTCAATCCAAGCCTTCCGATCTGGAGTTGCTGATCGCCACAGCACAGCGTAGCCGCGGACACGTTCAAACACGGTCATGCTGGCGATATGCATCGGATGATGACGTAGGTAGCTATCGAGCCACTGCTTGGACGCTGCGGCATCACTGCGTTTGAACCAACCCTCAGCGCTTGTGTCAAAAAGAAATGGCCCGGAAGCGGGATTCAACATTCTATTTTTTCTTCCGGCTGCGAGTTGGTTCTTCAGGCACGATGCCATCCAGAAGCATCAATTCGTCTTCCGAGAAGCCGGCGAAGGCGCGGCGGTAGGAATCCAGGATGGACGACGTCCTTTCCCGCGTGCGTTGGTTCTGAAGAGAAACGCTGAGTGCCTCGCCGACTACGGTGCTGAGGTTTACGTTCCGAGCGCGCGCGAGATGCTTGGCTTCTTTCAGGGAGGCGGCGGGAAGCGAGATGGTAGTGCGGACCTGACGTTGTGCGCTCATGATTCAGACTAGCATCACTTATCGCATCAAAGTGCATCAGCGATGTCAATGTCAAAAATACGATGCTTCGCGAGGACAGGCTGTTACGCTTGGAGCAGGAGAACGGAGATCTTGCCAGAGACTGGATTGCTGTTTATCGAACTCGGTTGCGCGGTGGTGGGCTTAGCCATTCTTGCGCGGACTGCCAATTACTGGGGCTTTTCCGCTATCCCGCTTTACCTGCTTGCTGGTCTGGCATTTGGCAACGGCGGGCTAGCTCCGCTGAACTTCAGCAAAGTATTTGTCCACAACGGTGCTGAGATCGGTGTTCTGTTGCTCCTGTTCATGCTGGGGCTCGAGTACACTGGCGCAGAGCTTCGACATAGCCTGCGGAGTGGACTAACTGCGGGACTCATTGACTTTCTGCTCAATTTTCCTCCGGGGTTAATTGCTGGACTGTTGCTCGGTTGGGAGATTCTGCCAGCAGTTTTGCTCGGCGGCGTGACTTATATCTCTTCGTCTGGGATTATCGCGAAGGTGTTGGCTGAGCTAGGTAGCCTCAAAAACTCCGAGACGCCTGTCGTACTGTCGGTGCTGGTGCTGGAGGATCTCGCGATGGCACTTTATCTTCCGACCGTTGCAGTTGTACTGATCGGAGGGAGTCAGTTGGCGGTCACCTTGTCGATCGCTGTTGCAGTGCTTTTGGTTTCCGCCGTGCTGTTTGTAGCGATTCGCTTCGGGGACCGGCTTAGCCGCATTGCGGCGCATCAGTCCGATGAGATCATCTTGCTTACGGTGCTGGGGACGATTCTGTTAGTGGCTGGAATCGCTGAACGGTTTCACGTTTCGGCTGGTATTGGGGCCTTTCTTGTGGGCGTTGCCGTCTCTGGACCAATCGCCGAACAATCGCAACGCATGCTGGCGCCACTGCGTGATCTATTTGCGGCGACGTTCTTTTTCTTCTTTGGATTGGAGATCGATCCTTCGACGCTTCCAGCCGCGATACCGTTTGCTGTGGCGTTGGGACTTGTGACGGCGCTCACGAAAATCCTCACCGGATACTGGGCCGCGCGCCGGGCCGGCATCGATAAGCCAGGACGGATTCGAGCAGGGGTGAACCTGGTAGCTCGCGGCGAATTTTCGATTGTGATCGCGGGACTGGGGCTGGGACTCGAGCCGCGACTGGGACCGCTATCTGCAGCCTATGTGCTGTTCCTCGCGATTCTGGGGCCAATACTGAGTCGCGCTGCGAAATGACACGCGGAACCGCGCTTACCAGTACTGTATAATCCTTCAAAAGAGGAGTCCGGTATGAATCGCTTTTTTCAAGCAGTTCCGCTAAGTTTCGCACCTGGTGTGGGCGTGCTTCTATTGGCTGGGATAACGATGGGCGGCGCTCAAGCGGCGGACTGTGACCGAGCCTGCATGAAGGGCATGATCACGAAATATATCGACGCGATGGTGGCACACGACGCATCGAAGGTGCCGCTCGCTCCGAATGTCCGGTTCACTGAGGATTCCAAGGAATTGAAGGTCGGCGAAGGCCTGTGGAAGACCGCGACAAAGAAGGGCGACTTCCGGCAGGACTACATCGATTTGAAGAAGCAGATCGCGGCTTCACACGTGATGGTGTATGAAGCGGATTCGACGGTCCTGTACTCGGTGGTGCTGCGGGTCGTGGATAAGAAGGTTACCGGAATTGAGACGCTGGTAGATCGGGTTACGGCGACGTCGCGCTTCAAGCCGGATTCGTTGGACCCACCGCTACCGGGCATGAGCGCCCCAGTCCCCGCCGGTAAGCGGATGGCGCGTGCGGACATGGAAAAGGCCGCGTTGCGTTATCCCGAGGGGTTGCGGATCGGGAATTTCACAGACGCCAAGACGCCTTTTTCAACCGAAGCGTATCGCGTGGAGAACGGCTCCTTTATTGCCGGCGTAGGAGGCCCGAAGCCGACCAGCCCTGGAATGTTCACGCAGAAAATCATGCTACATCCCGACGTGAAGGCGAGCGTCGCGGCGGTGGATGAAGAAGAGGGTATCGTTCTACTGTGGATGAATTTCGGTGATACGAACTCCTACGGTCCGGGCAATGCTTTGATCACGTTTGAGGCATTCAAGGTGTGGGGCGGCGAGATTCACGCGATTAACGCGTTCTTCCGCACGCAGCCGAAGGAAACGCAGCGCGGCTGGCCGTCGGCTGAGTAGGTTGCGATTCTGACTCTTATGCCAGATATGCCGTACGGTCCTCTCGCTTTTTACTTCGAGGTGATGGTCGATGGCGTATTGGGCGGATTGTTCCAAGAAGTAAGCGGAATCTCTTCAGAGATGGAGATTGATGAGATCGCTGAGGGTGGCGAGAATCGATACAAACACCGTTTGCCCAAGGGCGTGAAGCTTCCCGACTTGGTGTTGAAAGGTGGAAGTGTCCCCATAGATTCTCCACTAATTGATTGGTGCCGATCACGTCTGGAAGAAGGGTTTATTCAGAGTATCGAGCCGAAGCGGGTTGTGGTCAATCTTCTAGATGGGAACGCTACGGCTATTCGGAGTTGGTCGTTTGAAAGCGCATATCCGGTCAAGTGGGAAGTGAACGGCTTTCATTCCACTAAGGATAAGATCGCGGTTGAGCAGATTGTGTTGAGCTATAGCTCTTCTGGTAGGACGCCGTAGTGTAGCAAGGACGCTAAACTAGAAAGCGTGAACGAACTGCGCCAGTTGACCGGTCCAGAGCTTGCGCGTGCAATTCAGCGCCTGACGAATCCGATTCCTGGGGGCAAGATCGAAGCGGCAAAGCAATTTGGTGTTGACGTCACGCTGCTGATCGAGCAGATCAAGCTGAGTCCCGCCGAGCGTGCCCAACGAATGCACGGGTTGGCTCAGAGCGTCGAGTCGGTGCGGGGCACGGCTCGTAAGATCGCGCCCAAAAGCTCAGGAACATGAATTTCGAGATCGCCGTACAGCGTCTTTGCGATGCAGGCGCAGAATTTGTCGTGATCGGAGGATGGGCTGCGATATTCCACGGTAGTGCACACGTCACCAACGATCTCGACATCTGCTACTCCCGGGATGCAAAGAATCTGTCGAGGTTAGCCGGGGCGTTGGCACCCTACAACCCGCGACCTCGCGGATTTCCAGAAGATCTACCGTTCGTTTGGGATGCGCGAACGCTCTCGAATGGAACCGTGTTTACGCTCATCACCGACCTCGGTATTATCGACCTGCTGGCGGAGGTTTCCGGAATCGGGACTTACGATGAGGTCCGAGCCGCTTCTTTGGAAGTTGACGCGTTTGGCCGTTGCATACGGGCGCTAAATCTTCAAGCCCTGATTCAGTCAAAGAAGGCGGCGGGGCGTCCCAAAGATTTACTGATCTTGCCTGAGTTGGAAGGACTGTTAGAAGCGGAGCGTGACGACTGACAGTCAGCTACTACCAGTCCATTGCGAGCCGGGTGAACGTCCTCACAGTTACTCCCGAGGGACCCTTGGCCATATGCGGCTTGGGTTCATCCAGCCACGCGGTGCCTGCGATGTCGAGATGGACCCATGGGGTGTCGCCTACGAACTCGCGTAGGAACCAGGCTGCGGAGATCGATCCGCCCCAGCGACCGCCAATGTTGCCGAGGTCGGCGAAGGCGCTCTTTAGTAGCTCCTTGTATTCGTCGTCGAGGGGCATCTGCCAGGTCTTTTCGCCTTCGATCTTGGAGGCGGCCATTACGCGGGCCATCATTGGATCATTGTTAGTGAAGGCTCCGATATTGACGTTGCCTAGGGCGACCACGATGGCTCCGGTGAGCGTGGCGGCGTCGACCAAGTGGGTGCAGCCGAGCTGTTGCGCGTAAGTCAGGGCGTCTACCAGGATCAGGCGGCCTTCGGCGTCTGTGTTGAGGACCTCAATGGTTTTGCCAGCCATGGACGTAACGATATCACCCGGGCGTTGCGCCCTTTGGCCGACCATGTTCTCAACGGTCGGGACGAAGGCGGTCACCGGGATCGAGGGCTTCAGACGAGCGATGGCTCGCATTGCTCCGAGCACTGCCGCGCCTCCAGCCATGTCGTACTTCATCTTCTCCATGCCATCGGCGGGCTTGATGGAGACGCCGCCCGTATCGAACGTCACGCCCTTGCCGACCAAGCCCAGGTGATCTTTGCTGGTGGAAGCGGTTGCGGGCTTGTAGCGGACCACGATCAGGAACGGCGGTTCGGAACTGCCTTGTGCGACGCCCAGCAGCGAACCCATGCCCAACTGCTTCATGCGATCTTGATCGAGGGCTTCGAATTCCAAGCCGGATTCGGCGGCCATGGCCTTGGCCCGTTCCATCAAAACCTGCGGCGTCAGAAGATTGGCGGGTTCATTGACCAACTCGCGCGTGAAGTTCTGCGATTCGCCGAGGACGATGCCGCGATCTACGGCGGCCTTGAGGTTCGCGTCACCGATGACTAAGAACGCTTCGAGCGATTTGGCATCGCTGGATGGCTTGTGCTGGTCTGGTTCGAAATTGCCGAGCAATGCGCCTTCGACTGCGGCTTCGGCATCGGCTCCGTTCAGGAACCACGCCAGCTTCTTGATACCCTTTTGCTTTAGCGTCCGGACTGCTGCGCCGACCCCTTTGCGTAGAGCGGCAGCGTCAAACAGAGCCTTCTTTCCCCCGCCGATCACGACTAATCGCTTTGCTGAAAAGCCAGCGGGCAAATGCGCGATGGCTAGCTCACTGGCTTTGCCGGAGAATTCTCCAGACGTCTTTAGTTCCGCCAGCCACGCTTGAAAGGTAGCCAACTCCGCGGGCGCTGCATCATCTTCAAACAGGACGACCACGACTGCATCAGCTTCGGCTTTGTTCAACGATTGGGAAAGGATGTCGATCTGCAAGGGATGGCTCCAGTAAGGTCGGGTTCAAGAAAAAGGGGAAGCCGTTCGGGCTCCCCCACTATTGTTGCAGGTTGCAGAAAAATAGGGGACAGACAGCCATTTTCGGGACGGAGGTTAGGTGCATGGTTACCGGCGAAAATGGTGTCAGTCCCCCGTTTTCCTGCTACTTTTTCACGAGCTTTTGCATTTCTGCGTAGAAAGGATCCAGGCGAGCAGCGGGGGCGTAACTGGTGGTGTTCCAGCCGATATCGTCCACTTTGATCGCAGCGAGTAGCTTGTCTTTCGGCGTGCCCATCTTCACTCGCGCTACGGCCCGTGCGATGAAGGTTTCCCACTTCTTCTTGTACTCTCTTACCTGATCTTTGGTCATCGGGTCGCCGTGGCCCGGAATCAGCAGTTGGAAGTCCAGTTTCAGAATCTTGTCCAGAACCTTCGGCCAATTGGCTACGCTGCCTCCGTCTGGATAGTCGCAGTTGGGAGCAACGCCGACCACCACGTCGCCGGAATGAACAATCTTGTCATCCGGGAAGTAGACGATACTATCGCCGCCAGTGTGGGCAGGACCGAAGTTGTGGACTTCCACTCGGGTGTCGCCCAACTTGAATTTATAGTTCTTGCCAACGGGGTAGGTCACATTTGGCTCAGCCACACGACCCGCAGCTGGCATGGTGTAGGTCGCCAGTTCCTTCTTCTCGCCCTCATTGGCGATCACCTTGGCACCCGCTGCGATGAAGCTGCCGGTGTTGCCGCTGTGGTCCTGATGCACGTGCGTTACGATGACGTATTTGACGGGCAGGGGACTCACGGTTCGGATCACGTTCATCAGAGCCGCATAGTTCGCTTCACCGAGATTCTTGGTGTCGGCCACGATCAGGCCATCCGAGGTAACGCGAACGCTGGTGTTGCCGCCCAGGCCGGTGACCTCATAAAAGCCCACCCTTAGGCCCACGATCACGGGTGCTGGAGCGGCGGCTGCCTTGCCCTTGGCATCGGCCTTTGCGTCTCCCTTCGCGGCGGGAGAGGGCGCCTTCGCATCCCCCTTGCCTTTGCCTTGCGGCGGCTGGGCCGAGGCGATCATGACGGCTGCCGCTACCATCGCGGCCACCGGGATTAACGTGGACATGCTCTTATTCAAAATGGTCGTACGCAGCATAAAACCTCCGTCGGTTTCGTGAGTCGCACCGTGGGCGAATCCACGCCATTATAACGTAACTGTGCAGGTCCATCGGTAAAAATGGCGGGGAGGGCGGCGGCTTCAGAACCCGTCCCCTATGCTGGTTGGCACCATGATCCCGGTGTGATTTCATGACACAATGTAGGTGGCTATTTTTACGCAAAGCCTCTGTTGTTGTAAGGAGATCGGGATGTTCATTACGAAGAAGCATCTGCCTCGTCGCACGTTCCTGAAGGCTGCGGGCGTCTCGCTCGCTTTGCCGCTACTGGATTCGATGATTCCCGCGCAGACTTTGTTACGTAAGACGGCGGCGGCAGCAACTTCACGCGTGGGATTCGTGTACGTGCCGCATGGCGCGATCATGGACCATTGGACACCCGGCACGGAAGGCGCAGGCTTTGAGTTCCCGCGCATTCTTAAGCCGCTTGAACCTTTTCGCGATCGTCTGAATATCGTCAGCGGTCTTGGCCATCGCGCGGCGGATTCGACGGCGGTTCACTCGCTCAGCCCGACCACCTGGCTCTCTGGTGTTCGTCCGAAACCTACGCAGGGTGTGGACGCATTTGCCGGTGTGACAGCCGATCAAGTTGCGGCGCAGTACATCGGTCAGGATACGGTTCTGCCGTCGATGGAAGTGGCGATTGAGGACTATTCGGCTCTGATTGGCGCTTGTGACCGTGACTACGGTTGCATCTATATGAATACGCTCTCCTGGCGGACGCCCACCACTCCGATGCCGATGGAGATCAATCCTCGCAAGACGTTTGAGCGGATGTTTGGAACGGGCGGGACGGCTGAGCAGCGCGCTGCTCGCCGCAAGCAGGACCAGAGCATCCTGGACGCTATCAGTTCCGAAGCCAAGAGCTTGCAGCTGAACCTGGGTCCTTCGGACCGCACGATGCTCAATGATTATATGGAGAATGTTCGCGAGATCGAGCGCCGTATCGATCGCGCCTCGCAACAGGCAACCAGTTCCAGCGTCGACCTGCCAGTCGCTCCGGCCGGGATTCCTTATTCTTACGACGATCACGTCGCCCTGACCTTTGACTTGCTGGCGCTGGCGTATCAGGCGAACGTAACGCGCGTGTTCACCTTCATGATGGCGCGCGAGGTCAGCAATCGGACCTACCCGCAGGTTGGCGTGCCGGACGGCCACCACGCGACGTCGCACCATCAGAATCGCGCGGACAAGATTGAGAAGCTGGTCAAGATTCAGAATTACCACGTCGGCTTATTCGCGAAGTTCCTGGAAAAGCTGCGGACCATGCCGGATGGCGACGGCAGTATGTTGGATCATTCCGTGCTGCTGTATGGCAGCAACATGAGCAATAGCAACGCCCACAACCACTTCCCGTTGCCCAACCTGTTAGTGGGAGGCGGTGGCGGCAGCCTGAAGGGTGGTCGCCATTTGAAGTATGACGATCACACGCCGATGACGAATCTACTGGTCACGATGCTGGATAAGGCCGGGATTGAGATGGAATCGCTTGGCGATAGCACGGGTCGTCTGTCGAACGTTTAAGCTTCAGGCCAAGGAATCATCATGAACAGACTTCTGCTAATCCCTTTACTGGCCGCGAACCTGGTGGCTGCGCAAATCGACAACAAGTTGATTGGCGCGGTGAAGGACGGCAACGCGACCTTGGTTACCACGCTGCTGGCGCAGAAGGCGAATCCGAAGGCAGCCGAGGCCGATGGAACCACCGCGCTGCATTGGGCGGTCCGCAATAACGACCTTGCCACGGCTACTCGGCTGATTCGTGCCGGGGCCAACGTCAAGGCAGCGAACCGCTATCAGATCACGCCGCTGTTTCTGGCGGCTGAAAACGGTAGCGCTCCGATGCTGGAGTTGCTGCTGAAGTCCGGTGTCGATCCAAACGCGGCGGTGAATTTGCAGGAGACGGCTCTGATGACGGTCGCCCGGACGGGTAGTGTGCCAGCGGCCAAGATTTTGCTGGATCACGGGGCGAAGATCGACACTCGCGAGGAATGGCATCAGCAGACCGCATTGATGTGGGCGGTGGTCGAGAAGCATCCGGATATGGTGCGGGAATTGATCGCACGTGGGGCTGACGTCAACGCGAAGTCGAATGTCAACACCTGGGAGAGGCAGGTGACGTCTGAGCCTCGCGACAAGTGGATGCCTCTGGGCGGTTTGACGCCTCTGATGTTTGCCGCTCGCGAAGGCTGCCTGGGTTGTGCGCAGATCCTGGCCGACGCGAAAGCGGATCTGCAGGTGCAAGATCCCCACGGCGTCAGCGCGCCGCTTATTGCAATCATCAATGGCCACTATGACGTTGCCGCATACCTGGTGGATAAAGGCGCGAATCCCAACCTTGCTGACGATACGGGCAGGACGCCGTTATTCTCGGCGGTCGATTTCAATACGATGCCTGTGTCAAACCGACCCTCTCCTGAGGTTCTGCACAATGAATTGTCGGCCCTCCAATTGATTCAGAAGTTAATCGACAAAGGCGCGAACGTCAATGCGCAGCTAACGAAACAGCAGCCGTATCGCGTGAAGCTGGATCGCGGCGACGATACGATGTTGAGCGCGGGAACCACGCCACTGGTACGGGCAGCCAAGGCCGCTGACGTTCCGGCGATGAAGCTTCTGCTGGCCGCGAAGGCGGATGTGAACATGGGGACCAAGGCCGGAATTACGCCGCTGATGGCGGCTGCAGGCATGGGCAGTAAGGAAGAGGACAGCACTGGGCGCTTCAAGACGCAGGAAGATGCCCTGGAGGCGATCGAGCTGTGTTTGAAAGCCGGAGCGGATCTCAATGCGACGAATCAGCAGGGCCAAACCGCACTGCACGCCGCAGCGCACTCGGGATTCGACAAGGTGATCGAGTTCCTGGCGGCTCACGGAGCGAAGTTGGACGTGAAAGATCAGAAGGGCTTCACGGCTAAGGATACTGCCCTGGGTCTCGCGGGCGGTAGCGGTGGTTTCGACGGTAGCCGCAAAGACGTTCACGAGTCGACGGCGGCTTTGTTGACCAAACTGGGCGCAAAGTAGCCGACGCGGGTAACTGGCGCATGCTGCGTCATGCTCAGGCATGGCGACTCGCATGTGGTGGCGCTCCAGTATTTCCTCCGCGATATTCTCCTTTTCTTGATTTTTGAATCTGGAAGCTCACGTGCTCATCTAAAATGTACAAGTGCGCCGCTGTGGACGCGGACGCCAAAAGGGGCATTTCGATGATCGGGCTCAAGTGGGTCGCGTTAGTGAGTGGAATGACGCTAGCTGTTGGAGCAAACTACTACTTCGATTTAGGACTGATTCGTGCGGGTGGAGAGCTTTCTCGAGCTTCTCGGGCTAT
>JBDTUY010000057.1:0-15225 GCA_040007495.1 Acidobacteriota bacterium | reverse complement strand
ATATCTTGCCGGTGACCTCCGATGACTCGTAGCAGCGCGGCAAAATGTCGCGATCCAAGCCCAGCGCGCCCGCCATCGGATACGACCAGCGGCGTCCAATCACATCGAATAGCGCCGTCCCCGACGCATCGGCAACATCGGTCGCATGATCGCCCGTCAGGCAGAACCGAACATAATCTTTTGGCAGCAGGATTTTCTTCACCCGGGCAAACTGCTCCGGCTCATGGTCGCGCACCCACAGTAGCTTCGGCAGTGTGAAGCCGGTCAGAACCGGATTCGCGGTCCACTCCAGGACCTTATCGCGGCCGACTTTCGCGTTAATGAAATCGACCTGCGGCTGACTGCGCTGGTCGCACCAGATCAGCGCCGGACGAATCACAGCATTGGCGGCGTCCAGCAGAACCAGCCCATGCATCTGGCCCGAAAACCCGACCCCGAGCACGTCCGCACCCTTGATCTTGGCCTGCTGCAAAACCCCGCGAATCGCAGCAAACGCAGCTTGCGCCCAATCTTCAGGCTGCTGCTCAGCCCACATCGGATGCTCCATCCGCATCTCCTGATGTGGACTGGTAAACGTCGCGACTTCCCTGCCCTGCCGATCAATAAGTAAGGCGCGCGAGCCGCCGGTGCCGATGTCAATACCAAGCCAGTACATAGAAAGATTGTGGCTGAACGAGAACCAGATTGTGTAAGAAGAGACTAGCCGCAGATAAACGCGGATGAACGCAGATTTAAGACGGGCATGTATCGGCGTTTATCTGCGGCTAAAATATTGCGCTGAACTACGGGGTCGCGATAATCGTCGCCTTGATGATCTTATCCAAGCGGGGGAAGTTGCGATTCAGGTACGCTTCGCCCTGATTGGTGAAGAGTTGCTGGCTCACATTACCCTCGTAACCGGTATAGATCTTATCCACCACGTCCATCCCTTCGACCACCTCCCCAAACGGAACGAAGGGAGACGGAGCACTATCCAATCGACGATTCACGTCCAGTTTATTGATGAAGATCTGCGTGCCGCGGGAATTAGGTTCACCGGTATTTGCATACGTCACTCGGCCGCGAATATTAGTCTCGATCCGGCGGTCGTCCTGAAGATTCTTATCCGCCCAAACCCGGTTAATCTCCGCCTTGGAACTGATGCCAGCTTGGACCATGAAATCCAGCGACCGGAAGAAATAGCAATTGTCGTAGAAGCCCGCCTTCACCAAGTTATAGAAACGCTCCGCACCCTGCGGAGCCCACAGCTTCGTGACGCGAATCACCACATTACCCTTCGTGGTCTCCAGCTTTACGACGTATATCCCTGGAGCCTTCTCCTTCAGGCTGGCCGGGTTCAATAGGTTCAAGGTCGACTTGGCGGCAGTGCTCTTCGCGGCAGTGCTCTTGGCAGCAGGTGCGGCCTTGGCCGGTGTGCTATTGGCCTTTGTCGTGGCCGCCTTCGGCGCAGCCTTCGCGGCAGGTGCCGGGGTTTGCGCAACCAACAGGAAGGAGGCAGCCGCTGCAACCATGAGGGTGCCGCTCAGGAGTATCGGTTTCAACAGGGAAGATCGCATAGTTTCAGCTTTTAATTTTATCGCGAGTGAAACCGATTATTGCAAGCCCTTGGGTCAGTCATGGGAATCGATCAGTTTGGACTCGGCCGACTGATGGAATCGATAACCACCACTTCCACCGGTCCGCGCCCTGCCTTAAGCGCCAATCCGAGTTGCTCCCGCAACAACGTGAAGATGTCAGCCGCCACGGGCGGATCATCCCCACCATTCGCGGGTCTCGGCAAGTCGAACTCGAATCGGAGGTCATAGCGTCCACTCAAATTCGTTCGGTCCAGGACCGGGCGACCCACCTGTCCCTCCAAAAAGTGCCCGATGAATTGATCGAGTGTGGTGCCATACCATTCATTAATCGTAGGCCCGGTCTTGCGCGATTTCACCGATCCATATCCACACAGGTTGGTTCCCTTCGGAATCGACCCATCGCCCTCGTAGCTAAACGCGCTGCAATTGCCCGGCTTTGCTACCTGCAGGTTCGCGCTCGGTTTCAGAACCGTCAATAGATAGACCGGCTTATCGCGATTCTCGCGATGTGCCTTCAGCGCGAACCGATCCTCCAGCAGCGCCCGCATCACAGAACCCGCCAAATCTTCGATCTTCACCGGGGCGTCTGTCGCAATCGCAATGTCAAACCGTTCTTTGTCCAACCACGGCGGACCACCCAGCACCTCCACTCGCCGCGAAGTGGACAATCCTTTGGTGTAGGTGGTCGCAATCAGGCTGCGGAGCGAAGTACAAGTGAGTTGCAAGTGCCCCGGCGTGAGCGAAGCTCGTGCCGATCCGTAACCGCATGTCCCGTTGGGCTTGACGGAAGTAACAGCGCGTGGCGGAGCCGCCACCTGCGGATAAACCGCCCCTGGCAGGGCCAACATGATCGACCAAGCGGCACCTCTCATGGCCCCGATTCTATCAGGAAGCTTCTGTAACCCCAAAACTAAGGAGGCCTACCTAATTGTTTGTGGGGAAACGTCCGATTTACAGGTAAGGCCCAGAGCCTTAGTGGATTTTCCTGTGAGCGACCAATCCAAACCCGCGTCTAGCCAGACCAATTCGGACACAACGAATATTGGCCTGCAGGAAGTGGATGGTTTGTTCCCGCGAGGGGCCCGTGAAGCGGAGGCTGCCCCCGTCCCTTTGAGCGCCCTGCCTTTGCCGACCTTGCCTCCGCCTCAGTTTTCCATCCTCGAAGCGCCCCGCGCCTCCGCCCTGACCACTGCAGGTTTTGACAGCCACAGACGAACCTTGGGCACCGAAGATCAAGCGGCCGGACCCGCGACGATCCTGATCGTCGATCAAACCGACCTCAATCGGCGTCTGATTCGCGGCATCCTCAAAGCGGCCCCCTATAAGATCATCGAAGCCACCAGACCATCCGAGGCATTCTCGATCCTCGAAAGTCAGGAAATCGACTTAGTGGTAGTCGACCTGATGATGCCAGAGATGAGCGGTACGCAATTCTGCCATGTCCTGAAGACGCAGCGCCGAACGCAGCTGATCCCGATCCTGATGATGACCGGCGTCTCCGGCATGGAGACTGAGATCGCTGGCTTGGAATCCGGCGCGGACGAATTCCTGCTTAAACCTCTCCAGCCGGCTCTGCTACGCACGCGAGTACGTACCTTGCTCCGCAGCAAAGCACTGATCGATTCTCTGGAAGAAGCGGAGACGATTCTGTTCGCACTCGCGCAGGCCGTCGAACACCGCGACCATTACACGGGCCTGCACTGCGAACGCCTCGCCGCCTACAGCGTGCGTCTGGGACAAGCGCTCGGTCTTTGCCATAACGATCAACTGGCACTCTTCCGAGGCGGTTACTTGCACGATATCGGCAAAATCACCATCCCGGATTCGATCCTATATAAGGGCGGCAAGCTCGACGCGCACGAGTGGGAATTGATGCGGCTCCATACCCTGCGGGGCGAGGATATCTGCAAACCCATGAAGTCGCTAAAGCCGGTTCTGCCGATTATTCGGAGCCATCATGAACGGTGGGATGGCGGCGGCTATCCTGACGGCCTGAGCGGCGAAAACATCCCTCTGCTGGCCCGCATCATGCAGGTCGCTGATATCTACGATGCTCTCACCACGGCGCGACCTTATAAGCCTGCCTATACCCATCAGGACGCGATTCAGATGATGTTCGATGAAGTGCGTGCCGGATGGCGGGACCCGGAACTGGTGCAACTATTCGCGGAAATCACGCAACCCGCTCCGGCCGCAGCAGCCCCGGAAGTCCCTCTAGCCGATTGGACCACCAACGACCAAATGCTCGAATCGCTGGAGGCAATGCGCCGTCAATTATCGCGGTAAGTTCGCCAGGAACAAGATCCCAGGGCGTCTAGACCCAACCGTCGGAGCAGAAGTTCGGACGTGGCACGCCCTGCTGCGCGCGCCACGAAAGGCTGAGCACGTTTTGTGGGCTGCTACTTCTTCTGATCATACTTGCCAAAGTGTTCTGGCTGCTCCTCAGGCTTCGCGACATGTGCGGGTAACGCGGGCTTGAACTTCTGATGGCAGGCCTCGCACGTCGCCACCAGATCGTCGCCGGCCATGCTGATCGCCGCCATATCCCGATGACTCACCGCGAGCACCGCTTTCTCGCCTGCATTCGTTAGATCCTGCGCGAACTTCTGCCACTGGGGATCTGCTACCCAGACCTGGTCGTCTTTCGGAGGACCGGGTATCAGGATCATGTTGCCGGAAGCGGCTAGAGTCACTGCGGCATGCTCCAAAGCGTGCCAGTCCTGGTCGGTTTTGGGAGCCTTCTCTGGAGCCGCCGCATTCCATATCATGTGACTGTTGTGGTCAATCACGTCCACCATGATGTCGTTGATCGGGACGACGCCCTTGAATACGGGGCGAACATCGGAAGTCGACTGCGCGCAGCCCGTCAACAACATTGCGGCTGCCAGGCATAACGCCTGACCAGCAAACGATATAGCTTCTGATACCTGTTTCAAGCAGAGCCTCCAAACCGCCCTTGCATTTCCGAGATCCCCGGACGGGTGGTTGGCGCAATAGTGGCATGTGGAGGTCCACGGGCGCCGTCTGAACATGATCCGCTTGGACGCTTCAATACACTAGACTTAATCGAATCGCCACACACCTTCCTCTCCTCTAAACCGATCCATCTGTTGCGCGATCCAGCGCGATGAATGCGCGTATTGACCCAAGGACATCCGGTTCAACCGCTACATTCAGATGCTAGACTTTCTCGAAAACATGGGCCGCCAATTATCCCAACAGACCCGCTCCGTGGCGCGCGATTTAACCAGCACGAAGACTTCAGCCTCCCAACAAACGCGCGTTGCCAAGCCAAAGCGCCAGTTCAACCCAGGCCGCCTCCAACACTTTCGAGCCATCTCGAAAATCCTCCCGCCCGCCGATAGATTAAGACCACGCGGTGATTTTCAGGGATTAACTCACAATCATGACTCAGCTTTCCTATCAACTCGGAGGCGTTTTATTTCTGGCGTGCGCGATCCTGCTCTTGTCTTTCTGCCGGGACCTATTGTCCCGGGAAACGCGCGACGCCATCAAGAAAATCGGCATGGTCGGAATCGCAGCACTTCTGATTTACGCTGGGGTTCATGCCGATCTACTATCGCCCATGGCTGCAATGCATGCGGTATTTGGAAGCTCCCAACCGACCAGCCAACCAACCGCGACCCAAAGCCCCGTACCGACACCCGCGCCCGCGGCGCAAAACCGCCGACGAGTTCCCCGTCCAACTGCCAAAGTCACAGACGCCGAATACCAGTTCCTGACCCAACCTCCACCCACCCTGCATCTGTCCGTCCCGGCCTCGCAGCCACCCGACACTCACCGATAGAGGTTCTCTCGTCTGTCCATTCGGGCCAAATCTGCACTAATCCTCGATCTCATGTCCAACGGAGCGCTACCATGAAGTCATGCGCATTCTTTGCACATTCTTGTTATTTGCAGGAACCGTCTTCTCTCAATCTACTTCAGGCATTAGCGGCTTCAGCGTCGCCGCGTTGAACAAGACCGTGGACCCGTGCGCCAATTTCTATCAGTTCGCCTGCGGTGGCTGGCTAACAACGAATCCCATCCCGGGCGACGTCTCCCGCTGGGGGCGCTTCGATGCGTTGAGCGAACGGAATCGTGCTCTGCTGCAGAATGTCCTGGAAACGGCGTCATCCCCTCGCGCCGGGCGCTCGACCCTCGAACAAAAGCTCGGCGACTATTACGCCGCTTGCATGGACGACTCGGTCGCGAATATCCGCAGCATGGATGCTCTGCAGCGCGACCTGAACCGGATCGACGTCGTCTCCAATCAAAACGAGCTGACCGACCTGATGATCTACACCTATCGGATGGGGGTCTTTCCGTTCTTCAATTTCTCCTCCGAGCAGGACGCCAAGAATTCCTCCGTGATGATTGCCGTGCTGGATCAGGGCGGCCTCGGATTGCCGGATCGCGACTACTATTTGAAAACGGACGCCGCCTCAGTCGAACTGCGTGATAAATATCTCGCGCATGTCGCAAAGGTCTTTGGCTTACTGGGGGCAACTCCCGACGTAGCAAAAGCCAAGGCTACCGCCGTATTAACGATTGAAACCGCGCTGGCCCAGGTCGCGCTGGACCGCGTGTCCCGCCGCGATCCTGAGAAGGTCTATCACAAGATGACCTTGGCGGAACTCAAAACACTGAGCCCCGGTTTCGATTGGGAACGCTTTTTTAACGGTGTCGGCGTAAGCTTGACTGGCACGAATAACAGCCTCAACGTTGCCGTCCCGGATTTTGCCGCCGGGTTCAGCAAACTGCTTGCTGCGCAATCCATGGAGAACTTGAAGGCCTACCTGACCTGGCAACTAGTGAACGATCTGACCCCCGTGCTTTCCACCGCACTGCGTCAGGCGCGATTCGAGTTCTTCGACAAGACCCTGCGTGGCTCCAAGGAAATGCGAGCCCGCTGGAAGCAGTGCGTCGACATGACCGATGCCCAACTGCCCGACGCACTAAGCCAAAAATTCCTGGAGCGCACGCTAGGGGCGGAAGGCGCTCGCCGGACGCATGACATGGTTCTGGCGTTGGAAGCGGCGCTGGAACGCGACATCAACGGCCTCGATTGGATGACCCCCGACACCAAGAAGGCCGCCGTCGCGAAGCTGCACAAGATCACCAACAAGATCGGAAATCAGGAAAAGTGGCAGGATTACGCCAACGTCCGCATCGCCAGAGATGACGTCTACGGCAACGCGTCGCGCGCTAATCAATATGAGCTTGCCCGCCAGCTTGGCAAGATCGGTAAGCCGGTCGACAAGACCGAATGGCAGATGAGCCAACCGACCGTCAACGCCTACTACGACGCCCAGAACAACGACATCAACTTCCCGGCTGGGATACTGCAGCCTCCGTTCTACGACAACGCGATGGACGACGCCGTGAACTTCGGCGCGATCGGCGCCGTGATCGGCCATGAGCTGACGCACGGCTTCGACGACCAGGGCCGCCAGTTCGATGGCGATGGCAACCTGCGTGACTGGTGGACGGAAGCCGACGCCAAAGCCTTCGGAGAACGGGCCGACTGCCTGGTGCAGCAGTATTCCAGCTACAGTCCGGTCGCCGACGTGAAACTGAACGGCAAGCTCACGCTGGGCGAAAACACGGCGGACAACGGCGGAGTGCGCGTCGCGTTTATGGCGCTGATGGACAGCTTGGCGAAGAAGGTCGCAGCTGTGACCAACGCGGCAGCCGCGAAGTCCCCCGAATTAATCGACGGCTTCACTCCGGAGCAGCGCTTCTTCCTGGGCTGGGCACAGGTATGGTGCCAGAACATCACTGACGCCTCAGCCAAGCTGCGCGCGCAGACCGATTCGCACTCTCCGGGCGAGTTCCGCGTCAACGGAGTGTTGAGCAACATGCCGGAATTTCAGAAAGCCTACTTCTGTAAGGTCACCCAACCCATGGTTCGCGGGCCTGCCTGCAGGGTCTGGTAACTGAGGATCGCCCCACAGTTCCGACTCGGGCCACCCGGGATGTGGTAAACCTCTAGTTAAGACAGTGCGTTGTCCGCACCACTAACGTGTCCGTAAAGGATTTTGCCGGATCCGACCTACAGTCGAGATCCCTCGTACGCAATTCCTGCGCCAACGCCCATCGCCAAACTCAATGAAGATTCCTATCAGCCTCGCGGCGGCCTGTCTGGGCGTCACATTCTTTCTAGCGGCAGCGCCGCAAGCGCCCCCTCCAACCGGAGCCTCTGCGCCCGTCGCCGCCATTGCCCCAGGCAATCGCGATCTCACCACCTTCACCCTGTTCAAGGACAAACAGCCAACCGGCATCGGAGCGATCCAGGTGATGATCAAGAAGTTGGATGCGAACGCCCAGAAATACAGCGTAGATATCTGGGTTGGCACACGGCATATGGAGAAGAAGGACATCTATGCCGGTGAACCGATCGTGTTTTATGCGGCCAACGATGATCAACCGCACGAATTCCTGGTCCGTCATGTCTTAGACGATCGGCTGGAAGGCCGCCTGCTTTCGCCGCGCCCCTTACCGCCTGCACTGCCACAGCCATGAGCCGCGCAAATCGTGCCCCCTGCTAAACTAACCGCTGCCGGACTTGTTCGCTGTTAAACTAAACCTAGACCCGAATCGAATCTCTTATGGCCATCAGTCAAGATCTGCTCGACATTTTGGTATGCCCTCTTTGCAAGGCAACCGTGCAATTGAACACCAGCGGCACCGGCCTCAAGTGCGTTGAATGCAAGCGAGTATACCCCGTACGCGACGACATCCCCGTCATGCTGGTGGACGAAGCGCGCATCGAAGCTTAGGCTCGCTGGCGTCTACCGCCAATCCTGAACATGTTTGCTCTGTTGGACCGCATCCCGGAAGGCTCACACATTGCGGTGATCCGTTTGCGGTCCCTGGGCGACTGCGTGCTGACGACCCCGGCCCTGGTTCTCCTCAAACAACATCGTCCTGATCTACAGATTGGCCTGGTTGTCGAAGATCGGTTCACGGGCGTCTTCGAAGGACTGGACGAGGTCGCCAGGACCCTGCAGCCGGATGCCTATGCAATTGCCCGTTGGGAGCCGCAGCTCCTGCTGAACCTCCACGGAGGCTCGCGAAGCATGTGGTTGACCGCCATGTCAGGAGCGCGTGAAAAAGTAGGATTCGCGCATCACGCTTACAACTTCGTATACAACGCGAAGATCCCTCGCGCACAAGAGATACTCGGTCAAGAGCGCCCGGTTCATACCGCCGAGCACCTCGCTTCGGCGATGTTTTGGCTCGGTGTCCCGATTTCAGAGATCCCGCGCGCCAAGTTGTTTACGCCCCCCCGGGCCAAGGCCCCCGACCGAGCCTACTCCGTGATCCACCCGTATGCCTCGGCTCCAGAAAAAGCATGGGGCGCGACTCGCTTCAAAGCCATCGCGCATTACCTGCGAGAGCAGGCGGGCCTAAAACCCATCGTCCTTGCGGGCCCAGGCGATTCGACCGATGAGTTTCAAGACTTCGAGGTGCTCCAAAACGCTCCCCTAACTGAAGTCAAAAGCGTGATCGCCGGAGCGCAACTCTTCGTCGGCAACGATAGCGGACCCGCGCATATCGCTGCGGCCTTTGGCATCCCGGTAACCGTCCTGTTTGGCGCCAGCAACCCCGTCACGTGGGCGCCGTGGCGCACCGAAGCTCAGGTACTCACCAGCCCGACTGGCATGGCAGACATTGAGGTCAACCAAGTATTGGCAGCAGTAGAAACCTTGAGGGTACGCGCGTGAATGAACTATCGCGCCTGTTGAAGTATTCTCGCCGCTACGCCCTGCGCCTCTTTGCGTCGGTGCTCTTGATGGCACTGGTTGGCGGGTCGCAAGCTTTGATGGCCGTATTGATCGGCCTGATTTTCGATCGCGTGCTGACGCCGATCCCTCCCTCCGGCCCTCTGCCTCTCTTCACGATTCCAGAGTTCGTGACCCGAGGCGAAGCGCATGTGGTGTACCTGAACAGCTTCCTGCCTTCGTCCCTGCACGACCCTTGGACGATGATCGCCGTAGCGATCCTTGTGAGTCTCGCGATCAAGGGCATCTGCGATTACATCGCCAACTTTCTCGTCAATTACGTTGGCTTCGCAGCCGTCACCGATCTACGACAGGACGTCTTCGACCGCGTCGTACATCAGGACGCGCACTTCTTTGAAGCCAACTCCACCGCGCGCGTGATGTCGTCCATCATGAATGACCTGGACAAGATTCAAGTGGCTCTGTCGCATATTCTGGCCGACTTGCTTCGTCAAAGCTTCACGGCTATCGCGTTGCTGGCAGTCGTGCTCCGCACCGATTGGCGGCTCGCAATCTTCAGCATCACCGTGCTGCCGTTCGTGCTGGTTCCCACCGTGCAATTGGGACGGCGCATCCGCCGGTCCACACGCGGTGCGCAGGATGACACTGCCGAATTGAACCAGGTCCTCCAAGAAACTCTGACGGGCCACCAAGTCGTAAAGTCCTTCGGAGCCGAGGAGATCCAATCCAATCGATTCCGTGACCGCGCACGTAAGCTGCTGCGCAGCAACCTCCGCTATGTCCGCCAGCAGGCCATCGCTTCACCCATCATTGAGTTCCTTGGCGCGTTGACCATTGTCGGAGTCGTCAGCTACGGACGTTCCCAGATCGTCGCCGGAGCGATGACCACTGGCAACTTCACCAGCTTTGTAGTCGCGTTGCTGATGTTGCTAGAACCGGTAAAGCGCCTGACCGGCATCTACGCAATCTTTCAGCAAGCTCTGGGCGCATCGCAAAAGGTGTTTGAGTATCTGGACCGCGATCAGCAAATTACGGAATCCACCAGCGCAACCAAACTGCCGCTGTTCCACAAGAGCATCGCGTTTGAGAACGTGAACTTCCGCTATCCAACCTCCCCAGCCTCGACCCTGGTGCTGAACGGAATCACTCTGGAGGTCAAGACCGGAGAGGTACTGGCGTTAGTCGGTTCCAGTGGCGCAGGCAAAACCACACTCGCGAATCTCGTGCCGCGTTTCTACGACGTGGCCTCTGGTGCAATCAAGATCGATGGACAGGACGTGCGACAGTTGCAGCTCGCCTCATTGCGTGAGCAAATCAGCATGGTGGCGCAGGATACATTTCTGTTCAACGACACTGTAGCCGCGAATATTGGCTACGGGCGGTTGGATGCGACTCCCGAACAAGTGCGCGAAGCCGCCCGCAGCGCGATGGCCGACGAATTTATCGCCAAGCTGCCGCAAGGCTTCGACACCATAATCGGAGAGCGCGGAACCAAACTCAGCGGTGGACAACGCCAACGGCTGGCTATTGCACGGGCGCTACTGAAAGACGCTCCGATCCTGATCCTTGATGAGGCGACCTCGCACCTCGACACCGAATCCGAGTCGCTGGTGCAAGCGGCACTGCAACACTTGATGGAACACCGAACGGTAATCGTGATCGCCCACCGCCTATCCACCGTGAGGCGAGCCGACAAGATCGTTGTGCTGGATCACGGCCAAATTGCAGAGGTGGGCAAACACGACGAATTGGTCTCGAAAGACGGCATTTACCGGCGCCTATATGAGTTACAGTTCGCGACCACCGACATTGCCTAACGCACTACGTTTTGGCCAAAACCGCAATCCCAAACTCGCCGCCTTCGCACCGGAAAAACAGTTCAGTGACTGAGTATTCCCGTGTGCCCTCCGGCTGCCACTCCATACCGTACGTCACTTGCGGCGTGGAAAGGTGCAAAACCTGGGCCACGATGCTCTTGAGATTTCCGCCAACCATATTTGCCAATTCGCTAACCACATCGCAGGCACATCGTCCAGCCGAGTGGGTGCGTCCATCGAAAGAAACTTCCCAGCGAGGAAGCAGGCCAAGCCGGGCTTGCAAGTGACCACCACGGTGCGGTTCCATTCACCGGTCAACCGAACCTACGTTCTTCGAAACCTCTTCGGAGGCAGCCGCCACCGCGTTCGCCTGGGTCGCCGTCTCCTCCGCATTGCCTGCCATTTGCTGACTTACCGCCGTCAATTCCTCCGAGGAGGCTGGGCCTGGAAACTTGCAGCGAGGCGACACCGCTTAAGAAGCATATCGGTGGCGAATGCGAAGGAGAGTTGTACCGGGCAGTTGATTCGATGGGTAGATTGTTCTTAACCCACAATGTACGCAAGTCTCATCGGCGCGCACTTACTCTGGAACGGAGATGGGAATAACCGCGCGCCCGCGATCTCGGGTTTGTACGAACTAGGCAGCTACGCGGTCGGTAGCGGCCGATTCGGGCCGCTGAACATACTGTCATCGGCAGGACGCCGGGTCATGGAGATATTCTCGACGAACCAGTTCCAGTACCACAGCAGTGTCCATGGGATGGTCACGATCAGGCAGGAGAGCAGAATCATGACAATGGTGCGCCATAGGACCTCATGTCCTTTGCCTTTAAAATCAAATACGACGCCACGGCCTTCCACGTGCCGCGCCATCCAACGATACTGCGCCGCGATCACCCACGCCCACCCGACGATGGAATAGATAGAAACCAGTAACAACAGGCCGTATCCCAGCAGTCCTAGGTAGGACCCCGTAAACGTTAGCGGTGGCCCTGAGCTAAGCTTCACGTTGTAGACCGCCCACTTCAGGATCATAAGTCCAACCGCCCACGCTACAAACTGTGACAAGACGGTAATCACAATGGTCACCAGAACGCCGTCTTCTAGCATCGATCGCAAAAGAACTTGCTGCCCGATGACGAACAAGATGTAGAAAACCATCCAGATGGCGATCTGCCCCCCCGTCCCGGTGAACTCGGCGGTGGTTCCGTCACTGAAGTGGAGATTCCGCAGCGTCCACCGCAGCATAGCCGCATACACCCAGGCCAGCGGTACAATCACGATCGCCGACACAATCGTGAGCAACATCCAACCGAGCAACTGCACAGCCGAGCCCTCAAAACTCAGACGGACCGGTCCTTCGGCGGCAGCCGCGCCCTGGCTGGGGGCTTGGGGGGTAGGCACAGTCCCGACCGCCTGCCATCCGCAGCGGGGGCAAAAATGAGCACCAGCCGTCAATTCGGCTGAACAGTTTGAACAAAACACTCTTGGTCCTCCTGATCGGACACGGTCTAGGGATCACATGAATATCCTCTAGTGGAGCGCGGAAGTCAAGGAAACCGCCCGACCTATGCGAGATAATTGGTACACCAGCCCATCACCCAACTCATGGACATTTTCACTTCCGCCGAATCCTGGATCGCATTGCTGACGCTCACCCTGCTGGAAATCGTGCTCGGTGTCGACAATATCGTCTTCATCAGCATCCTCTCCGGCAAACTTCCTGTCCAGCAGCGCGCCCGCGCCCGCAGTATCGGCCTACTGCTCGCAATGGGAACACGCATCCTGTTGCTGCTCTCACTCAGTTGGGTCATGGGCTTGACCAAGCCATTCGTCAGCCTGTTGGGTCATGACATCTCAGGCCGCGACGCGATCCTGCTGGTCGGCGGTATGTTTCTACTCTGGAAGAGCACCCAGGAGATTCATGAACGTGTGGAGGGGGAGGAGCATGACGAACAGACTGCTCCTGCCAAAATCACCTTCACCGGAGTCCTGGTGCAGATCGCCGTACTGGATATCGTGTTCTCTCTCGACTCAGTGATCACTGCCATCGGCATGGCGAGCCACCTAGCGATCATGATCGCCGCCGTGGTGCTATCGGTCGCCTGCATGCTCTTTATCTCGGGAGCGATCGGCGACTTCGTGGAAAAGCATCCAACAGTAAAGATGTTGGCTCTCAGCTTCCTGTTGCTCATCGGCATGGCGCTAATCGCCGAAGGCTTCCATCAAACCATCCCTAAGGGCTACATCTATTTCGCCATGGGCTTCTCATTGTTCGTAGAGATGCTCAACCTCAGAGCCAAACGCAAATCAGGCTTGCATTCGTAACCGCCACGAGGCTGGGAGCGACAGCCAATGACGTGGCGCACGCACTTGGCGTGCCACGTCGGCAATTGTGCCGACGCTTGGGTCCCCCTCCGAATAGGAACTCGGCCCAAGCGGCGAGTAGTAAAATAAAGGCATCATGTCGACCACACTTGTTGAAGTTCCCGTTCAGCCGAGTGCCATTACCCCGCCCCGCAAGAAGTGGACCCGCGCAGAGTGTTCTGTCCTGGATGAGAGCGAAATTCTGGTTGGGCAACGTCTGGAGTTGATCGATGGGGAACTTCTAAATAAGATGGGCAAGAACCGGCCACATGTAATCTGTACGATGTACCTGACTGGCTTGCTTATTCAGATCTTTGGGGTTCGGTTTATCCAACTAGAATCGCCAATCGACATAGCGCCCGAAGACAATCCAACGAGCGAGCCAGAACCCGATATTGTGGTCCTAAAGCGAGAGCTTTCTGAGTTCTGCAAGTCCAATCCGCAGCCCGACGACATTCACTTGCTGGTCGAAGTCTCAGACAGCACTCTGTACTTCGATCTCACCACCAAAGCATCCCTCTACGCCCAAGCTGGCATTGCAGACTTCTGGATCCTCGACATAACCGGACGCCGCATGATCGTCCATCGCGAGCCGCAGAATGGAAAATATGCTTCCGTGATGGCCTATAGCGAGCAAGAGAGCGTAACCCCTCTTGGCGCAACAGCAAGTATCCAAGTAAGCGACGCGTTTCCCGCCTAGTTACCTCCAACGATCAGGGGCAGCGCGTGTGCCCACAATCGCCCACCAAGGAAGGCGGGTCGCCCGACCCGCGCGAGGCGCCGCCTCCGCCAGTAACATCCAACTCCGGTAATCTGACCTCGAGCAAAACATGACGCGAGCGCGAACCCTGAAAGTTATCTTGGTGCTGGTAGGAGTCCTCTTCCTAGCCTCCGCCTATCCGTTAGTAACCTTCATCCGCGAAGCCCCCGCCCCGTCCATGATGTTCAGCCTCTATGTCACTCTCGGAGCATTTCTGCTGCTAGCCGTCCGCAACCCCGTGGAGCATCGCTCTCTGATCGCCTTCACCGCCTGGTCAAGTTTCATCCACGCCGCCCTCATGAACCTGCAATCCTACTTGCGCATGATCATGCAGGAGGAGCTAGTCGCCGTAGCTCTGCTGTTGGTAATCGGCGTCGCACTAGTTATCCTTGCTCCGTCAAAACAAGTAGGCCAGTGAATGCGTCCATTCCCGAGCTACGGCTTCGGCACCCGCTTTGACATGAATATGTCCGGACGTCCCGGACCATTCGCGTCCGGCAGCGCGCCAGTCACCACATACCCGAGCTTTTTGTAAAAGAGAAACGGATGCTTGCGTCCCAGATCCTGCAGGTTCGCGAGCCTTCCGGGCAGATCATCGTAAAGGTCGACACCGGACAAAGAAGTCATACCTGACTCGTCATCAGTTCCCAGCGTGATCGTGTGGGCGCCTCGGTGAAACACTTCTGCTTCAAATGCGGCAACCAGCGCTCGTCCTATTCCGCACATTCTTTTTTTTCGCCGGATCACCATCGGATGCAGTTCCCACACGCGCCCGTTGTATTCAGGCAGTCCTCCGATCCAACCCTGCAGAACGCCATCCTCCGTCGCTGCCAGCGCGAACCCTTCATCAAGGACGTGCCGGACTTCCTCCAGCGCAGCACCAATGTCCCGCCACCCACCAGGCGCATCGAAGTGATCGACCACCGCTACGCCGGACGCTTCATGGCCCGCGACTA
>JBDTUY010000056.1:0-15312 GCA_040007495.1 Acidobacteriota bacterium | reverse complement strand
GACTAAGTCCGGATTCTAGAGTCTTCATTGGTCTTCCGTGGGAAAACCTGACGCCGTTGACAGCGAAATCATGGGCTTCGCAGCAACAAATGGCTTTGCTGTGCTAACCCACGATCTGGATTTCGGAGCCTTGCTCGCAACACGCCACGTAAAGCGCCCAAGTGTTATTCAGATTCGCGTCCAGGATGTCCTGCCTTCAGCCTGTGGCAATCTGCTGGTCAGGGCTCTACGTGCGACAGCCCCTCAACTCGATAGCGGTGCTTTGGTGACAGTAGATCCGGCCCGCAACCGAATCCGACTACTGCCAATCTAATCACCCGAAGATTTGCCTGGACTCACCGCCAGCGATGGCACCCCACGTGCAGCTACCTTTATACGGTCCCGTCCACCTCAGCCTGTTATACTGAGGAGCAACCCACGACCGCTTATCTCGCATGTTCAAGTACTGTGCCCTTTTATCACTCTGTGCCTTAGGGAGCCTTGCAGCTGATTTTGTCACTGGACAAGGTGCCCGCCTAGTAGTTGGCCAAACGACTTTCACCCAGCAGGATTCTGGAGCTTCCGACACCTTACTCGGAGGCGTGGGCGGAGTTGCGTTCGCCAACGGCAACCTGTTTCTGGCCGACGCAAACCGTCCAGGCTACACGCCCATCAATAACCGTGTGCTGATTATGCCCACGCAGGGTTTTCCTCAGCCGCACGATCAGATTCCGCCGGTCAGCGGACGTTGTCCTGTTTGCCTAGGCAAGGCCAGTGTCGTTTTAGGGCAGCCGGATTTTACGACCACAACCTACACGATCACTGCTAAGGGCATGCGTGTTCCCACGGCTGTCGCTTCCGACGGAACCTATCTTGCCGTGGCCGACACCGTTAACAATCGGGTTCTATTGTGGAATCACATCCCCACAACCAATGCCGACCCCGCGAATGTTGTGTTGGGGCAATCTTCATTTACGACTGTCAAAACGCTGCAGCCTAATGCCGTTGACGCCAAGACCTTGCGCGCGCCGCAGGGTGTGTGGATCTACGGTGGAAAGCTCTACGTCGCCGATACACAAGATCATCGCGTTTTGATCTGGAATACCATGCCGACGCAGAATGGGCAGGTTCCGGACCTGGTGCTGGGCCAAGCCAGCTTCACCGTGTCGGTGGAGCCCGATCTTACCAAGCCGGGACTCGACGCGGCTGCCAATACTCTGCTGAATCCCGTCTCGGTGACCACCGATGGCACCAAACTGTTCGTTGCCGACCTGGGACACAATCGTGTGTTGATTTGGAACACTCTGCCCACTCGTAACCAACAACCTGCGGACGTCGTAATCGGTCAGAACGATTTTACCTCCGCGTTCGGCAATGATGTCACCGTGTTGTGCGATCCGGTCGACTTCAATCGCGACGGTGAGCCAGACAAGGATGCCGCCGGTAACACGATCTATCCAGGCCGTTGTGGTAAGACGCTGGACTTTCCCCGCTTCGCTCTTTCCGATGGGAAACGCCTGTTTATCGCCGATGGCGGCAATGACCGTGTCCTGATCTACAACCAGATCCCGACCACCAATGCGCCCAATCCGGACATCATCCTCGGTCAACCGGATGATACTTCGAGCGTGGTATCCAGCCAAACCGATCTGTTTCACCCCTTGTTGCGTCAGTCTGCGGCGGACATTGTAGTATCCCCGACGGCGCTCGCCTGGGATGGTACCAATCTTTATGTTGCCGATCCCAGTAATCGCCGGGTGCTGGTTTTCACGGCGGGCGACACTCTATTGCCGATCAATTCCGTGGTGAACTCCGCCAGTCGCGCGATCTTTGCCAAAGGGTCGATTGGGGTCCAGTTGGCAATTACCACCAACGCCGACGGCACTACTACTACGAAGGCGGTCCGAGCCGGTGACGTTCTTACTGTCACGATTGCCGATCGTCCCTACGCTTACACGGTGAATGCCAAAGATACGATCCAGTCGATTTTGGTCGGCATTGCCTTGATCATCAATGCCAAGAACGGTGACCCCGAGGTGTTTGCGCAATATGAGCCTGCCTTGGGGATCGTGAAACTGCAGGCCAAGATCCCAGGTGCTGCAGGCAACGATATCCTGCTTCAGGTCAGTGCTAATGCCAACGCGAATGAGATACCGGCCACCAGCGGAACCTTCCTGCAAGGCGGAGGCGACGCGACTGTCATTGCTCCTGGCACTCTTGTCCAGGTAATCAGCACAAACCTGGCGTCAGCGACCGTGACAGCCGATCTGAACCAGCTCTACCTACCTGTGGACCTGGGCAATGTTCAGGCCTACTTCGACGGTATCCGCTCGCCTTTGATCTTCGTTTCGCCAACTCAGGTTAACGCGCAGATTCCCTTGGAAGTGTTAGGTTCCAACAACGTAAGCTTCTACCTTCGCTTTGCCGATCCGGATGGTACCGTCCGCATCACCAACGCCATCGCCGTCCCGGTCGACGAGATTAACCCGGGTTTGTTTGCCGCGGAGGGCACCGAACCGCGAGCGGCTATCGCGTTCCACGCATCCAGCTACGCCACCGGAACGATTACGGTGGACGCCGTCGGCGATCAGGTTCAGGATGGTGACGTTGCCAAGATTTTGGTGGAAGATCGCACCTACAGCTATACGGTGAAATCAACCGACACGCAGACTTCGATTCGCGATGCGTTGGTGGCGCTGGTGAATTCCAATCCGGAAGAAAAAGTTGTTGCCTATCCCGTCGGGGCCTTCCATCGCCTGCAGCTACGGGCGAAGATTGCAGGACCCGCTGGGGAAGGGATTGTGTACTCAGGTACCTCGGTCCCGGCTAACGGAGGGTCCGCTCTCACGGTCTCTTCCACCAGCGCGGCCCTCTGCTGTAGCAACGTCAAGGACGCGCCGGTTACGTTCGACAACCCCGCAGTGCCCGGTGAGACCATCTACATGTTTGCTACCGGACTCGGCCCGGTTGTTCCGCTGGCAGCCTTCGACAAGGCTGTAACCGGTCTCAAGTACTTGGGACCGGCGCTAAACGGTCCGGATGAGCGCGGTATCGTCCATTTTGTCTCGTCCCAGGCCGGTGGCTCCACCGCAAACGTGATCTCAGTTGGACTCGAAGTCGGCGCGCACGGTATTTATCGGATCGTGCTGGAACTATCGCCCGGCTTGCAGGTGGTGGATACAGTCGCCAACCTGACGATATCCCAGTTCATCTACACCAGCAACTCAGTCGCGGTACCGGTGCGCGATCCGGTTGTGACAAATCTGACGTTTACCAACTAAGCTATTTCTCGTTGCTGGCATCGTACGGCTTGTACCCAGCCTTCTGCAATGCCAGACGCGCGGCTCCGTCGTCTTCTGGTGCCACATAGAAGAACGCCCCAATTCTCTCGGATCGAAAAACAATACCGCCGCTATATTTGTCGGGCTCAACCAGATAATCCAGCCCTGCGTCGGTCAGCAGCGCCTCAAGCTTGAGCGCCTCGTCCAGCTTGCGCGCAATGTACAACAGCGGTAGATCCACATCGCCGAAATGGTCTGGTTCGCGTCGCATAGGGTGGCCTTTGGGGGAGCGGAGTGTCATGTGTTCCTCAAAGCCTCTAGCCATGAAAAACGCTTCTAGCGACAACCCCACTATCTACACCAGCCGTGCGATAAACGAGGTGTAGGCTTCGTCTCCACTCGTCTGCCTAATCCAAGTGCCGAAAGCCTCCCCTGCTTTTTCCAGATTGCCCAGGTAATTCGCATCCTTGGCATTGGCGCGTAGTTCGGGGATTAGCGGCTTAATGCGCTCCCAACACACCAGCAGTTCCCGCGTGTTCATGAAAAGCAGGTCGGCATTCAGAATGTCCGTGTTCACGAACGACCCGACCATGTCCCAATAGCTGGCCACCTGACGGAAATGGGCATTGTGCTCCGTTCCTGGAGGGCACAGCTGCATAAAATCGGACAGCGTCTTGCATTTGAAACTACCAAAGAACCACCCGCGGGCCTCGCGCATCTTCGTCTCGCGGCGCATGTCGTAGAGCTTCAGAATCAACTCAGCATCCTGGTATGTAGGTTGGGGCGATTTGGCCATAGGCTTCAGAGTAGCGAATCGTGATCCAAGCTGCATAGTGTTTGAGTTAGAAAGCGCCGACGGCCAATGGGGGGAGGGACCCCCGTCCCGCGGCCAGCCCCTTGGCTGGCATTTCTAAAAGGAATTTGAAACGGAGTCTGGGGCCTCCGCGCGGGACAGGGGTCCCGCCCCCCAGCGTTCAAAGACAGGCCAGCCACAACCTCTGAGAATTCCCCGACCTCTAGCCCACAAGAACTATGTGAACTCTGCGACTCAGGAATCCTTCTTCCAGCACCCGTCCTCTCAAGAAACGTCTCAAGAACCGCGTCCATCTGACTCAGACTCCTTCGCCCTGACCTCCGATGACGAGCTGCACTGGCTCGCTCTTCGCATGACCCCCGGCATCGGGACCAAGACCGCCGTCCAGCTCATCGACCGCTTCAAAACGCCTCAGCGCGTGTTCCGAGCCTCCCTTAGCGAGCTTCAGGCCGCTGGCGTCTCCGGATCGGTCGCCCGGAGCGTGACCAGCGGCTGTGCCTTCGACGACGCCGTCACCCAGCAGCAGAAAATGCTGGAATGCGGTGCACGCCTGATCCCGATCACGCACCCCAAGTACCCCAAGCGGCTGAAAGAGGTATTTGACCCTCCTCCGATGTTGTTCGCTCGAGGTCGCTTGGAACTGCTTGGGAGCCTGGGCATCGGCGTGGTCGGCACCCGACGTCCCACTGCCTATGGGACCGCCGCAGCTACCCGGCTGGCTACGGATTTGTCTGAGGCGGGCCTGACCATCATCAGCGGAATGGCGCGGGGGATCGACACGTCTGCACACAAAGCTGTTCTGGAAGCCAACGGCGACACGATCGCGGTCTTCGGCTGTGGCGTGGACGAACTCTACCCAGCCGAAAACCGAAAACTAGCCGACGACATTATCTTAAAAGGGTTGGTGTTATCCGATTTCCCCATGGGAATGCCGCCCTACCCGCAGAATTTCCCTTTGCGGAACCGAATCGTCAGCGGAATGAGTGCTGGGGTCCTGGTGGTCGAGGGCGGACAATACTCCGGATCAGCCATCACCGCTAAGCTCGCAACCGAGCAGGGCAGGGAAGTCTTCGCCGTGCCTGGAAACATCACTTCCAAGCTCAGCTGGGGTCCTAACTTATTGATAAAACAGGGCGCGAAGCTCATCCAGGATTGGAATGACGTCGTGGTAGAGCTGAAACCAGAAGATCGGCGTTGGTTGGTGAGGCAATGCCGTAGCCGATTGAATCTAAATGAGATACCGGATGGTGAATCCAATAGCTCCGACCAGGCATCTGAAGACTTGCAAACTAAACGGGGGACCGGCCAAACCGCAGCGACCTTGGATATTGGCCCAATGTCCGACACTGGCCGGGCCATTTTGGCCGAGATAGGCTTGGACATCGCGGTGCCTCTGGACACGTTGATGGACAAGTTAGTGCCGACCTCTCCGTCCGAGATTTTGGCGGTTTTGTTCGAATTAGAGCTAAACGGCATGGTCCGGCAGCTTCCAGGCAAGAGCTACATAAAGGTATGGCTGGAGTAGGAGGCGGACGCTCGCCATCGCAGGCCCCGTCCGCAAGGGCGGGGATCCAAAACCCGATCAGACGCAAATCCCGCTATCGCGGACGGGGATACAAAACCTGACGTCCGCTTAAATCCCCGCCCTCGCGGACGGGGCTGCAAGCCGCCCGGTCCAGCTACATGGTAAGATTTCGGTTGTTTGTATATATAAGGAAGGCTAGCAGGACCTGCGGAGTATTTCCCTGCCGGTTCCGGGCCGCTCGAACGCAATTTTAAAGGTCTAAGATCCCTGTTCCCGGGCTTCCGCTCCGGGGTTGAGGGTTGTTTCAGGAAGGCAACGCACACTAATGGCAAAGAATCTCGTCATCGTCGAATCGCCGGCGAAGGCGAAAACTATCGGCAAGTATCTGGGCAAGGACTTCGTGGTCAAGGCCTCGCTGGGCCACGTTAAGGATCTGCCCAAAAAGAACCTTTCGGTGGACGTCGACAATGACTTCAAGCCGACCTATGAGGTGATCGAAGGCAAAAAGAAGCTCATCGGAGAACTGCGCGCGGCGGCCAAAGGGGCCGACAACATCTATCTGGCGGCCGATCCTGATCGCGAAGGGGAGGCCATCTGCTTCCATTTGCAGGAGGAACTGCAGGATAAGAAGGGCAAGCAGCAGATTTTCCGGGTGATGTTCAACGAAATCACCAAGAACGCCATCCAAAAGGCGTTTGAGAAGCCGACGGTGGTAAACCTGCACTTGGTGGACGCCCAACAGGCTCGCCGTGTTCTGGATCGTCTGGTCGGTTACAAGATCTCGCCGCTGCTGTGGGACAAAGTCCGTCGTGGACTCTCGGCCGGTCGCGTGCAGACAGTAGCGCTTCGTCTAATTGTCGAGCGCGAAAAAGAAATTAAGGCGTTCAAGACCCGTGAATACTGGTCGATCGACGTCAACCTGGGTGCGAAAAAGCCGCCGCAACTGAAGGCGCATTTCGCCAAGAAGAACGACGAAAACCTAGAGATCCCGAACGAAGCCGCAGCGCAGACCATTGTTGATGCCGTCGAAGGGGTCGACTACACGGTCAAATCGGTCGCCAATCGCGAGAAGAAGCGCAATCCGGTCCCGCCGTTCATCACGTCCACCTTGCAGCAGGAAGCTTCTCGTAAGCTTCGTTTCAGCGTCAAGCGGACCATGATGCTGGCCCAGAAGCTCTACGAAGGCGTCGAGCTATCTAAGGAAGAAGGCCCAACCGGTCTCATCACCTATATGCGTACTGACTCCGTGCGCGTTTCAAATGACGCGCTGGACGACGTGCGAGCCATGATTGAGGAGCGGTACGGCGTTGAATATCGCCCCGAGAAGCCGAACGTATATAAAGGTAAGAAAGACGCCCAGGACGCCCACGAAGCGGTCCGCCCGACGGCGTCCATGCGCACTCCGGAGAGCGTCGAAAAGTTCCTGGCCGAAGACGAACTGAAGCTGTACCGGCTGATCTGGATGCGCTTCGTCGCGTCGCAGATGACGCCCGCTGTGTTCGACCAGACGACCATCGACGTTACGGCTCCGGGCAAAGACGGTGCGACCTACTTGTTCCGCGCCACGGGCAGTGTGCAGAAGTTCGATGGCTTCCTGAAGGTCTACGAAGAAGGGAAGGACCAGAAGGACGAAGAAGACGACGAGCTGAAGAGCCGCCTGCCGGCCGTAGTCGCGGGCGAAGTGCTCAAGTTCAAGTCGATCGAGCCCGAACAGCACTTCACCGAACCGCCGCCGCGCTTTACGGAAGCCACGCTGGTCAAGGAACTCGAAGCCCGGGGCGTTGGCCGACCGTCGACCTATGCCTCGATTCTATCGACTATCCAGGAGCGCGAATACGTCCGCAAGGACGGCGGCAAGTTCACGCCGACAGAATTAGGCATGGTCGTGACGGAGCTGTTGCTCGAAAGCTTCGACGACTTGTTCGATGCCACCTATACTGCGCGGATGGAAGCGCAGTTGGACGACATCGAAGACGGCAAAATCGACTGGCGCATTGCGATGAGTGAGTTCTACGAGCGGTTCCAGAAGGACTTGGAACACGCCGCCGAACACATGACCGACATCAAGCGCATGGAGACGCCCACCGACTTCATCTGCGAAAAATGCCAGAAGCCGATGGTCATCAAGTGGGGCCGCCACGGCAGCTTCATCGCTTGCACCGGTTACCCAGAGTGTACGAACACTCGCGAAGTCGAGCAGGAAGGCGTCTCTGAGCAGGACGCGCAGGAATACTGCGATAACTGCGGCCGCGGCATGGTTTTGAAGAAAGGCCGCTTCGGTACCTTCATGGCTTGCTCCGGATATCCGGAGTGCAAAACCACCAAGCAGCTAGGTGCAGCACAGAAGCCTCAGGACGTGCCTTTAGACGAAAACTGCCCGACCTGCTCCAATAAACTGGTCAAGAAATATGGTCGGTTCGGCGAGTTCGTAGCCTGCAGTAATTACCCGGCTTGCAAATTCGTCAAACAGAAGACCATCGGCGTGAAGTGCCCGAACTGCACCGAAGGCGAAGTAGTGGAGCGCCGTTCCAAGCGCGGCAAAACCTTCTTCGGCTGCAACCGGTATCCGGAATGCGATTTCGTAGCATGGGGCAAGCCTCTGCCGGAGAAATGTCCGCAGTGCGGCTCGGCTTACTTGATCGAGAAGTTCCTGAAGGCCGGTCCGGTGGCGCAATGCCCGAACGCCGAATGCAAATTCAAGAAGCCCCTGGAAATCGTTCCAGAGATCAGCACACCTGAAACTGTGGAAGCGGCGGGTTAGTTCGTCCCATGGCCTCGCCGTCTAGCACCAATTCGCCCGCGCTCCGCGACGGGCAGGATTTCCCCAACCAGACCCGCGCCATGTTCGGCCGTGCGGGCTGGATCCTTGTGGTTGACGCTGTCGTTTATTGGAACAGCGCTGCGGAGTATCCCGGACCGGCAGCCGCCCTGTGCGTAGTGGTCGCTCTGATTGCGGTCTTCTTTTTAGGGCTGGGTTGGTGGATGGTCCGTTCCAGTAAGAGTGGAAAGCAAGAGCTGTACGACTCCATTCTGGAACTAGCCGCGATTGAGGGGTCGGAAAAGATCCTAGACGTCGGCTGCGGCCTGGGACTGCTGAGCATCGCCGAGGCGAAGCAACTGAAAACGGGCAAAGTGATCGGGGTCGGCACCTGGGATCAAGCGCAAGTTTCGAGATACACCGCCGAAAACGCCCGGGAGAACGCGAAGCTGGCGGGTGTCGGCGACAAACTGCGTTTTGAGAACGGCGACCTGCTGAAGCTAGGCTATCCGGACGGCCACTTCGACCTGGTCACCTCCTTCATGACCGTCCACAGACTGGCGGAAGCGCGAGATCGCGCCCAGGCCGTCCGCGAGATGTATCGGGTTTTAAAGCCGGGCGGGAAGCTGCTGATCCACGATCCAGAAGCGTCCGAATATCGACAGGTCCTGACAAAACTCGGTGCCAATACCGTGTCGCTTAGCAACCAATCCTACCTTTGGGCCGTTTCCAGCCAAACCCTCTCTGTTAAGAAGTAACTCCGCTCGACAATCGTGCTGCCAAACTGCGTACACCTCTAAATACTGCACTTCTAGCAGGATGCATCCGCCGAGTCGCACCCGCCAAGCCCCCTAAAAATCGTCATTTAGCAGCACTGCAGCTGCCTCTCAAAAGAAAGATTGATTTATTTTAAGGCCCAAATGGGCTCCCAAACCCTCCTCCAGGGCTTTAGGGGCTTCTGGTTTCAGTACTTTTCTCTGTTTTGGCATGTTACTAGCAGAACGACACCGTGCGGACGGTTTTCAGCTCTCGCTTCTGTTCCCAAGCCGAATAGTGCTGCTAAGTAGCTGATTCAGAATATTATTCTAAACAGTCTTTGCGTTTCAGATACTCCACAAAGGCGTAGATCGTCCTATGCCCCGTTTCAGGAATGCGAAGGTCTCTTCGTGATTCCGTGTAAAGCCAGTAATGGGACTCCGACCTGTGTACTGGCTCATGCGATCTATTTGATCAAAGGCATCCCTTTCCTATTATCGAGTTGCGTTTAACGGGTTGTGAACAACGCGGCGGGATCAGCAAGTTGGAGGTCACGCACCGAGGTTAGGAACCCCTTGGCGGATTGCGGCGTTGTTCGGTAACCCCGGACAACAAAAATTTTGAACAAAAACTCTGGAGGAAACATTTTATGAAAAAGCTATTCTTGACTCTCGCAGCTAGCGCCCTTTTGGCCGTGTCTGCTTCCGCTGTGCCCATCAATCTGCAGATTGGTATCGGCAACGGCTTTAACCAAGGCCTCTTCGCCCCGATCGCTGTCGGCGATACCTCGGTAACCTTCTCGAATATCACTGCGAGCGGTTTTGCCCTCTCCAATTGCGTTGGGGCAGCGGTATGCACTGGTTTGACCCCAGCGTCGACTGTCACTGTCAATGCAGCGGCCTTCACCGGCAACGACGCGGTTGCTACGATCTTCACCATCAATGGCGGACAGATCGTTTACACCACCACCAGCTTGTGGTCTGTCACTGTGAACGCTTCCGGCGCACTCTCCATCAACACCACGGGCACCTATACCAGCAACATTGCGGGTCAGGACGCGACGCCTGGCTCCCTGAACTTCAGCTTCCAGCCGCCCACCGTTCAGGTTGGCAGCCCTGCTCAGAATGGTTATAGCTTCTCCTCCACCGGCACCACGGCTCCGGAGCCGGGTTCGATGGCCCTCCTCGGCAGCGGCTTGCTCGGTCTCGGTTTGGCCGCTCGCCGTCGCTTGAAGAAATAACTGCTTCAGTCGGCTCATCCGCCGATTGTTTAGTGTAAAGATCAAGGCCCACCCGTAAAACGGTGGGCTTTGCTGCGTTTATACCCTCCGTCCGTTCCTTTCCCCAACTCGATTTCGTCTGCCATGGCTCACTCCCGGCGTTGCCAGAGTCGCTTCACTAAAGCCGGTGGGATCGTAGCCACCGCGATTGTAGGCTGCAATCCTGGTCGTACCAATACCAATCAAAGTCTTCGGCAACCGCGAACAAGGGGCGTTTCTGGTCCCCGTTTGATCGGTCGCCGGGTTAGCTGAGGGAGCGGGCCTCTGGCGGTTCGCCAACCACTCTACATGCAGTTGACAACCGAAGTTGTAGCGAGGGAGTCGAAGCCTGCTGGAACGCGTGCCTCTTCCTTTAATTAGTCCGCCCGATGGGTCCGCTCACGCCAGCATTTGGCAAATCCAAACTTTTTTCGAAATCTTTAGTACGTCCAGGACTGCGGAGCCTTGGTACTAATTGCACCTCGTCAAGCGTCGAGCCTTACGGACTAATCTCCCAGTCAAGAGTGCATACCCGCAACTCTGACCGGCCAGGGTCAGCGGTCTTCGACGCTGAGTGCGATGGACGCCATCTCCTGTGTTTGCTGTATTCTGTCACCGGTTCGCTGTGGCCACACACGTTCGGGACCACCCCAAACTAATGTTCTAGGTATAGCCCGGCTATGACCGAACCGACCGGCGAGGCGAGTCCGTCACAGAGGCACTCTTAGTAGTTCCTTCCCATAGGTGCTAAACATTCCGTCTCGTAGTATCGGGGTGCGACAAAGACACCCAATTCGGAGGTAACACCATAATGAAACGAACCATCCTTTTCTCTCTCTTTACGATATTGGCCTGCGGCTCCATGCAGGCGACGACTTTCAACTTTGGTTACGGCGAAAACGGCGATGCATCCAATACGTCGAACGGCGTCATCGCCAACGGCACGAACGGTGCCACAGCTCGCACCTGGACGATCGGCGGCATCACGGTCAACGTCCAAGCGTTTACACTGTTGAACACGCCCGCCGGGTCGATGTTCTCCGCAGCAGACACCACTCAGTTCGGCGTAGCGCAGAGCGCCAACAACAATCTCGGTATCGGTGTTTGTAACTCTCTCGAACTGGCGGCCACTGGCGGCTGCGGGTTCAATGAATGGCAGATCGATGACAAAGCTCCTGGCGGCGCCGATTTCCTGTTGTTCACCTTTAGCCAAGCAGTCAACATCGGCAACCTGGTGATCCACCAGACCACCGTTCAGGCAGATTCCGACGCCGCGTATTTCGCTTCCAACGCGGTCTATACCACCCCCAGCACGGCGTGGGGCCTGACGACCGATGCTGGTGGCCTTCTGAACCCCGGTCAATCCCGCACCCTTCTTGGTGGACCTGGCATCGTTGGTATCCGAACCTTCCTCTTCGGTGCCAAGGACAGCGGCGATGGTTTGGCGGATTACTTCAAGCTGGTCAGCCTGGACGTGACGGCCTCATCGACGCCGGAGCCGGGAACGATGGCAATGCTCGGCAGCGGACTGGTTGCTCTCGGAATCTATAGCCGCCGCAAGAAGTCGTAATCCACGCAGCGGGTCCTACCGTTAAATCACTGCAGTTAAAGAAACCTGGTTGTTTGATAGGGCCGCTCCTTCGGGAGTGGCCCTTTTTCTTGTAGCGTGGCTCGTTCCGGACATTCGGTCGCACCACAATACCTACGCTCTCCCCCAAAGTTTTCCTTGACCCCTCGCGATAAAGTGTGTAGTGTATCGGTATAGCGATACACTTTGAGGCCAACCCCGCAACGTGCTATTTCGAGTCAACCAATCCTCCGGCATTCCGCTCTATCTCCAATTGATGGAGCAGGTGAAACACGCCGTAGAAACCGGAGCCTTGCGAGCGGGCGATCAACTGCCTACCATCCGTAAGGTCGCAGTCGACCTGGTGGTAAATCCGAACACCGTGGTGCGAGCCTATCGGGAATTGGAGCACGAAGGCGTCATTGAGGTGAAGCACGGCTCCGGCGCGTTTATCAGGGAGACGGCCGTAGGCCGGGCCAGTGTCATGCGCAAGGCTCAGGCAGTCGTGCAATCGGCCATCGAGCGTCTCTCTTCTCTGGATTTGAGCGATGAAGAAATCCGACGGGTGTTTGAAAACGAACTGGCGCAGGCGCGAACCGAAAAGCAGTTGGGAAAGGCCAAGACATGAGCGACTTTATCATCGAGACTCATCAACTGACGAAGTCGTTCAAGGGCCAGCCAGCGCTACGCGGTCTTGATTTGCGAGTTCCTGCGGGCAGCATTTTCGGATTCCTGGGCCGCAACGGCGCAGGCAAGACCACGACCATCAAGACGCTGATGGGTTTGCTACAGCCGGATGGCGGAACGGCAATGGTATTCGGAATGCCAGCTACACACGAGGCCAGTTCGATCAAGATTCGGCAACGCATCGGTTTCGTTACCGAAGACAAAGAACTCTATCCCTACATGACCGTGGAGCAGATCATCCGCTTCACTCGCGCCTTCTACCCGAAATGGCGCGTCGATCTGGAGCGTCGCTACTTGCAGCTGTTCGAACTGCCGCTGAAGCGTAAGATTCCTGATTTATCCAAGGGCATGCGGTCAAAACTGATGCTTTTGCTGGCGATTTCTCGCGGAGCCGAGCTATTGATTCTGGATGAGCCGACCGACGGCCTGGACCCTGCCGCCATCGAGGACGTATTGCGCGAATTGGTCAGGAGCGCCGCATCGGGTGACACCACGATATTCTTCTCCTCCCATCAACTGCATGAGGTCGAAGGCATTGCAGACCACATCGGCATCATCGACCGCGGCAAAATGATCGTCACCGGAGCGCTGGATGATTTAAAGGCGCAGTATCAGCGCATCCAGGTCGTGCTGGGTGATTGGGTTTCCCCGCCGGAGCACTGGGTGGACGGGGTGGAGCATATCCGGCAGGAGGGGCGTGTTACGTCGATCCTGGCGAGCCGCAACGTCGACGCGATCGTCCAGCAGGCGCAGTCGCTACCCGGAGCTACGGTGGAGCGCTTTCCAGTGACGCTCAAAGAAATCTTTCTGGAACATGTGAGGAGCAACTGACATGTGGCAAATGTTGATTTATAAAAGCTGGATGGAGACGCGCCTCAAGTTGCTTTACGCACTGCTGTTAATCGGCGGGTCTTCCGCTCTAATGTTCTCCGTCGGGGCAAAGGCGCCCCGCAGTCAGGCCGTGGTTACTGCGCAATTCGTCCTCCTGCTACTGGCGGGAACATTGTCCGGATCGGGAATTAAAACCCAGCCGGCGTTTACTGCGACCAAGGGGTTGCATGGATCGACCTACTACACCTTGTCATTACCCGTAGCTCGTCTACTGTTGCTGGCAACCAGAGCCACGGTCGGCTGGCTGGAGTTGACTTTCGGCCTCGGCCTCCAGATGTGCGGTCTATGGGCACTGTCGCGCAGCGGGGTCGGGAGCATAGAACCATCCGGGATGCTGGGGCACGCGGCGGTAATGCTGGCTTGCGGAACATGGCTGTATTTCACGGGGGTGTTCATGGATACGTTCTTGGATGAACAGTGGCGTAACCAAGGGACACTTGTCATGTTTGCCCTGTTGTTGTGGCTTTCCAGCCATACCCCGGACGCGATCAACATATTCAAGGCGATGAATGAAGCTTCTCCTCTATTGGGGCATGCCATGCCGTGGGGCGCGATGGCATTTTCCTTTGGTATGGCGAGCGTAATGTTTTTTGCGGCATGGAAGGTGATCGAGAGGCGTGAGTATTAACGCGAAACGGATCAGTGGACGAAAATGATTCAAAAGCTGCAGGCAGATCGCTTCCAGCTCAAATTCCATCGCGAGAAGACTATGATCGCCGGACCCAAGCTAAAGAACACCGCCGTCTTCACCTGCTGATAGCGAGCGTCCCCCAAGCCCTGCAACTTCTGCATTGCGGGCAAGCTGTTCGCGGCCCCACATCGCGAGTTGGGCTTATTTTTGGGAGCAAGGGATGGATCTTTCGCGATTCAGGTACTGGTCTGGCGAGGCGACGAGACTCACGTTAATGATTTTACGAGGCGATACCGAATGTAGAATATGGCCTATTTCGTGGCATAGGAACCAGGATGGCTTTTTCTCGAAAACAAAATGTAGCGCTGGGTGCGCTGGTCCTCGCAATTGGGGGGGCAGGATGGGGAATTTGGAGTTCCATTTCAGCCGTCCGGGCGCAGGAAGACCTGGTGGTCTCCGTGGCATTGGCCGAGGGGGCGCTGCAACACGGCGTGGAAGAGAGCCGGCGCGAGTTTTTGACGGAGTTGGCGGCTGCTGCGGCTAGCGACGATACGGCTGAGAAAACGCGCATCCTGAAGCATGAGCCGAAGGCGGACGCGGAGATTCAGAAAGCTTTAGCCGAGCTGGCCCCGTTGGGACTGCCAGATGCTTCGCGGGTCAGTATCTCGGAGTATCAGCAGAAGTGGCAAACCTATCTGAACCAGCGCAGCGCGGCGGTCGAATTGCTACTGGCTGGTCCGCCGGAAATACCAAAACACAGCAAATCTAAAAACCAGGAGCCGGTCGAGGCGCAGGTCGACAATGGAGCGGCGGGGTTTGAGTCGGCGTCGGTTGCGATGCAGCAGATGCGGAGCCAACTCGACGCCTTCCTGACCGCGCAGGCTGATCAAGTGCGGTGGGCGCTTTGGAGTTTGGTGGGAAGGTTCGCCCTGCTGGTGGTCGGGCTGTCCTGGCTGGCATTCACGCTATTCCGTAACTTTAAACTGGTCCGCGACCAACAGTTGGCACAGGTGGCGGAGGAGGCTCGCCTGGAGGCGGACCGGAGCCGGGTACTGGAGCTTACGGGCAAGAACGAACCGTTGCAAACGGTGCTGGAAGCATGGTGCAAGATGGTGCAGGGGCAGGTGCCGGGTGCGGTGGCCGGCGTGTCCATCTTTCATAAGGG
>JBDTUY010000055.1:0-15460 GCA_040007495.1 Acidobacteriota bacterium | reverse complement strand
CCGGTGGTAGCTGTTCCCATATGTAGCGCGGGTAAATGCTGTCGGTCACCTTGGGCGTCGTCCACCCGTTATCACGGTACAGCGTGAAGAGGCAGACCCCGACGATCAGGAACAGCGTGAATTGGACGGCGATCACCACCCAACTTGCAAATAATGCGGTCCTGCTCTGCCGTTCGCTACCCGCCGAGAGTAGTCTTTGCACGATCAGTTGTTCGGTTCCGTGGCTGGCCGTGGTCAGGAAGCAGCCTCCGATGACGCCTCCCCAGAAACTATACGTTCGCGTAAAGAACTCCGCCGGTGCGGCCAGCCGAAAGTCGAAAATCTGGAATTTCGCCAGCGGTCCCGCGACTTCCACCACGTGCAGCCATCCCCCCTGGATCTGGTGCAGCAGGACATAGAGACTGGCTCCGGCGCCAACGACATACAGCACCATCTGAATCACGTCCGTCCAGATGACCGCCGTCATTCCACCTTCGTAGGTGTAAAGCAGGGTAAGCAGAACAATGGCGACAATCGACGTCATTTCACCGGTTCCCAATACGATAGAAATTACGATGGAAATCGCAAATACCCGAACGCCCTCTGCCAGTGCCCGCAACACCAGGAACGTCCCCGCCGTCAGCCTTCGAATTCGATTGCCGAATCGTACTCGCATCAGTTCGTAAGCCGTGTACATCTCACCGCGGAAATACGCCGGCAGAAATAGCGTCGAAATCACCACCCGAGCCAGGAAGTAGCCAAGCACCACCTGCAAGAAGCCAAAATTGCCGTTGAAGGAGAGCGCTGGGGTCCCAATCACGGTCAGGGTGCTGGTTTCAGCCGAGACGATGGAAAGCGCGATAGCCCACCAGGGAGCCTCGCGACCTCCCAAAAAGTAGTCCTTCAACGATTTTTGCGTATTCCGAAACCGCGAGCCAAACCAGGTAATCCCAAGCAGGTAAAGCGCAATGATCGTCAAATCCAGCCAGCGTATGGTCATGCGTTCATTACAGGATACGCCAGCCTCTGACGGAGCGACGATGGTGTGACCTGAAATTCGGAAACAAACCGGTGGGGCTGCGGACAGGCGGCTCGTCGGGAATCGTGCACTCTGAGTTTGTTCTGCCCCCTGACCGATTTATGGTGACCTTCCGATTGGGCACACTAGTACTGACTCCGAAGGAACTAAAATCGAGATTCTGGCATCTATATGTCAGAGGGCGTAGGGGGTACCGAATGCCGCTGTCTCAGACGATATGAATTCCGTGCCCTAAGTTGATCTATGGATGTGCCGTAGGGGCCTTGCAGATGAATGTTGGCATCGGCTATACTCCGCAAGAGCCATCGGAATCTGGTTTGCCGCCCGTACCGTACTATAGGTAGTAGATTAAAGATAGCTCGCAGTTTACTGAACGGGCTGGAGGTGAGAGCAGAATATGAAAAATCGAATGCTAGGGATCCTGACCATCGGCGGACTTGCCATCGGCCTGGGCTGGAACTTAGGCGCACAGCAAGCCGCCGCGCCCGCAGACACCCGTAAGTGGAAAGACAACGCGGAATACGAGATTTTTGATGCGGCCCAGAAAGCGGTGGACCCCAAAGCTCGCATTGCTCCACTAGACAAATGGACGCAGGGGTATCCCCAATCTGAGTACGGCACGGTTCGCGAGGACATGTATTTGGTCACCTATCGGCAAATGAATGACTGCCGTCGGGCAACCGATACCGCCAACAAGATCCGCTTGACGCGCCCCAACGAATTTCAACCCATCGCGGCGATCATCAGTTGTGTATACACCTTTAATCCGCCTACGGCAGCCGATCTGACGAATGCCGAAACGGTATCGCACTATGTATTGGACCATCAGGATGCGATCTTTGCGGACACCAATCGTGGTGCCGTAGCTGCCACCGATTGGCCTGGTATCAAGCCGCAGATGATTGCTCTAGCCGAGAAGACCATCGCCTGGGTCCCGGTGCAGCAGAAAAACGACACGAAGTCGGAGGCGGAAATTACCAAATACCTTCATATTGATGGTACGCAAGCTACATTCTCCTACTACCTTTCCACTGCCATGCTGAATCAGGTAAAAGCCAAATCGGCTCCGCCGGAGAAGATGGTGCTCGTTATGTGGCACACCGCTCGGGCAGCTGCTTATGAGGGTCCGAACGCGATGGCTGCCCCGAACCGTAAGCAGATATTGGATTTTGTGACTAGTACGTACACCCGATATCACGGCAGTACACAGGGGTTGCCGGAGCTGTTGGCACTCGCGAAGGTCAATGTATTTCCTCCGACAGGGTTCGACATTGTTGACATCAATACGATTAACGCAGCGACCGCCGCCGCCGCCGCCGCCGCCGCAGCCGCTCACCCGGACTTGACCATGTGGCGCGAACAGATTCGAGGACCCCTCACTGGCGCGAACGGCGATATGGTGTGGGAAACGACCTTCAAGGACGCCAAGCTCCCGGGTGGTGCAAACGGCGTGATGGCATTCAAGGGCAAGATCATTTCCATGACGCCAACCGACCAGCCGAAGCAGTTGGTGCTTGGCGTCTACGATCCTGCCGTCGCGGATACGACGCTGACGTTCGCCGAAGCTCTTCCCGGCACCATGCCTATCGGCGAGGAAATCAGCTTCAATGGGGTCGCCAAAAGCTACACGAAAGAGCCCTTCATGCTCACCTTCGAGGCTGAACTCTCGGATCTCGTCAGCTGGACGGGCACCAATCCCAAGCCCGCGACCAAGGGCAAGGGCGGTGCTAAGGGTCCGGCAAAAGGGCCCTCCAAGGCTAAATAGTAAAAACTAGCAAGCAACAAAAAGGCCCGGGGTGAGAGATCACCTCGGGCCTTTTGTATTTCTGGGTAGGCGGCGGATATATCCGCCTCTCTAGGGGATCGCTTACATCTTGTAGCGACCCAAATCCTCATCGTTCAAATCTTCCAGCCGTTTCCGAGCTTCGTCGTTAATCTCGGCCTCCGTCATCACCGTAGCCTTCGACGTTCGCAATACAGCATCGTCCACGTAGATCGGGCAATCCAGCCGTAGAGCAATCGCCAGCGCGTCACTGGGCCGCGAATCGACCGAGATCAGCTTCCCATCGCGCTCCAGCCAAATCACCGCGTAATAGGTGTCGTCCTTCAAATCGCTGACCACGACTTTCTTGACTGAGATCTCCAGCCCGAATAGCAGGTTGCGAATCAGATCATGCGTCATCGGCCGAGCAGTGGGAACTTTCTCGATCTCCAAGGCAATCGCGTTCGCCTCGGGTCCGCCTACCCAAATCGGCAGCACCGCTCCGCCGTCCATATCCTTCAAAACCACGATGGGCCAGTTTGTATTCGGATCCATCATCAGGCCCCGAATCTTCATTTCCACTTCCATTTAAAACCTCCCCATCTTGCTCTTCGCCTAATTACCGCACTCTAAAAGGAGGGCGGCGTTTACGCGGCGCTCGGCTTAAGCCAAGCATCTCTTATGGCGGGCCTAAAAGTCCCACGCGGCCTCAAGGCCGCCCTCCATCAATCAACCGCTTCGCCGACCAGCGAACTAACACCCGACCGCGTCACTCGGACGCCCACATACTTACCCAGCAGGTCCGCATCCGAATCCATGCGCAGGAAATTCAGCGTCTTGTGCTGCGACGTGCGGCCCATCCATTGCCCGGTCGCCTTGTTGTAGCCTTCCACCAGACATTCTTCGGTCTTGCCGACGTGCCGCAGATTGCGCCGCGTCTGAATCTCGCGCTGCTGTTCCTGCACGATGATCAACCGACGCGATTTCTCTTCTTCTGAGATTTGATCGTCCAGCTCCAACGCGCTCGTGTTGGGCCGCCGCGAATACTTAAATCCGAACAGCCCGTCGTACTCCACTTGATGCAGCAAATCGAGCGTCGCCTCAAAATCCGCCTGCGTCTCACCCGGAAATCCGACGATAATATCCGTCGTAATCGCCATCTCCCGCTTCGCGCCCTTCATCCAGCCAATGCGCTCCATATACTGCTCGCGAGTGTATAGGCGCTGCATCGCCGCCAGCACCGACGACGAGCCCGACTGCACCGGCAAATGAATGTGATTGCACAGGTTCGGATTGCGGTCGATCGCGTGAATGATGGCGTGCGTAAAATCACGAGGATGCGACGTCGTGAAGCGCACCCGCCGGATACCCGGAACCATGCCAACGTGATCCAGCATCTGCGCGAAATCCCAACCCTTGGGCGATGGATCGCGGTAGCTGTTCACGTTCTGCCCCAGCAGTTGAATCTCGCTGTATCCGGCGTCTGCCAGACTCGCGGCCTCGGCCAGAATCGCATCGCTGGTGCTGCTGCGCTCCGGTCCACGCGTGAACGGAACCACACAATACGAGCACTTCTTGTCGCAGCCTTCGATGATCGTCAGGTAGGCGCGATGCGGATTGTCGCGACGTGTGTACGGGGTCTCAAATGTTTCGGTCGTGTCGAGGCTCAAGCCAGTGACGCGACGACCACCGGTTTCCAATTGGACCAGTAGCTCAGGCAGCTTGTTATAGCTTGCCGAACCGCACACCAGGCTCACATGCGGCGCTTTCTCGAAAATCCGTTCGCCTTCCTGCTGCGCGACACATCCCAGAACCGCGAAGGTCTTGCCGCTTTGCTGGCGCTTGAACTGGTCCAGCCGATGAAACACCTTCTGCTCGGCCTTGTCGCGAATGCTGCACGTGTTGTAAAAGACCAGCTCAGCCTCGTCAGGCGTCGCAACCTGGCTATAGCCCTCGCCCACCAGCGTCCCCACGACTTTTTCCGAGTCGTGAGCATTCATCTGGCAGCCGAACGTCTCAATATAGAAAGTCTTCACTCTCCTCCCATTGTACGAGACGCAAGCGGGCAAAGGTGTTGATCGGATCTAGTAGCGCAGGATGGCGGCCAAAGGCTGCGCCGCCGACATGCGGTCCTGAGGCAGCACGTACACTTCGCCGGAGGCTCGCAGCGTCTCAACGAGACTCGCGTTAACCAAGTCCTCTGATGCGGCGTTCGTCGTGGAATCTGGGGCTCCCAAGAGTTGCGTATCCGCGCGGACGCACAATTTGTGGACGCGGCCTTCGCGTGCGGCTTGCAGCACGTCTTCGACCGTGGTTGCCACGCGATGCCGGTCGCGCAGTTCGCGCAGTTCAGCCCAAACACCATCGCCACGGTGTACCAGGTCTGCGGCTAGCGCCTGTGAAACCTCCACGCTGATCTGGGCTGGGGTGAGTGCCTGTGCGTTGCCGTGGTGGCTCGCCGCCAGGAACGTCGCTCCGTTGCTCGCGACCCTGCGATAGGCAGCGACTTCTTCCTGCACCCCCATCAGCATCAATGGGCGGCCGTTTAACAAGGACTTCAGCCCTCGATCTACTAATTCAAAGTAATCGTGCTGATCCTTATTGTCATAATCGGCTCCGCTGCCAAATTGCACTGCGTGCTGGTTGCCGGTCGAATTCCCCGACGCGTGGCGATTCTCGGAACCTTCCACGTGATGCCGAGAGTGCTGGCTTTCCGGGACGCCATCGGGCAAAGGAATTTTCCAGCAGGTCATTTCCGAACTGCCGGTGCCCTCGCACTTGAATAGCTCCAATTTCTTGGCATTGAGACTCAGCGCGAACGCTTCGGTGGCCAGCGTGACTTCACCCAGGAATGGCGCAATTAGGAAATGGCTTCCGATCGTTAGCTTGGATTCGCGAATAGGAGCGCGATATCGCTCCACCAAATCGCGTCCACCGAATATCGCCCAGCCTTTGCCGCCGGCGTCCAATTCGGCGTCGTTGGCCGACGTCTGGAGCGGAGCCAACAGCGCCTCAAGGTCCGGCGATTTGTCGGATGACAGCCTCTGCCGCGCGCTTTTCAGTAAATTATGTAGCAGCGCCCGTCGGGACCCTTCCGTCGCGCCTGGGTGGTAATCCGGCAGTGCGATCGTGATGCAAGGGCCAATATGGCTTGCCAAGGTTTTCAGGATGTCTAATGTCAATGGGGTATTTTCTAGCTTCTGAGCGGGTGTCATTGCGCCTCATCATTTTGTCGAGCACGAGACGGGCCATCCTAAGCGTAGACGTCCCAAACGTTCGGGGATTGCCGGTAGCGGTGCACGATCAATTCTCTGTAGGCATGTGATCGGAGGAGCGAATAGAGAGAATTTTCCTAGGGGCCTTCCGCATTTCAAGGGTCAGACCGAGTTGCTCAACCAGTGCGTCCTGTAGGGAGGGGGCATGACCGAGCTGAGTGCTGGGGCTTTCTGTTGAAGGGAATTCATATTCCAGTTCGCCGTCGTAGAAGCCCGTAAGGCCGGTCTCGTCCGTAATGAATTCAGATTCGAAGAGGCCACGCCGCGATCCAAGGACCACGCCGGTTTCGACAGCAATGAAAACCCGGGACATCGGTGCGGCGCGGAAGATGGTATGGCGGCGGCCCTCTTCCGTTTTGCTGGTGGAACTGGCAAGCAGATCGGGAGGGGGACTATCCACCGGTCTTAATTTGAGGCCGGACTTGGCGACCTTCAGAAAGTAGGAAGGCAGTTGCCGGGTTTCGATTGCGACGACCAAATGAAACCGCTCAGCCAGTAGATTGCGAAGCATGAGGCGACAGGTGTCGACGCTGGTATTACGCGGCATTTTGACGCTGACGTCAAAACCGTTTTTCCCCCAATCGGGCAAATCAAAGCGATCAATCTCTTTCTCGTAAGCCTCGATGATGAGCAGATTGAAGGTGTCGCTTACGACCTGCACATTCTCGGTTTCCGGTTTGGTGGCACGGCATACAGCTCCGCTCGAGCGCTGTGCAGTGGATGGCCGGATGGAGGCGACTTCAAACGCCGGGGTCTGTGCGGCCAACGGCAGCGCGAGCAGCAATAGGACCTCAAAACGCATAGAACCGAAGCATATCATATCAAAGCAATCCGAGTCCATCCGTCGGCCTGGCGTCCGCGCGCGCGAAGCACACTATCCCGCTAAGAACGTACCTTTATTCAAATCCTCAAAAGCCTCACGCAACTGCTCCTGAGTATTCATCACGATCGGACCTCGCCACGCCACCGGCTCTCCCAGCGGCTTGCCCGATACCAAGAGGAACCGGATCCCTTCCTCGCCAGCCTGAATCTCGAGCTCGTCGCCTCGATCGAACAGCACCAGCGAATGATTGTCCGCTTGCGTGGTCGATACTCCTTCACCCAATGCGCGATCGCCGACCAGTTCGGTTTTCACCGCCTGAGGCTCAGAGGCATTCAAGAACTTGCCTCCGCCCGCGAACACATAGGCAAACGCGTGGCGTGTGATGTCGACCGCAATCCGTTTTTTCTTGCCAGGCGGCACGGAGATGTCCAGATAGGTCGGTTCCGCCGCGACGCCCTCCACCGGACCTTTCTTGCCCCAGAACTCGCCGCAGATCACTCGGGCATGCGTTCCGTCGTCATCGGTGACCTCGCCGATCTCCGCCGACTTAATCTCCTGATAGCGAGGTGGACTCATTTTAAGAGATGCGGGCAGATTCGCCCATAGTTGGAAGCCGTGCATCCGGCCCAGACTGTCGCCCTTGGGCATCTCCTGATGAATGATCCCTCGACCTGCGGTCATCCACTGAATGTCTCCCGGAGCGATTGCTCCCTTGTTCCCCATGCTGTCTCCGTGCTCGACAGTACCAGCCAGAACGTAGGTAATCGTTTCGATGCCCCGGTGCGGATGCCAAGGGAAGCCAGCCAAATACTCATCCGGAACATCGTTGCGGAAATCGTCCAATAGCAAAAACGGGTCGAATTCGGAGGTGTTGCCGAATCCAAAGGCCCTTCGTAGATGGACACCGGCCCCTTCCATCGTGGGCTTGGATGAGATGACGCGCTTAACGGGTCGAATGGACATGGAGTGCTCCTATTAAGGACGAGTGTAACTTGAAGGGCTCGCAAACGCCACTGATCTAAGGTGCTGACCCCATTTCTGGGGACGGGGAAACATCTTACGCCGTCGTAGATGTCGATATACAAATCCCTATAGTCGGCTATCGAAATAATTGATTGGACGCAACGGTGTTTTCGGCCTATAGTTTTTAATATCCGATCCGGCCCCCGTCCTGGCCTGCAACACCATTAGATGCAATGAACCGTTCTACCACCCCGTAGGGTACGTGTGCCTCGAAGGGCTGGAAAGTGGCGATGAAGAGCGTTTGGGTGGTCTGAACCAAGGGAGTCGGGCGGAGAAAACTAACCAGGAGGTAACACACTATGGGATCTAATCCCACACAGGCGATGGCAACACTTTTGTTCTTCGTCGCATTTACGCTGCTTGCGGTAGCGTTTGCCGGCGGAGGCGCGATTGGCTACCTGGGGTTCATGGTAGCGATGGCAGCCTCAGTTGCCCTGTTTTTGAAATGTAAGCCATGGGAGAACGCTTCTGGTTCGTCGAAGGAGACAAACTAATGGCACTTGCTGGACTCATCGTGACGTTATTAGGGTTCGTGATCGCCGTGTTCAGCCTGCAATTGACGACCGACGTCTATGCGCGGCTGGCCATTGTGATTGTGGGAATCCTTGTCAGTCTGGGTGGGATCATCGGCCTGATCAACCCGGCGTACATGAAGAATGCCATCTGGAAGAGAGGTAGTCGATGAAGACATCCATGAAGACTTTCAAAACACTCGGATTGCTGGCCGCGTTTGCGATAGCCAGCGTGGCGCAGACCCCTGCTCCCGCTCCTGCCGCACCGCCCGCTGCTGCCCCGGCAGCGGCTCCAGCTGCGCCAGCCGCCCCGGCGGCAGTGGCAATTACCGACGTGGATATCAAGGACGTATCCGGACCGGACGCGAAGGCCAGAGCCGAGGGCGATCCAGACGGCGGTTTGACCGGTACAGTGTCCGACATCTCCGTTACGGACGCTAAGAAAGGGCTCACGCTCGCGGACGCCTTAAATCAGATCGGGCAGAACAAGATCGCGGTCAATTTCGTTTGGACGCTGATTTGCGGCTTCCTGGTTATGTTCATGCAGGCGGGCTTCGCGGTTGTGGAAGCCGGTTTGTGCCGGGTAAAGAATACCAATCACACCATGATGATGAACTTCATGGTGTACGGTGTCGGCATGTTGGCTTACTGGCTCATCGGATTTTCTGTCCAAATGGGCGGCGTCGGTGCGGTCGGCAACCTGGGTGGCTCGGGCGTGCTGAATTCAGAGTATGTGATGACGTTGTTTGGCAAGCCTTTCGGCTTGTTTGGGCAGGGTGGCTTCTTCCTGACGCACAATCACAGCTATGACGTCATGGTGATGGTGATCTTCCTGTTCCAGATGGTCTTCATGGATACAGCTCTCACCATCGTTACCGGCACGGCTGCTGAGCGCTGGAAATATGCGGCCTTCCTGGTCTCGTCCTTCGTGATGGGCGCGTTCATCTATCCGTTGTTCGCGAATTGGGCATGGGGCGGCGGTTGGTTGGCGAACTTGGGCGCAAACTTCGGTTTGGGTCACGGTTATTCCGACTTCGCCGGTTCCGGAGTGGTTCACTCCGTGGGCGGCATTACAGCACTGGCGATGGGCATCCTTATAGGGCCGCGCATCGGTAAGTTCACGAAAGACAGCAAACCCCTCGCGATGCCTGGCCACGATCTGCTGATCGTACTGACCGGCTGCTTCATTCTTGCCTTTGGCTGGTTCGGCTTCAACCCCGGCTCTACCCTGGGAGCATCCGGCAGCGGCAGTCTGCGAATTGGCAGTGTAGCCGTCAATACGATGCTAGCGGGAATGGCTGGCGGTTTCGGATCGCTATTCTACATGTGGATGCGATATGGGAAGCCGGACGCGTCGATGAGTGGTAACGGACTGTTGGCTGGTCTGGTTGCTATCACCGCGCCGTCTGGTTTCGTCAACCCGGTTGCCTCGGTCGTCATCGGCCTTATCGCCGGAGTTCTGGTCTGTCTCGCGGTTGAATTCGTCGAGCGCATCATGAAGATCGACGATCCAGTTGGCGCGATTTCGGTCCACGGCGTAAATGGGCTGTGGGGTGTGATTGCCGTCGGGCTGTTTGCCGACGGGAAGAGCAACTACGGCGGGTCGTGGGGCGGTGTTCCTGGAAACGTCACTGGCTTGTTCTACGGCGATCCGGGCCAATTGGTAGCCCAATTGATTGGTTGCGCCACGCTGATCGGGTTTGTTTTCTCCTTCGCCTTCGCCGTCAACTGGGTGATCGATCTGTTTGTCGGACAGCGCTGTGGTGCCGAATCTGAGCTCGGCGGCATGGATCTACCCGAAATGGGCGCGCTTGCTTATCCCGAATTTGAAATCAAGGCGGGATCTTAACCAATGGCAACCGCAGCACTGCAACTTCGTTCAACCTCGGCCGTCGTCCCTTTCCTAGGGACGGCGGGCGTGGTTCCCACACCAATCCGCCGACTTCCGACTCCGTGGCGCGACCCGCAGACGGTTTCCAAGGTGGAATTGGCCCGACACATACAGGCGCTCCAGTTGGCCTGTGAACAGAATCCCACCTCTCCCGACCTTCGAACCTGCCTGGGCATGGCGTACGCGATGAATTTTGAAGTGTACCGGAGCATGGCAACGCTCGAAAAGGCTGTGGAATTAGATGACACCCACTTCTTTGGACAACTGAAGCTTTCGGAACTGTATTACCGGGTCCGCGCGCTTCCCAAGGCCGAAGAGGAAACGTTGAAGGCCGTTAATTTGGCAGGCAACGGTTGGGAATTAAATATGGCCCGTAAGCAACTGCTGGAGATTCGGCGGCTCATCTCCGAAGGCTCGCAGCGGCCCGAGTTGAACAAATCGTTGAAAGCTCCGACCATCGCGTTTGCCATACTCGGAGTGATCAGTTGTTTGGTCGTGGTGCTCGCAAAGTAAATGCTGTTCTCCATAAAGGTGGAACTATGAATTGGAAACTGTTCATTGGCGCCAGTATCATCGTGGGTGGCTCGCTGCTCAGGGTCGGAGCGCCGGTAATCGCGGTAGTGTCCGGAGTTATTCTGGCCACGGTATGGAATCTTATTAAGAATAAGGAACGGAGGGTTGCGTGAAGAAAATTGAAGCCATCATCCAGCCGTACAAGCTGGACGAAGTGAAAGACGCCTTGATCGGTGCCGGTATCAACGGCATCACCGTTTCTGAGGTCCGCGGACATGGCCGGCAGAAAGGCCATACAGAGGTCTACCGTGGCCATGAATATAAGGTAGATCTGCTGCCCAAAGTGAAGCTGGAAATGGTTGTGGCAGCGGAGCGCGTGGAGCAGGTGATTGACGTACTGCAAAACGCTGCCAGGACCGGAAAGATCGGCGATGGCAAGATTTTCGTCACCAGCATAGAGCAGTCTGTCCGCATCCGTAATGGGGACCGGGGAGAGAGCGCCCTCTGACACCTCCCGTAGACATCGGCGAGTTGGTTGGGCAGTCGATCTTAGTGCTCGCCTTGATCATCGCCGCCGCGAAATTCGGCGGCGAGATCCTCGGACGGCTCGGTCAACCCCCGGTATTGGGCGAGCTTTTGATTGGCGTGGTGCTGGGGAACCTCGGACTCGCTGGGATTACCGCTCTCCAGCCGCTCGGGGACAGCACGATGGTTCGGGTCGTGTCGGAGGTCGGCGCGATTCTGTTGTTGTTTGAAGTTGGCGTCGAATCCGATTTGGTGCAATTGCTTGCCGTCGGATGGTCATCTTTGATTGTGGCTACCCTGGGCGTAATTGTCCCCATGGTCTTAGGCTATTCCGTTTCAGCCTGGTTCCTCCCGGATAGTAGTTGGTTGACGCATCTTTTTGTGGGCGGCACGTTAACAGCAACCAGCGTCGGTATCACGGCGCGTGTTTTAAAGGATCTGGGGAAGTCCGGCACTCGGGAGGCTAGTATTATTCTTGGCGCTGCCGTGGCCGACGACGTTATCGGACTTGTTGTGTTGGCGGTCGTAAGCGGCTTAGTAACGGCCGCGACTGGTCAATCGAGCGGATCGGTTTCGGTGCCCACAATTCTCCTGATCGTAGGTAAAGCAGCCATCTTCCTGGTTGCGGCTGTGTTGATCGGACGCTTCTTCGCCCAACGGATGTTCCACTACGCCGCTCGGTTGAAGGTTGCAGGAGCTCTTCTGGCCGTTTGCATTTGCTTCTGTATGATCGTAGCTGCGCTCGCAGGCTTGGTCGGGTTAGCGCCAATCGTCGGAGCCTTCGCTGCCGGCGTGGTTTTGGAAGAAGTGCATTACCAGCCATTTCGCGACCGGGGCGAGCGGAAGGTTGAAGAATTGTTACAACCTATTACGACCCTGATCGTCCCAGTGTTTTTCGTCATGATGGGATTCCGAGTCGATCTAAGGACGTTTGCTTCTGCTGAGGTGATTGCGTTTGCCGCCGCCATCACTTTCGTCGCAATCGTCGGGAAACAGATTTGTGGGTTGGGTGTGCTGGAAAAGGGAACCGATCGGCTTGCGATCGGCGTTGGCATGATCCCTCGTGGCGAAGTCGGACTGATCTTTGCTGGACTTGGCAGCACACTCATGCTGGCAGGCCGGCCGATTCTGTCTCCCACGTCATTCTCGGCTCTGGTGCTGATGGTCATGCTGACTACCTTTATCACGCCGCCCCTCCTAAAAATTGCGTTTGAGAGAAAGCGGCTCACATAAAAAGAATGGGTGCCCTATGCTTGACCTCATCAAGCTGAAGACGTTCCAGGTTGTTGCAGCGACCGGCAGCCTTACACGCGCAGCGGCGAAGCTCGGCTATTCGCAATCTAACGTCACTACGCACATCAAGGCATTGGAGCAGGAGCTTGGCCGGACCTTGTTCGAACGGAGCCGGACCGGCGTCGCGCTGACCGAATCCGGCCGGCGTGCTCTGGACTACGCTGGCCGTTTGCTAACGCTGGAAGCCGAGGCCAAGGTCCTGATTCATGAGCCGCAGAATCCATCCGGCGTGCTCCATCTGAGTGCGCCTGAATCTCTGCTCAGCTATCGCCTTCCCAAAGTTCTGCAGCAATACCGCCATACCTACCCGGACGTGCAGCTTTCGATCCTATCCAATCCCGATGTGGAGTCCCACATCATAGCAGTCGCTTCCGGAGCGGCAGAGTTAGCGTTTGTGATCGACGAACCTCTTGAGTCAGATCGCGTAGAAGTAGAGGTGATCTCCGACGAAGAAATCGTCGTAGTCGTGGGAGCCGGTCATCCTCTCCTGGGGTATTCAGTTGCGGACAGCGCCCAGCTCGACATCCGTGCCGTGCAGGAAAGTGAGATGCTGCTGTGCGACACCGTGCATGGGTATCATCTTTCCTACTCACAGGCCATTCTCGGCCAGAACAAGCATTTCCGAACGCTGGAACTCGGCAGCACGGAGGCAGTGAAGAGGTGCACCATGGCCGGTGTCGGTTTCGCAGTCTTGCCGAGATTCGCGGTGGAGCAGGAATTGGCGTCCAGCGAACTATTCCTGTTGCCTGGGCTATGTCGACCCTTCAACGCAAAACTCCAACTGTTGGCACCGAAAGATCGGATGACGCTTCCAGCAGGCCAGGAACTGCGCCAGTTCGCCCGCCGCGAGTTAGCCCACAGCTAGTTTGGTCAGATCGCTAGAAGGAAGGCGGGTTCCAAACAGTTCCAAACCCGCAGCCGGTTCTCAACCGGCTATGGATGTGATGGCGGTTCCATCTCCGAGATCTTGAACACACTAGGCTCCAGCCGCCGCTCCAGTACGATCTCCACCAGCGCCGTCTGGTGCGGACCCAGCACCGCTTCTACCGTTGCCAAGTCACCTTTGAATTCCGCACATGCGAACTGCACGGGACCTGAGTCCGGACGCGGGATCAAGCGAAACCCGAGTTGCGGACTCCGCGACATCGCGGTGTGGTCCAGGTAGTAAGTCAGCACGTGCGGCAATCGCTGATTGCGCTGCCGATCCATGAAGAACCCCTTGGGAAGTTCGTCCGGGCTGTAATCAGGTCCCCCGGTCAACAGCAGATCGTAATCCTCCAAAGGCATGCCGCGCGAATCAATCACGCGAAACGCAATCATGGAGCAGGGACTGTGAACTCCTTCATGCGTCTTTTCCGATTCTGCGACAACTTCCCCATACCCATCCGGCGTCGCCACCTTCAGGCATCGTTCGACCCACCTTACGACCGGACTGCCAGCAACAGGCGGAATCCCTGCCAAAATCCCTTTCGCCGAACCACAGTGAGACTGTTCGGGCAGAATGATGGTAGCGGCTTCGGGCGACCTCGCGACATTCTTCACCACGAGCGCGGCTTCGGATTGCTCCAGACGCAGCGACGAGAAGTTCAGATTGGCGGACGCCACGCGAACCACGCCGTCCGAACCTCGCTCTCCGGTGTAGCTATTGAGATGATCGTAAAACGCCGAGTCAATAGCGCTGCCGGCCAGAACAAACAGATAGACTCCGCGAGCCGCCCAATCGATCTGTAACGACGCGAGATTCAGCTGCCAGTTCGCATCGCTACCCAGTTCCAACGCATCAAGAATCTTCACCCCAGGCTCACAGCCCTGCAGCCAGAACTTCATCCGCGACAAGCGGCTCCGGCCCAACTGCGCCAACGCCGACCCATGATTCGGAGGTGCCAGCATGATCAGATGCGTCAAGGGGCATCGGCCCGCTGCATCACCCGCATAGTGTCTCGTCAACCAGGTTCGAAGCACCGGCCCGCCAGTTGAATGCGTGACGCAGGCAAACTCCTGATCCGGGAACTGTGCCAGCCGAGCTCTCTCGAACGCCTGCACCAGATCATCCATCGTGACCTGATCGGAGTAACTGATGTAGTCGGAAAGACGGACGTCGACGGTGTCCGAGAACTGTTTTAAACGAGAGGGCAGAGCGCCATAGTCCGCGTGACGAACGCTCCAGCCGTGCACAAATACAACCAGCATATGTGCCCGGACAGTAGCAGGCATCGACAAAAAGCACGCTGCGATTGTTCAGGCAAACTCTAGGGGATGCGAGTGTTTACGCCATCAGCAGCCGCGCGAACCAACCGAGCGCAGCGATTCCCGCGAAGCCCGCCGCATAGCGACGCCAGCCACCAGGCAGTCGACCCGCTCCAACGATCAAGGCGATCAAAATCAGGACCTGCACCACCGTCGCGCCGACCAGATAGAACGGAGGAAACGCGGCAAAGGGCAATCCGTGAATGATGCCTAGAATCGGAATGATGACCCAACGGGCTCGACCCTCCGGCAGAAACACCACCTCAACCGCGAGATACGCGACCGTCAGCGCGATCACCATCTCAAGGAATTGCGGTGAGAGTCCAGCAGGCAGGAACCCGCCAATCGGGCGCGCCAACCACTGTGCAGCTAAGAAGACCAGCGCCAAGATCGCAGCCTCAACACTACCGCGAGCGGCCAATACCAACGTCAAAAGGAACAGCAGCCCCGCGACCGACCGAAGCAGTTGCAGCGCCCCAGCCGAGCCATCGCGAGCAACGGTTTCCGTCAAGCTCGGCGGATGAAAGCGGATCTCTCTATGCTGTGTGCCTTGATCAAAGACGACCTGATCGCTATTC
>JBDTUY010000054.1:0-15580 GCA_040007495.1 Acidobacteriota bacterium | reverse complement strand
CCTCTCTATCCCCTGGTAGTACGAAAGTACTACTCTTCCGCCGTAGAAAACATTTTCGAGCCTTCACGTTTTAATGTAAGTGATTGATAAAAATAGACATATGCCCTCACCTATTACTGTCAGAAAAGTACTATGCTAGTACCTCGACCTAAACTTCGGTCGAGGAAAGCCGATAGACATACGATGAAACACTTAGGTAAGCTAATCCCCCTCTTACTGTTGGTGTTTTCCGCAACGCCAGCGCGTTCGGAGAACCTGTCGCAATGCTTGGATATTCGCGAGATGGTGAAGAGCACGGAGGCTCGCTATTACGTGGATGCCGTGAGCCGTTGCGCTCATGAATACGAAACGGTCTATGTAATGGTGTCGTTTCTAGACAGCAAGGGAAAACGCATGGACGATGGCGTGTGGGCCGTGTACGGTCTTCGCCCCGGACGCGCGGAAGTTCACGAGTTCGCAGTGCCGAAAGCCGCCCAAGGCTTCGCGAGGGTAGTATTGCGCAAAATCACGACGGACGTGATGGAAGCAATCGTAGCTCCCCAGCAGGCGTTAATGGCGGCACGTCTGGCGGCTGGCGAATAAAAGATCTCAAGAGTTTGGTGGACACGGCCTTCCGGGAATCCGGGAGGCCTTTTTTATTGGTGCCAAGCTGAGGTGTATTGCGCTCAAGAACGCCGTGTAATACGCTGGGACCATGCAAACCATTTCCTTGAGATTGCCTGACGAGATGGTTGAGGAACTCGACCGCGCAGCCAAAGCGCAGCACGTCACGAAATCAGCCCTGGTGCGCGCGAGCATTGAGAAGACACTACGTCCACAATCGACCAACGCTCAGTCTTGCTATGACCTCGTGTCCGATCTCGTGGGAAGCATAAAAGGTACTCCTAAAGACTTAGCTACCAACCCGAAATATTTCGAGGGATTTGGTAAGTAGCCGACGGTGAGTCGAACGGTTCTGTTGGACACCGGTCCCTTAGTCAGTCTCCTGGCTGCCGCTTCCGAGCATCACAAGTGGGCTGTCGCGCAATGGAAAACTCTGCGCCCACCCGTGCTGACATGCGAGCCAGTTCTAACTGAGGCCACGTTCCTTCTGTTGCGCGAGGGCCGATCTCCCGACGCCTTATTTGCCTTTTTAGCGCGCGGAGCCATTCAGATTGCGATCAATGTTCAGGAGCAGCAGAGCGATCTGCGTGCTCTGATGCACCGCTATCGAAATCGGCCGATGTCACTGGCAGATGCGTGTCTCGTACGCTTGTCAGAATTGCATCCGCGATCTGAGGTATTCACGCTTGACGCGGACTTCCTTGTCTATCGGCGGCATGGAAACAAGGTAATTCCAGTTCGGATGCCCGACTAGCGGAGTGGGGGCGGGACCCAAGTCCCGCGTCGAGGCCCTGCCTCGACCTACTTCATCGCGATTGCACAAGCCAGCCAAGGGGCTGGCAACGGGACTGGGGCTCCCGCCCCCTCTTTAAAGCCAGTCGAACTTCTTCAACATCCACAGCAGCAACCCGGTGCACGTCGCCATCAATCCGAACGCGATGAAGCTGCCGTACGGCGAATCGATGAACGGCAGACCCTTGGTATTCATGCCGTAAATCCCCGAAACGATAACGGCGGGCAGGGCAATCGTACTTAGGATCGTCAGTACCTTCATCACCTGATTAGTGCGATTGGCGACGCTTGATAGATAAATGTCCATTGCGCCGCTCAGCATGTCGCGCTGCATCTCTACCATGTCCAGGTTGCGAGCCAAGTGGTCGTACAAATCGCGCAGGAAAGGCCACAGATCTTTTTGAATCAGCTCGGTTTCCAGCCGCTGAATATGGCTGCTGACATCGCGCGTGTTGGCCAGGATGCGTCGCAGTTCCACCAAGCCGCGCTTCGCCGCGAAAATCCTCTGCAGCAGAGTCGGCGACGGCGTCTCCAATACCTCATCCTCAATCGTGTCGATCGTATCGTTATACCAATCCAGCGCTTCCGCGTATGCGTCCACGATGTAGTCCGCGATCCTGTAGAACAACTGGTCCGGCCGGGCATTGGCGCTGGTGGTTTCCAGATGGTCAAGATGCGCGCGAACCGACCCGCAGGGACCCTCCTGCACCGTGATCAGGAAATTCGGTCCCAGGAAGAGATTGAATCCGGTGATCATCAAATCCCCTTCTGGCGTAATGTGGACCGGTTTGAGAACGACGAAAATATAACCCGGACTTTCATCCACCTTGGCCCTTTGGTTCCCGTGGCGGCAGTCTTCGACGTGCAAAGGGTGCAGGTGAAATCGCTCCGCCAGCGCGTCCAGTTGAGGATCGTTAGGATCGCGAAGGTCGTACCAGGCTTGTGTGACAGTTGGGTTCACGTAAGATCCTCTGAAGTGAGGCTGGTTGCCACACCTGATTATAAACGCCGAGGGGCTTTCATCCCGTCCCTCGGTCGTCAACTGGAAGGCGGGATCCGAATCCCGCAGCCAGTTCCAAGCCGGCCCTTCGGTCGTGCAACAACGACCGGGAAATGTTCCCGGCGCGGGTTTCAGAACCCGCCTTCCATTCAGGATTGGGTCCATTTACCTGTGATGCTGCGCCACTCGTTCCCAGCGAACTCGCTACACTGGAATTTCTCCAAATGAACCAAGTGGACCGAACCATTTCCCCCGCCCGAGCTATTGACGGTATCGTCGTCCTCCCCGGCGATAAATCAATTTCCCATCGCTACGGCATGCTGGCCGCGGTCGCTCAAGGTACCACCCGGATCTTAAACTACGCCACCGGTGCCGATTGCCAGTCGACGCTGTCTTGCATGGAAGCGCTCGGCGCTCGTGTGTCGCGACCGGGCGACGAGGGCAATAAGGCCGAAGAGTTAATGACGATCGTCGAGGGCGGGGAATTGCACGAGCCGACCTCCGATCTAGACGCCGGCAACTCTGGCACCATCACCCGCATGCTGACCGGCATTCTAGCGGGGCAAGAGTTCACCTCGCGCATGTTCGGCGACGAATCGGTAACCCGCCGTCCCGTCGACCGCGTGACCAAACCTCTCACGCAGATGGGCGCGCACATCGAACTGCGCGATGGCCGCTACCCGCCTCTGGTGATCCACGGGCGACCCTTGCATGGGATCGAATACACGCCCCCAGTGGCGAGCGCTCAGGTCAAAAGCTGCGTCCTCCTCGCTGGATTATTCGCAAGCGGCGACACAGTCGTACAAGAGCCGGTCCAAACCCGCGACCACACCGAAATCGCCCTGCGTGAGTTCGGTGCCGATATTGAAGTCGAGCGCCGCACGGTTCGCCTCCGTCCCGGTCAGCCGCTAATTGGCCGTGAACTAGTAGTCCCAGGTGATCTCTCCTCAGCCTGCTTCTTTTTAGTAGCCGCGCTGATGGCGAAGGAGTGCGACCTGGCGATTCGCGGCGTCGGTCTGAACCCCACGCGATCCAGCCTGCTCGATTTTCTGGTCGGCATGGGCGCGCCCATCAAAGTTGTCAACCTGCAACAAATCGGCGGCGAACTAATGGGCGACCTCCGCCTTCGCCGCAGCGCATCATCCGCTCTTGCCGCCCCGGTTCTCGGAGGCGTGATCGAAGGTGCATTAACCGCAGCCCTGATCGACGAAATCCCGGCGCTAGCGGTCCTTGGCGCAACCAGCGAAGGTGGCCTAACGGTCCGCGATGCAGCCGAACTCAGAGTAAAGGAAACAGACCGAATAGAAACCGTAGCCGAAGGCCTGCGCCGCATGGGTGTCACGATCGAAACCACACCCGACGGCTTCCACGTCCCCGGCAAACAGAAACTGCATGCAGCCGAAATAGAATCCGCCGGAGATCACCGCATCGCCATGGCATTCTCCATCGCAGCCCTGGCAGCCGACGGCCCGTGTACAATTCAGGACGCAGCCGCGGCGTCGGTATCGTTCCCAACGTTCTTTGATCTACTCGATCAGATCGCCAAGCGATAGCTGATTCGATCATCGCTGCCTAGCCGTGGCGCACGCGCTTCGGCGTGCAACGTCGGCAATTTTGCCGACGCCGTAAGCCTCCGCTACTTCCGAGTGCGATAACGTGGGGTCTTATGGAACGGCGAGAACGCGACTTCACAACCCTGCAAACTTCCCTCGCGAGCATCCTGGACCGCGCATGGCCGAGCCGAAATGGGTTCGTTTGGCGAATCGATGTTTCTAACCGTGATTTGCTATAGGGGCGCGTGATGTCTCCTTCAGTGAAGGTTTAGCATGGAGGACAGCCTCCGCGAAGAAGGATTTTCCGGGAGGCGCGGGAGGGAAAGGAGCTATGTGGTCCGGCAGAATGTGAGAAACGGGCCCGAAGCCGCTAACTGCGGGAGGAGCCTCAACTGTCGCTGCATGAATAAAGTGAAAGGATATCCCGTCCCCGTTTTGCGTTTTGCCCTATCTAAAACCCGGTGACAAAACCCGGTGACGACAAAACCCGGTGACGGTAAAACCCGGTGACGGTAAAACCCGGTGACAGACGGAACGTTTCTGTTTTAGAACGCAGCCGCCTCGTCCGTATCGTTTTCCAACATTCTTCGAAGTGCACGTCGTTACTGAGCCGTGACCCTAGGGAGCGGTTCGGCACCTAAAACGGAACCTACCTATGCCCGGGGAGCTAGGTAGCAGGAAATACGCGCAGGTGACGTGCTACCTGAGGCGTTGCGATCTCAGTTTGCCGTGGGCCTCTCGACCGCCTCCACGACAATCGAGTCTAGGGGCCCGGTTGCGGACTCCAGCTTTAGACCCAATTGTTCCTGAATGGCCGTAAATAGCGAGGGTCCATTTGGATCCACCTGCGGCGGCGCAGCGCCGGGCGGCGGGCTGGTGGCGTTTGCTGTTTGGTCCGGCGTGAACTTAAGTTCAAAGTCGTAGAGTCCAGCCAGATCGGTGCGGTCGAACACCCTGCGATCTGCGTAGACAGTTAGGATGCCTGCCAACGCGTCCATAGTCTGATCGGTGGCGTGCATCTGCGCTAATCCCATCGTCATCAAACCGCGAGGCGGAGTGGCCCCGCTCTGCGACTCCGGCGGTCCCTGTCCCGGGGGCGGAGCCGCCACAACGGGCGACTGGTCGGCCGATTTTCTGAGCCCTGCCTTGTTTGCAATGCCGTTCTTGGCAACCACCAGCAGATAGATAGGACCGTTCTTGATTTCGCGGCGGGCTTTCAGGTGGAATCGGTCCTCCAGCAATGTCCGCAGCATCTCCTGCGATTGCGCGAGGGTCGGCGTAAATCCGCTTTCGGGGCGTGCCTCAATGTCGTATCGATCTGTCGAAATCCAGCTGGGAGCGCCGGTGACAGGCAAGCCGGGGCCGCCGGGTGCGACAGGGCCCTTAGAACTGTCCGCGTAGGCAAGAATGATCAACTGCCGTAAACGAATCCCCCGCGCTGTAAATCGACCGCCGCTTGGGCCGGGTCCCATGCCACTGATCATTGTGCCTGGGAAGTCTGGGTCCGTTGGCTTGATTGTCGCCACTTCAAACGCCAGCTTGTGTTCCTGTGCTTGACCCTGCGCCAGTACCAACACGGCCGTGGCCAAGATCCATGTGAATGTTTTCATCTCTCTGCGTTCCTCCACGGCATTGGGTCTGGCTGCCTACGAGCAGATCCCGATCATAACTTTGGACACCTCGTGCGCTGGGAAAGTTCCCGGGACCCTCAGGAAAAACTCGGTGACAAAACTCGGTGACAGACGGAACGTTTACCGTTTGGCTGAGAAAACTCGGTGACAGACGGAACGTTTACCGTTTGGCTGAAGACTTGAAGAGGGGCTACGTGGGTTGTTACTTGGTGAATCCGACAATTTTTAAGGTGCTCTGCTCGGAAGTAATAGGGAAGATTTTAGTTTAAACACTGCTTGACTCGGTTAAGCTCCCTCGGTCAGTTTTGTTAGCTTTCCTTGAAACCCGGAAACGTTCCGTCTGTCACCGGGTTTAACCTTGAAACCCGGAAACGTTCCGTCTGTCACCGGGTTTAACCGTCACCGGGTTTAAGGGGTGTCCCATTATGGGACGAGATTTTTCTGGTCTGTCGCCTACCAACTTGGCGAGGCATATTTCCCCCATGTCAACTTCAGCTCGTCCATCGAACTCAAGCAGTGTTTCCCAGAATGTCGATCCGTTTCAGCGGGTCAGGAAAGAGGACCGCGATCGTCTTATTCTGCAAGCTCTCTTGCAGATGGAGAAACAATTTGGTCAAGGGTCGGTGCAGAAGCTCGGGTCGCGGAATGCGCTGCCGGTTACCACGATCTCGACAGGATCAATTTCGGTCGATGCGGCGCTGGGCGTTGGCGGCTTGCCCCGGGGGCGCGTGATTGAAATCTTTGGGCCCGAATCCTCCGGCAAGACCACTCTCGCGCTGCACGTGATTGCCGAGGCTCAGGCGGCTGGCGGTACCGCAGCGTTTATCGATGCCGAACATGCACTGGACCCGACCTACGCGCGCAACCTTGGCGTCAAAATCGACGATCTGATCGTATCGCAACCAGATTACGGCGAACAGGCTCTGGAAATTACCAGTGCGATGGTGTCGTCAGGAGTGATCGACGTGATCGTGATCGATTCAGTCGCGGCGCTGGTTCCCAAAGCGGAACTGGAAGGAGAAATGGGCGACAGTTTTATGGGGCTGCACGCGCGGTTGATGTCGCAGGCGCTGCGGAAACTCACTGGTGCCGTTGCAAAGACGAACACTTGCCTCATCTTCATCAATCAGGTTCGCGAAAAGATCGGCGTTGTATTCGGCAATCCTGAGACCACCACTGGAGGTCGGGCACTGAAGTTCTATTGCTCCGTGCGCGCTGAGGTTCGCCGGATCGGGGCACTCAAGGACGGCGACAAGATCATCGGGAATCGAACCAAGATCAAGATCGTAAAAAATAAGGTTGCGGCCCCGTTCCGGGAAGCTGAGGTCGATATTTTATATGGCGAGGGTATCTCGCGCGAAGGCGACCTCATCGATCTCGGAGTGCAGAATGACATCGTGGAAAAGGCCGGTTCCTGGTTTGCTTACTCGGGCGAACGGCTTGGCCAGGGTCGTGACAATGCTCGAACGTTTCTCAAAGCCAATCCACAAGTGCGGGAGCGCATCGACGTGGCGCTTCGAGCAAAGCTCGGGCTGGGGAGCGTAATTGTGGACGAGGCAACGGTGCCGAAGCGTCCAGTTCAACAGGCTGCAGCAACGGCGGCGGGTGCCAGGACCGCCTAAGGCCAACTTCAGTTCCTGCGCCGAAGTCAACTATCCGACTGCCTTGCCTAGCCCTTGGGCACTATGACCGCTGGCGGTCATCAATCAGGCTATGATCTGAGAGGCCGTTTACGACGGCAACTCAAGAGGAATCGTGCCGATTGATAATCCAGAGCTTGAGGGGAAGCAAGAAGACACCTACCGTAAACGAGTCCTGAAGACCTACTTCGTCCGGTTCCACATGGGCTTGATCCTGACGTCCGTGATAGCCACCGGCGTTTTAGGCAGCAGGTTCCTCCTGTTACATGGCGTCCATTCGATGCCGCTCCGTTACGGGATTGCGGTGTTGCTGTCTTATGGTGTCTTTCTGGTGCTGGTACGAATTTGGATTTGGTGGGTTACGAGTGCCAAACTTGCCCTGGATTTGAGTCTCCTGAATGGAACGAACGGCAGCAGCGGCGGATTCTTCGGTGGATCTTCTTCCGGGTCGGGCATCGGCGATGCCGTCAGCTTTGGTGGCGGATCATCGGGGGGTGGGGGTGCCAGCGGTGCCTGGGATAGCGACGAGTTTGTTGGTTCCGGATCGCCTGCACAGGCGTCTCTTTTAAATACCGGTACTGGCGGGAGTCAACTATCGGGAAGTTGGTTACCTGGTCTCCCCGATCTTCCAGATATCGATGGTGACGACTGGTGGATTCTTTTGCTACTGGTGCTGCTGGTTGGGGCTATTCTTGGCAGCGGCGGCTACCTGATCTACGCCGCGCCACAGATCCTTCCCGAAGCAGCTTGGCAGGCGGCTCTGGCAGGCGGACTGCATCGGATGACCAAGCAAAAACCGGATTGGAAAATGAGCGTGCTGAGGTCCAGCGCAATTCCGTTCGCTGTGGTTCTAACCTTAGCGGGGGTGTTGGGATGGCAGGCACAGCGCAAGTGCCCTTCGGCTTCGCGTCTGATGGAAGTCTTCTCCTGCTCGACCGAAGTGCCAGCGCCTTGAGTTGATCGGTACAACAGAGCCGGCGATCGCCTTACGAACCGGATCGATCTCAGTCTCTGTTGTCCGGCGTCAGTTCCGTCTTAGCTGTCGGCGCAATTGATGTAAGCGTGCGCAAGTCGACGAAGTCGCTCCGAACTATCTCTGATTCCTGCCGATATCGTGTTGCGTCGCCGTAATCAAGAAAATGTGGATAACGGGAATGCGGCGATCGAAGTCTATGCGAATGCTTGATCGGACACCAGTGCTGTTCGGTTCTGGCTGCGACCTCAGTTGCGAACGCGAAGAGGCCATTTCCGTAGGAACAGAACACACAATTGAGACGCTCCAGAGCGTTCAGGTACTTAAGATGGCCGCGATCGAAAATGATGTAGTCGCCGCGCTTTACCTTCGGAATTCCGTAGATCGGAAAGCAGATTCCCTGAAATACAAACAGGAAAAGGTCCAGCAGGGCGAACGGAATGACGCCGCCATAGATGACAGGCGCGGAGACTATCGCGAGAATCCTCGAATCCAGAACGTAAGATAAAAGTCCGGACTTGAGGTTCTTGTGCTGCGCTAATACTTCGGTTTCAAATCGAGCTTTCCCCTTGACCCAGCTATAACGGAAGGCCTGTTCTTTCTCCTCCAGAGCTGCTCTCAGTTCTTTTTCAAGTGCTCCAATACGTTGCGATAGGGCTTGCTGAATTTGAGGCATCCGCACCTACTCTCTCCGAAGCGTTTGTCAATTCCACTCAATCGCTTGATTCTACTCAGAACCAGGCTCCGTTGATACATGCCATGGACTGGACAATCCGCTAAGTTCTGAGAGGCTGTTCTGTTCCGTATGATATGGCAAAACAAATCCGGACGCTGAGTTCGCAACTGCCGAAACCGAGCAGAATAATTAAGAATTCGCGCGGCTCTGCGGCTGGCCGCGATGCGGAGGCTCTCAATCGGCGGCAACTATCCTCATTCCCCATCGCGGCAATTGGAGCTTCCGCCGGAGGTCTGGATGCGTTCACCCAGTTACAGGGCGGCTTGCCCCAAAGTCCGGCATGGCGTTCGTCGTGATCCAGCACCTGGAACCACAGCATGAGAGTGCTCTCGTGCAGTTACTCTCGAAGGTCACCCAGATGCCGGTGGTTGAGGTACGCCACCAGATGGTGGTGGAACCGGATCATGTCTATGTAATTCCGCCTAAGAAGCGGACGACAATTCGGCAGGGGAAGTTTTGGCTGGCGTCGCGTTCAGAGGCTTCCGGACTGCGCCATCCTATCGACGACTTCGCCTGTTGCGCTGGCCGAAGAACAGCATCGTGCAGCCATCGGAGTGGTGCTCTCTGGCACTGGGTCGGATGGAACGTTGGGGTTGAGAGCCATCAAAGCGGCAGGTGGAGTAACGTTTGCGCAGGATCCGAAGACTGCGCAATGGCCCGGCATGCCAATGAGTGCGATCACGGCGGGGGTTGTCGACTCGATTCTGCCGCCAAAGCGCATCGCGGCCGAACCTGCGAACATGGCGCGTCATCCCTACTTGTCGGCATCTCAGGACGTACCCGAAGGCACGGATCTGGAGAAGATCTGTTCGGTGTTGCGATCTTCTATCGGTGTGGATTTCCGCCAGTACAAACAGGCCACGGTGCGACGCCGGATTGCCCGCCGGATGGTGTTGCAAAAAGATCGGCTCGCTCGCAAAATATCTTTTGGTGCTCTGGAAAAGTCCAGAATAAGCCGTGGCGTTGGCCGAAGATATTTTCATTCAACATCACAGGCTTTTTTCGCGATCCGGAATGCCTGCAGGCGCTCCTTAAGAAGGTGCTGTCCAAGCTCACCGGTAAGCAGTTGGCCCGGAGCGCCATCCGGATCTGGGTAGCGGGTTGTTCTACGGGCGAGGAGGTTTATTCCATCGCCATGCTGTTGATGGAAGAACTGGGGGACAAGTTCAAGCAGACGCGGATACAAATCTTCGGGACCGATATCGGGCAGCGCAGCGTAGAATATGCGCGGTTGATTGGAAGGGAGCTTCGCATCTCCGCCAATTCGGGTGCAGCCGGTGCAGGCGGTACGCGAATTTCGCTGGAAGTTCCGTTGCCATCCGACCTATGAAACGCTCGCGGATACTCTTGGCCGACGACCATGCCCTTACCACGGAGGGGATTCGTGCGGTCCTTGCCGGCAACCAAGAAATTATCGGTTATGTATCGGATGGCAGGGCTTTGGTCGAAGCGGCAGTCCATCTGCGCCCGGAGTTGATCGTTCTGGATATTACTATGCCTCTGCTCAACGGTGTCGATGCCGCGCGGCAAATAAAGAAGAGTCTGCCGGGAGTGAAGTTATTATTCGTCACGATGCACGTGAACCCGGCCTACGTTGAGGCTGCGTTGACGGCTGGAGCCACCGGGTACGTTCTAAAATCTGCCGCGCGAGAGGAATTGCTGGCGGCCGTTGAAACTGTGATGAAGGGGCAGCTCTATATAACACCGAGCCTGTCAATTGGCGATCTGGATAACTTTCAGAATCCGGCCAAGGCGGCAGCTGCGTTGCGTTTAAGTTCGCGGGAAGGGGAGACGTTGCAACTGGTGGCCGAAGGGAAAGCGGCGAAAGAGATTGCATTTATTCTTAATATTTCAATCAAGACGGTCCACTTCCATCGGGAAAACATCAAGCGCAAGCTTGGCGTCCGGACCGTCGCGGAGATGACGAAACACGCCATCGAACAAGGCTTGATTCATTAGGTTGATTTCGCGAGTGGGTATCCTGGCAGTTTTCCCAGGTCCACGAATCGATTCCCGCTGCTAGTTTGGATCTGTGATGTTGCCGACCTTAGCCTAGGCCTCCCTGATGCATTCGCGGAGTTTGGGGTGCTGCTGTTCCTGCTCTGTCTGGTCCTTCTGGCAGGCGCGGGAACGCCTCCTGCAGCGGTTTCGCCGGGTCCAACAGGGCGGGGGATCCGCCTTGCACTGCCTCAGTAAATTCCCGGCTTTCGCAAGGTCCTGCCATGACTCCGGACACGCGGCGTCCGAGTACAACTTCCAGCTACTTTCTGACTTACTTCGAGGGTAGATTGAATCAACTAACTGCGCTCTTGGACGTAAGCCGCGTGACCCAACCCGCGGTCGAAAAATACTGCAGGAAGCGCCGACAGATAGAGATAACTGGATGAAGCGTCGGATGTGGGGAGAATGGCGGGAGTGAAAGTGATGCTCCCGCCAGTCCTCAAGCGACGCTTTCTTTCGGCCGATACGGGTGTTCGACAGCATCGCTTGATGTTCTGATTTCCTCGATCATCGAGGGAATCGAACCTACAACTTAATGATTAAGAATCATTTGCTCTGCCAGTTGTTTTACTCGACCACTTCCGAGTTTCACCGCAGCTATTTTGCTAACGAGACGCGGTGGAATGCGCGAGCATAGTCCCCGATCCCGCCGACATGGCTTCATAGTAGCCGACAAAGCGTTTTGGCTCAAACGCATCGTACTGTTTAAGATTATTTGCCCAGCGATACGAAATCGGCTGGTACCAAAGCTCGGCTTCCACGGTGTACGGTCCCTGACTATTCCCAGTCGCCATGGAAAAGTGAACTCGGTCGCCGCCTCCCAGAAAGTCGGAATCGGCCAATGCGTCCCCTTGCACGGAAATTTCGTTGTCCGCTGTACGCTTGTCGAATCCTTTGGGCAACAAACGGTTGTCTTTCCCATAGCGCAGTGCGTTCAATAAACCCGTAGTGGGAGAGCCCGCTTGATTGAACATGATTCCTTCGTAGATTTGCACCTGATCAGGTTCTGTTACGCGCAGATAGTGGGGTTCATAGCGCAATGGGTCGGCGTCGTTAACGTTGCCGCGAATCGATCCGTCCGGTTGTAAGGCTCCCGATTCGAAAACTGTATTCCCGCTGCGATCCTTCAGTTTTACGTGCAACCAAACCCGGCGAGACGGATAGGCGGTGGGCAGTTTGTGGCCGCCTAAATTTTCCACATCGATATCGGCTTCCAGCCGCGAAGCGCGGAGATCCAAGCCGCTTAGCGATAGCCGTGCTGTCTCATTCTGAAGATGACGAACGGTACGTTCCGCCGCAGTCTCCAGTTCCTGAGGGAGGGCTTCCACCTTCAGTTCCGCTCGATAGCGATTCAGGATTCGTTGAATAAAGAAATTGCCACCAACAAACACATGCCGCGAGACCCCTTCCCGAGGTTCGCCCAATACCCGGGTCACCGGCGTCGGTTCCGTCACGACCGGCATATGGCAGGCTTGGCAACTTTTCGTCTCCTTAAAATCACTGTGCAACCATTCCTGATATGGCATTTGCTCTGGGAAGGTGGAGCCGAGTTCTTCGCCTTTAGGACCCAGCGGCTTGGTGATGAGCGTGTGGCAGGTGGCGCATAGCTCAGATTTCCGAATGTGTTCTCCTTCGGTGGGTTGGTAGCCGCTGGAGGAACTCCGCATGATCTGCTGATGACCGGTGTCGATCTTATAGGGACCGTACTCGTTTCGCTGTCCAAGTGGTTTACTCGTGTCGATAACAAACCCACCCACCAGGCTCTCTCGAGTCCCGAGCTTTTCGGGCGTGATCTGGTGGCACAGGGAACAGGACACTCCATCCGCAGCGAGTCGGTCCTCCGGCTTATCCATGTCGAATGGCAAATGGGAGAATACCTCGGCCGACCGACCTTCCGAATGCGCCTGATACCGAGCCATTGGCATGTGACAGATCGCACACTCATCCTGGATTGCTTTGGATGCTTCAGGGTGGTCTAACGTCTCCCGGCGGACGCCAGCCTGCCAGTACGGATCGCGAGCGGAGTTTGCCATCATGGTGGCGCGCCAATTCATCCCGAAAGAAATGTCCTCGCCAGACGGAGTTGTGAGACTGTTGTGGCAGGCCATGCATCGATCCGAGGTTTGGAAATGGATCTCAGGCTTCGGCTTCTTACCGGCACTCTGCAAAGCAATGGAGCCCAAGCCAAGGATCACCAATGCCATTACGAAAGGTCCTGCGAGTCTGAGCTTCATCGGCTATTTCCAACCCTCTTTCAATCCGCCGTCAAAGGTGTCCCACAACAGATAGAACATAAACTGTTGGGGTCGATTGCCAATATTCACCGTTGGTACGTTGTAGCCCATACCCAGACGCATGTGTTGGCGCTTGCTGAGGGTCACCTGCATTTGCGGAACTAAATCTACGGTCAGTCGGTTATTCGGGCCCAGGCTACGAACCCCCACCGTTTCCAGAGCGAGAGTCCAGGAGCGGCCAAACCCTCTGGACTGGTTGAACGCTTTGCCAATATCGGTACGCCAATAAACCTCCATTGGATTTTGATGCCGATGAAAGGGCGGCGCTTCTACGCCCACCTGAGCCTGCAAAAAGCTCGACTTTGGCAGGATCTGGCCGTACGATAGAAACGATTCCAACATGAACATCCCGTTGCCGCCAGAACCCCGGTTGGGATCTCCGGTTGGGATGATCATTTCGTTGCCCCATGCCAACATCGAACCGGTCTTATTATGTACCCACATGGAACGTTTGAACTCAAAGCTGGTGTCCCCAACCGCGCCGGTCCAAGAACCCGCCGCGGTTTTACTGAAGCCCCCGCGAAAACGTGTTTCCATGTTGAAAATAGCTCCGAAACGTTTTTCAACAATCATGTTATTCACGATCCCCGGCTGACCATTGGTGTTGAAGGTGGTCATCAAAACCAATTCGTCTTCTGGGAAGCTCTTTTCCGTAAACATGGGCCTGGCGAAGTTGAAATCGCCCGAAGGCCAATGAGAATCTTCCGTGCAGAATTTGCGAATGTGGCCAATTACATTTTGAATCTGCTGATCGGTCAAAGCGGGCGCACTCGCATCCCCAAACGACGGCATGATAGGCGCGAACGCGCGGACCTTGCCGCCATCGTGAATCACCGATGACCATTGCTGTGTGGATTCGCGCGTGGAACCGTTGCAATCGGTGAAATCAGGAAAGGTCGCAGGAGGTTCAAACCCGAGCGTCGACACCGGCTGACCTTTGCCATCCATCCCATGACATCCCGCGCAGGCAGCTTCAAAAACTTGTTTGCCAGTTTCCAGTTTAAGAGTCGCCTCTGATTGCGCTGCCGCCACCCGGCACCACAGTAAAACAGTGAGCAAAATCAGTCCGTGGAGGCTCATCGAAGGAAAAAATAAATAAGACAAATGCTGACTCCTTGGATCTACTGGATTGACGATGATCCTAAAGCTTACCAGGAAGAAGTTCGATCTCCTTCCCTTCGCGTGTAAAACATTTCCGGGGCGTTGATGTACTCAGAAGTGCGACGATTCGCGCGTCGTGGTCCCCCACCCAAGCGCATCAGCAGTATGTATTCGGCAGGAAGCTTTGCAACTGCCCCAAGACCGTTTTGGATGGGTGATATGTGGACACAACACCTCCTGGCAAGGTCGCGTGTGTCTGGATGATATGGAATCAGGATGGTGAGCGCGGTAGGAATCGAACCTACAACCTAATGATTAAGAGTCGTACCAATAGCTCTCGTAGAATCAGCTACTTACGTGATCCTAAAGCTACTTACCTCTGTTTCGGCTTAACGGCAATTACCCGCTTTTGACTGCCTTTGTCGTCCCTTGCCGCTAAGGTTTCCGCTAAGGTGAAGCCTACTCGCTCGGCAATCCTCGCCCGCGCACGCCTAATGGTTCCATCGTCGAATCTACTAGACGCCATCTGCGAATCGCTTTCTCCGTTCAGCCAACGCACCAGCCATTTAATATCTCTCTTCGTGTTCGTGCGTCTTAAGCTTAGCTTCGATGAGATCTCTTTGTTCCGCCGCCGCCACATCCTTCTCGCGATGTTTACGAAGTCCGCCTCCAGATCCTTGTAGGGCACCGAGATCGAAGCCGGTTTTATTGGTATGTCGGGACTGTAAGCCCACTCTAGAATCTCGGCCCGCTGAATCTTGCGATAGGCGATCGTGTGTATTACAACATCGCGAAGCCATTCAGCGCCTTGCGGGAGTGGGTAAATCGAGAGGCATTCGTGGACCGCTCTACGAGCCGCCACGGCCTCGACTTTAAGGTCTGACTCAAGGGCGCTCCACCGGAAGGGCCAGACCGGATTTTCAAGATTCTTTTGCCAAGCAAGAATCTCACCTTGTGGATTTTTAGGTAGACGCATAAATTCTGGCAAGGTATCGAGCCATGCATCAACATCCGGAACAGCGCCCGCAACTCTTCCAAGTGGGCTCGGCTCCCATTCGCTGTCGATCGCTCTAAGGAACTCTTGCCGAGCTATGTAATCAATCATTCTTTTTGTTCCAGGACAAGATCCCGTACCGTGTTTATGTCCTGGACCCTTTATTTTCATGATGGCACAATTGAAAACAATTGAGGCACAAAATGATTTCAACGAAGCTTAATCTCACAGAGCACGAAGCGGAGGCGACGCGTGGCGTAAG
>JBDTUY010000053.1:0-15617 GCA_040007495.1 Acidobacteriota bacterium | reverse complement strand
TGATTTTGATGGGCAGCTACTATTTTGGTTTCATCCCGGGTCGCGTAGGCGGCTGAAACTTCGCGTCCTGAAAGCCGGCCGCCTCGCGCCGCAAAAAAAGATGCCGCACCATGTGCGGCATCAAGGCTGTGTCCCGATCCGCGTGCTTGCCCTGTTGGAACAGATAGTCGAGGGCCTCTTCTCCGTCGCTTGCCACCACCATTGTGTTCAAGATATTGCATTTGGAAAAGGCCCGCCGCGTCAGTTCCACATCGTCCGGGTTGTCTTCCACCAGCAGAATCACATGCTCTTCTGGGATCATATGGTCCTTTCTTGTACCGATTCCGGGAGCGTCCAAAAAAAGGTCGCCCCTACATCTACTGTGCCGTGCGCCCAAACACGCCCCCCATGGCGATCGATAATCCGCTGGACGGTCGCTAAACCGATGCCAGTGCCAGGAAACGCGGTTTCCGAATGCAGCCGTTGGAAGGGAGCAAACAGCTTCTTCACATACGCCATGTTGAAACCCGCGCCGTTGTCCTGCACGAAATACGTGAGAATGCCGTCTTGTTTTGCCACACCAAATTCGATCCTGGGATCGGTGGTATTGGCCGTGAATTTCCATGCATTGCCCAGCAGGTTCTCTAAGACAGCCTGCAGCAGACGGCGGTCCGCATCCACAACTACTCCATCCGGTATCAGGAATTGGACATGGCGATGGGGGTCTGCCTGTTGCAGAGTATTCGCGACAGTTCGAACGATGGCGGAGAGATCCACGGGCAGCCGCCGCAAGTCCGCACGACCTACCCTGGACAGTTGCAGAATGTCGTCGATCAGTTCCCCCATACGCTGCGTTGCCGCGCGAACGCGGTGCAGGTAGTCGAGACCCTTGGCATCGAGCACATTACTATAGTCCTCGACCAGCGCGCTGCTGAAACCGTCAATGCTCCGCAACGGCGCACGCAGATCATGCGAGACGGAATAGCTGAAAGTCTCCAATTCCCGGTTCTTCCGCTCTAACTCCTCTACGAGAACAGCCCGTGTTTCCGCAATGATTCGAGCTGCTCTGGCTTCGGTGGCCTCCATCTCCTTTTGCAGCAACTCTTCGCGAATGCGACGGTTCTCCTCCTGGAAGAACTTGCGGCGCAGGAGTGCCCGGATTCTGGCCTTCAGTACCGTGGTATCGCTGGACTTTCCAACAAAGTCATCGGCACCCGCCTCCAGGCCCCGAGCCATGTCTTCTTTGGTCTCACGGGCCGTCAACATGATCACCGCCATGGACCGATCCTCGGTGATCTCTTGAATCTGCCGACAAACTTCGATTCCGTCCAGATCAGGCATGACCAAGTCCACCACGACGCAATCAAACGGCTGCTTGGCGATCAGGCTGAGCCCTTCCCTTCCAGAGGCGGCAGAGGTCACTTCGTAACCTTCACGCACCAAGGCGTCAACCAAGCCTTGGAGATAGGTCGGACTATCGTCGATGGCCAACAGCCTCGCACGCCGGAAGTTACCCTCCGCGGCCGAAAGTCCCTGAGTGCGCAGGCTGGCAGTGCGCAGCAGCGAGCGTACCCGCAGGATCAGAACATCCGAGGGAACTGCTTTTGAAACGTAATCGTCAGCACCGCTGTCCAATCCCGCCGGCTCACTGCCAAATGCTTCATCGGCGGTCAACATCAAAATCGGAATTCCGCGCGTCACTGTATTAATGCGCACGTGCCGGCATAGCTCGTCTCCACGAATATCTGGAAGATGATAATCGACAATGATGAGCGCGGGCGAGCAGCGATTCAGCTCTTCGAGTGCGGATTCGGCGGTAAGAGCATGTACGACTTCCCAGCCTTCCTCTTCAAGCAGGAAGCGCAATTGTAGCGCCTGAGTGTTGGAATCCTCGACAATCAAAATCCGGGGAACGTCCGTCACCAGTGGCTCCCCAGCAGCCGGCGATACATTTAGGCCTGTCGGCATCAGGCCACCTCTTTCTGTGCCACGGTCATTTGCAAGATCCTGGGCGCAATGGAAGGCAGCGGCAAGGACTCACGGACCGCTCCCAGACGAACCGCCTCTGCAGGCATTCCGTAGACGACGGCGGTCGACTCGTCCTCGGCAATGGTATAGCCACCCGCTTGGCGGAGTTGCAACAATCCAGCCGCTCCATCCTCACCCATGCCAGTCAGCAACACTCCCAACCCTTGATTGCCCAGAATATTCGCCATGGACTCGAAGAGCACGTCGCCCGATGGCCTCTGCCCGCAAACCGGACCTCCGGCATCCACTTGTACGAAGCCTTGCTTCAATCGAAGATGATGGTCCTGGCACGCGACATAGATTTTTCCGCTTTCCAGAGGCTCGCGATCACGGACCACCACCACCGAAAAAGGACACGCGCTATCTAGCCAGCTTGCGAATCCTTCAAGAAAGCTAGGGGTGATGTGCTGGACCACCGCGATGGGCAATGGAAAATTCGGTCCGAGCTGACCTAGAAGACGAACTAATGCGTTAGGGCCGCCCGTGGAACTGACGATTCCCAGCATGCTGTAGCTACTGCGATCGGAGTAAACAAAGGGAGCCGGATGCGATCCGCCCATCCAGTCCTGGCCACGCCTTTCCGAACGCGGTGTAGTGCTCGCCGATACGTGGCGGCGCACGACCTTCACTTTGCTCATGATGGCCAATTGGGTGCAGAGCTTAGAGGCGACCGCTTCGTATTCCATCGAAGTCGTGCCAACGGGCTTCTCCAATACCGCGAGAGCGCCGGCCTGTAACGCGTTCATCGTGATGCACAGATCTTCGGATTCAACGCTGGCAGAAACCACTACGATCGGCGTCGGCGTTTCCGACATGATCCGCTGAGTGGCCTCGAACCCGTCCATCCCAGGCAGGCGGATGTCCATCGAGATAACGTCCGGACGAATCGCATTCCACGAATCCGGGTTCAGCAGGCGCAGCGCTTCCTCCGCGCTACCAACCGAGCCAACGACTTCCAGCCTGGGATCCTGACCAATGATGTATTCAAGAAACTCCCGTATCACGAGCGAGTCTTCCACGATCAGGACGCGTATCTTTGGTTCCTTCAGCGGTGGTTCCTTCAGCGGCGGTTCCTTCGGTGACGGAAGTGGATCTGCGGCGTTCATAGGATTGGTTGGACTCAGAGAATCTGCCGGATCGTCGCAAGCAACTCACCTTGATCGAATTTCCCTTTGACAATATAGGCGTCCGCCCCCAAGCGAAGCCCCCTCTCCTGATCCTCACGCCGGCCGAGCGAAGTGACCACAATGACGGGAATCTTGTTCAGTTCTGGATCTCCTTTCATGGTCTCCAGCAGACCGAATCCATCCAGGCGAGGCATCTGCACATCGCTAATCACCAAGTCCGCTGTCTCTTTGCGCAGACACGCCAGCGCATCCATTCCATCCACTGCCACGCGAACCAGATAGCCGTGCGCTTCCAAAATGCTTTTTTCGAGGGTCCGTGTTGTCATCGAATCATCAACCACCAGAATGGTTGGGCGCTTGACACGCACTGGCTTGGTCGGCATCGGGAAAGCCTGCCGCTGCGCGGACACATGAAACAACTCTTCAGGATTGAGCACCATGGCGATTTCTCCGTTGTCCAAAAGAACCGCACCGGAAATTCCTTTCTGTGCAGCGGAGCCGAGATCCTGAATGATGGCGTCATTTTCCCAGAGGAACCCGTCGACGGCGACCGCCATCAATCCTCGCTTGAGGCGCAACACCACCACAGGCGCCACGCCAGTCTCGCTCCCGTTTGGTGCGGCGGCCGATGCCGTGCTGAGTTCCAGCGTCTGATGCAGACTTACGATGGGAACCGATCGGCCGTTCAGCAGCACGACCGGTCGACCCTCAAGCGTCGTGATGCTTTTCAATCGGATGCGATGCAGGCGTTCGATGGCATGCAACGAAAAGGCAAACGGATACCCCCCGCAGTTCACCAATAGCAACTTGTGAGTCGCAATAGACAGAGGAACCAGCAGCTGAATGGTGGTGCCGCCGCCCTCGCGCGGTAACAGTTCGACACTTCCCTGCAAGCGCCGGATGGTCTCGTACACGACCGAGAGTCCCATGCCGCGGCCTGACAAATTGGTCACAGCCGGAGTCGTAGAGAATCCTGTCTGGAACAAGATGCTAGTCAATCGTTCGGAGGTACAAGACGCTGCCTCATCCTCAGAAAGAATTCCTTGCTGCGTCGCTAGCTCGGCTGTACGGGCAAGATTGACACCACGACCGTCATCCTCAATTGTGATCTTTAACTGTTGGCCGAGCGATTCAATGCGAAGCGAGACCATGCCTGCGGGGGTCTTCCCCTTCGCGATGCGTTCCCGCGGAGTTTCCATCCCATGACTCACGGCATTGCGCAGCAGATGCAGCAATGGATCTTTCAGAGCTTCGAGGACCCTGCGATCGGCGTGCACACCGGTGCTGATGGCCCGGAATTCAAAGTCTTTCGCCTCATCGCGCGCCAGGTCCCGCATCATCTTGCGGTAGCCTTCCAACAGGCTTTCCGATGGCACCATGCGCGCCCGCCAGACGTCCAACTGGAGCTGCTTACCCAGACGGTTGATTGCCCAGGCGCTGCGCTGGTGCAGACGGCGTACCGATCTTGCCCGCCCCGCGAGCGCATGCACTTGGCGTTTCGAGGAATCGAGATAGGCATGAAGGCTGTGCGCGGGGTTTGACGTCGCCGGATGTTGGCGGAGCGCACTCTCGATCGCTTTCTCCATGGATGTAACGTGCTGTGTCAGAGCATGAAGCTGCTCGGCGAGTTGCGTCTGGCGTTGGGTCTCGCCGAGAAACCCGCCCGCCGACCGCAGCAATCCGTCGAAGTTCTGGGTCGTGATCCGCACCATGTCCAGAGGTTGGAATGTGGCAACGGGCGCCTCAGGCGTCGCTTCAAACATAACCGGCTCTAAGGACTCGGACTCCATCCCCAACACTTTTTCTAACGCTTGAAGCGCCGGCTGGAATCCGGGAGTCGGCCGATGATCGCCCAGCGCCATCACGCAATCTTCACTGGCGTCCAGCGCTTGTTGGACGACACTGGTCACCTCCTTGCCCAGCGGCAAGGATCCCTGGCGCACACGGGACAGCAGAGTCTCCAGACGATGCGCCAGCCCTTCCACCGGGTGCAAGTCGACCGCGCGTGCGGCTCCCTTCAAGCTGTGCGCTCTCCGGAAGGCTTCATCCAGGTCTGGACCTTGCGGTTGCCCGCCGGTCTTTTCGATCATCGCCAACAGCGAGCGGATCTGCTCGACGTGATCGCGATGTTCGATCTGGAACGTAGCCAGCAGTTTCTGCCGGATGTCCTTCATCTTAGACTCGGTACCTCTCCACGGCCTTCTGAAGCTGTTGTGCCAGCGCGGTTAGATTCAGCGCCGCTTGTTCCAGTTGCCGTGTGCTGGTGGCAGTCTGTTGACTTGCCGTTCCGATATCCCGCACCGCTTGCATTACCTGACCGAAGCCAATTTGTTGCTGATTCGATCCCGCCACAATCTGTTGAAACGCCTGTACGCTCTGCTGCGTGCTCTCGGTCATTTCACGAATGGTGCGATCCGCCACGTCAGCCTGCTGTTTGCCCGAGTCCACCCGCTTGACCGCTTCTTCGGTCAGCATTACAGAACTATTGATACCCTTCTGAATGTCGCCAAGGATCGATCGCACCTGCACCGTCGCCTCCCTCGACTGGTCGGCCAGGTTCTTCACCTCGCCCGCGATCACTGAGAAACTGCGCCCATGCTCGCCGGCCGCCGCGGCCTCGATCGCTGCGTTTAAGGCCAGCAGATGCGATTGCTCTGCAAGGTCATTGACGGTAGAGATGATTTCGCCGATCGCCTGGGTTCGTTCGCTAAGCGACACCACGTTCTCGGCCACGGCTTCCGCCTGTTCCCGAATCGCTTCCATGGTTCGACTGGTATTCTCCACGGCCTGCAGTCCGGCGTGACTTGCAAGCGAGGTGGCTTCTGCTGAAGCGGCAACTTGCTTGGCTCGCTCAGAGATTTGCGCGACAGATTGCGTGAGTTCCTCCATCGTGGTCGTGGTCTGTTGCAGGGCCGCAGCCTGCTCCCCGGTGCTTGCAGCCTGCTGCTGCGTGGAAGCTAGAATTTCTGCCGAAGCGGCGTTGAGATTCTCCGTGGCAAACCTTGTCTGCCCGGCGACCTCTTTCAGGCCATTCACCATTTCGTCCAAATGCCGTGCCAACTCACCCAGTTCGTCACCTCTTCCGGTCGCAGCCTTCTGCGTAAGATCCCCCTCCCCGACTCTCCCTACGAATTGCATGAAGGAAAGCAGCGGAACCGTGATGGAACGCTGCACGAGGACACCGACGATCGCAATCAGCACCAACGTCAATACCCCTCCGCCCACCATGGCGGCAAGCGCCGACTGGGCCGTTGTTTGGGCACGCTCATCCCGTAGACGAAGCAGGTCACTCTCCTCGCTATCCATCTCTCCCAACACAGCACGGATCTTGTCCATCGCGAGCTTTCCCTGATCGGTGAGCACCAGTCGCACGGCGGCCTGCTCGCCATGCTGTCGGCGCAGCAGAATAGTTTCAGCCAATTCGGCCAGCTTCGCGGCCACCGACGTTTTTAACCCCGAGATCCTCTTTTGCTGATTCGGATTGTCGCTGGTCAACTCCTGAAGGCCGTCAACGCTGCGGTCCACCGACTTCAGAGCCGCATTGTACGGTTCCAGATACCGCTCCTCCCCAGTGAGCAGGAACCCCCGCTGGCCGGTCTCGGCGTCTTTGAGTGTGGATAGAACGCTAACCAGCGTTTCCTTTACCCGGAAAGAATGCTTCCGAGCGTCAGAGCTATCGATCAGTTCATTGGTACTGCGATAGGCGATTACGCCCACCACTCCGACCACCAACAAGGTTAGGCCGTAGCCTGCCAGAACCCGCGTACCAATTTTCATGTCGAGTTTCATTTAATAGATGGCTCCCTGCTGAATTCACGTTTGGCAAGTACGCTCGCCACTACCGCGTCCACATTTAGAATCGTTAGCTGGCCTGAGGCGCATCCGGCAACGAAGCTTCCCGCCACTGGCCCTGTAAGCTCTTCGGGCCGGATCTCGCGAAGTTCCTCGATGCTGTCGACCTTGAGTCCGATTTGCTCCTCGCCGCTTTCCACCCGCAGAAGCAGAATAAAGCCTGTGTTGTTCGGTCCCTCGGCGGACGGTGCAAGGACCTGCCGCAGATCGACTACCGTCCGCAACTCTCCGCGCACACTCATTACCCCCAAGAACTTAGCCGGCGAGCGAGGAATCGGCGCGCAATATCCCAAAGGCAGCACCTCGGAAAGATATTTGAGCTCAACCGCATAAGACTCCAGCCCCAGCCGGAACACGAACACCGGCAACCCGGCTGTGAGTGAGGTTCGCTTTTCTATCTGGGCCAGCTGCACGGCTCGCTTCCGATACACTTCTTCGATTCTTTGGCGGGTAGGCGTGAGCGATTGCTCCAGTGCATGCTCATTTACTTGCATCCCGCTACGGACCGCTTCCCAATCGATGTGGCCTTGGCTTAAGCTGGCGCGTTGCATATTTGTTCCCGGAGAATGCCAAGGTGCATCGTGGCCAGCTCTCGAAGCTCACCCGCTGTAATTCCATCCGCATCCGAATAGCGGTAGTCGCGAGAAACGCTGTCAAGAAGTTGCAGCGTATTTTCAAAACACCGCACGGCCGGATGCACCTGTCCTCGCGATTGCAAAACCAGTCCCAGGGAGTAGCGCGCCAATACGGATTGGTGATCCAAATAAATGACTCGCCGGAGCGACTGCTCGGCTTGATCAAACCTTCCCATCTGCTCAAAAATCAGCCCCCGAATCAGATGGACCCGGGGATTAAGAGGATCTGTAACCAGCAAACCCTCGCAGCATCGCGCTGCCTCTTCCCATCTGCCGGTATCTGCATGACGCTGGGCCAAGGCAAGCGTAGTCTCGACCTCCGATTCTGCACTCGTCTGACTTTTGTTCGGCACGATCGGCGGGGGCATCGTCAGTGGAGGTAGCGCAGGGGACGGAGGCACCAGAAGCGGGAGTGCAAAGGATGGCGACACGGTCGGGGAACTGTGGAGCACGGACTCAGATGACTTCTGGTAGAGTGTCAAGCCGGGCAGCTGAACCGAACGAAAAGACGTAAAGAACGTCATATTGGGTTCAGCCGGACCAACTAGCAGCCAGCCGCCGGGGACTAGGCTGTGATGAAATTGCAGGACCATCCGCCGCATGAGTTCCTGGCCAAAGTAGATCATTACGTTACGGCAGATGATCAAGTCGAATTCCGAAAGGCTGGCGTTCGGCGATGAGAGATTCTCAACCAGATTGTGATATTGGAAGGACACACCTTTCCGATACTGGGGGCAGAGACTCCAGAAATTTCCTTCTTTGGTGAAGCATTGCTCCTTCAGCGTCTCCGTCGTAGCGCGCAGGGCCCACGACGGGAACAGTCCCTCGCGGGCGCGAGCCAAGCAGTTGCGGTTGATATCTGTACCCAGGATCGTTACGTCCCACCCGGCAAGCTGATCCGCCATTTCGCGCTTCAATAGGATGGCGAGCGAATAGGGTTCGCATCCATCCGAGCAGCCAGCGCACCAGATGCGCAAGCTACGGGTGCGCCCGTTGCGTTGGATCAGTTCCGGAAACACTTGATCACGTAGAGCATCGAAGTGTTCCTGATGCCGGAAAAAATAGGTTTCGCCAATCGTGATCTCAGCGATCAAAGCATCCAGTTCGGTCACACCGTGGAGCGGATGTTGGAGAAGGTTGAAATAGGCGGTGCAATCCGGTAAACCCGTGGCAGCGAGCCGACGCCCGAGCAGACGCGCAAGTTCAGTATCCCGCTCCGAATAGTACGCAAGACCTGTGAACTTGACCAGGTATTCCTTCAGGCGCGAATACCCCGGATCATCCAGCGGCGTGTCCGAGGAAAAGGAGAGCGCACTCACTGGGGACGTGCCTCCCAATCCGAAAGCCGCTGCTGCGCAATTTGCTGAAACTCCGCCAGTGTCCGAGCTTCGTGGGCTAGAAGGAGGCGCTGGGACGACAGAACATGGACGGGCTGACCCAGGACCAACACGGCCGCGCGTGAGCATCCATTAAAGGAGTCGTCCTCGCCAACCGGAAGCAACGCTACCTGCGGCACCCAGCGAATCTCCTTCACCCGGTCTACCAGAAGTGCCACCAGACCCTTGGTTCCTTCGCCTATGAGTCCGCCCTTCAGCAGCACGACCATGGAATATAGGCCTGGATTCCGCAGGGGTAGACCGAGGAGCCGATCGAGACGCAACACCGATATGGCTACGCCGCCCAGATTCAGAACCCCTTCAATGACCGACGGAGAGCCCGGAGGATGCGCCAGTTGTGCAATTGGCACAATTCGCTCCACCTCTACAAGCGGAAGCGCGGCGGTCTGGTCCGAGATGTCGAATACCAATAGAGCGAGTTGCGAGTCTGCCAACAAGGCGCGAATCTCCACCCCACTACAGTGGCGGACGACACCTAAAAGTCGTCCTAAGATCTCCCTGTATTCACTTAAGCCATGACCAACTCAGATCAACCCTTGCCTGATGAAAGAGGTCAGGAAAACATCTCTGAACTCGGCAATTTCGTTTATCGGCTAAAACCGGCCTCACACGAGGATTCAATGTAAACGATAAGAACCTCGGCGCCTATGAATCGTGAAACCATCCTGGTGGTCGACGACAATCCGGAAAACCTCATGTTGCTTGAGTTGTTGTTGGACTACGAGGGCTTTAAGGTGCAAACGGCCGACAGTGCAAATGAAGCCCTGAAGGCGTTGTCCAACAGTCTGCCAGGCGTCATGCTGACCGACATTCAGATGCCCGAGGTGGACGGATTGGAACTCATCCGCCGGGTGCGGATGGAAGCGCGAACGCGCGAATTACCCATTCTGGCGGTCAGCGCAAATGCGATGAAAGAAAATATCCAGGAGGCGTACGCGGCGGGATGCGACGGCTATCTCACTAAACCCATTGACACCCCGACGCTTGCCGCTGCCGTGCGAGAGCAGCTGGAGCACGGCAGAAAAAGGGGTGACACGCAAGGGAGTCCTGTGGCCCAGCCGGAGCAAGCAAAACTGCGTAACGGCGAATTCCTGATGACCTGCGCCCAGCAGATCGAGCAGCTACTCAGTCCGGTCAGAGGCGTCTTATTTCGGGAACAGGCCAGTGGCATCCTCCATGACTGCGCCGGCACCGCCGGTGCGTTGGGATATCCACAGATCGCGACGCTGGCGCGCGATCTAAACGCGCGCTCTGGAATATTGAATGAGCAGGAATTCACCAGCGGATTACGCAGACTCTCCGATCTGCTGACCTATGGTCACCTTCAGGCAACTAAACAGGTGAACTGACCCTTCCTAATTTGCCTATGTCCCACAGCCTATTACAGCTCTTCGACCAGACGATTCACGTTTCGCCGAGTACCAACGATATGCCGTCCAGAAGCCATCCCTTGCCAGATTCTCTCTCGGTTTTAATCCTTGAGAATGAAGCGGCGGACTACGATCTAGTCGCCCGCGAATTGCGGCGTTCCGGCTTCGTGACTGCATGCCAGCGGGTAGAAACCGAGAGCGAATACCTGAGCGCGCTGACGGGTAAGCCAGATATCATCCTGGCCGACTACAAGCTCAACGGGTTTGACGCGCTGCGTGCACTGGAATTATTGCAGGAAAGTGGATTGGTGATTCCCTTCATCGTCCTAACCGGCGCGGTCAGCGAGGAGACAGTGGTCGAATGCATGAAGCGAGGCGCTGCGGACTACCTGCTCAAAGACCGCATCTTGCGCTTGGGTCCGGCGGTCAGACGCGCACTGGACGAAGCAGAGATGCGCCGGCAGAAGCAACATACCGAACGGATGCTTCGTCAGAAAAACATCGAGCTGGAGGAACAATACCGGCAATCGCAGATGGCTAGCAGGATGAAGAGCGCGTTTCTCGCCAGTATTTCGCATGAACTGCGCACACCGCTAACTGCCGTCATTGGGTTCACAGGATTTGTCGTCGACGGCAAGATGGGGCCGATTGCGCCCGCACAACTCAAGCTGCTCCAGCACGTGCTGCAGAATGCCAGACACCTTCTGGGTTTGATCAACGACGTGTTGGATCTCGCCAAGGTAGAATCCGGTTCCATGCAGTTTCGTCCCGTGCAGACCTCGATCGCAGAAATCGTTGAGGAGACGATATTCGGGCAGCGTCTTCTCGCGGCGGAAAAACGCCTGGGCCTGAACTGCGAGGTCCGGCTGCCCCTCGACAAAGTACTGCTGGATCCTCAGAAGCTGCGGCAGGTCTTGCTGAACTATATTTCGAATGCCGTGAAGTTTACCGCCGCGGACGGAATCGTCACAGTCCGGGTCACTCTGGAAGATCGCTCCTCCTTCCGGCTGGAGGTGGAGGATAACGGAATCGGAATCGCCTCCGCAGACCTGGAACGGTTGTTTCAGGATTTTCACCAGCTTGAGGATGGATTATCCAGACCGTTTCCCGGTAGCGGACTTGGCCTGGCGCTCACTAAACGTCTAGTGGAAGCGCAAGGAGGTCGTGTCGGAGTGAGCAGTGTGCCCGGCAAGGGCAGTATCTTCTTTGCGGTTTTGCCCTACGCACCCATGACAAATCAAACGGTGGAGGCCGAAACCGTTCGGATTTAGCAGAGGCGTGGGCCGCAGGATTATCGCGGGGTTGCAAAACGGGTGGCATTCAAAGCCCATTTTTGCGCCAGCAGGCGGTGCCTTAGGTTATGACCTCCACGACCGGCCACCCGGGATGAGATGTAGACTATATACGTTGCATCATCGTGTCCTGGAGGATCTTGTGAAGCGTAGAAACCATGTAGGAATCGCAGTAGCCGTGATAGCGGTGGCCACTCTGGTGGTGGGTGTTCGACAACCCGTGTTCGGCCAACCGCCGGATGCCGCTAAAGCCGGCAAAGCTGGGGGCGGCAAGGGTGGACCCGGGGGAGGCGGACGCGGTCCGCAGGCGGCCCCGCTGCCCAAGGAGCCGACCGCGGTCGCGCTGCCAATACTATCTGAAAAGATCACGGGACCAGGCGCGATGTTCGATACCGGCAAGGCGCACTGGACCGGTCACGGGACGGAAGCCTACAAGTACAACGTCGACGAGTATTTTGTTACGGGAACTGCGAACGGCAAGCCCTACAAAACGCGATTGGCGATCCGAAGGCCTGCGGACAACAAGAAGTTCAGTGGCTTGGTTATGACCGAGCCGATGCATTTTTCGGGTAACGCGCACGGCTATGGCTATAACGCGATTTACCTCATGACGTCCGGGCACGTGGCGGCGGAGATCGTGACCACGTCTTTGAATCTTTTCACTGACTTCAACAAAGAACGCTACGGCTCCATGCAGGCTACCGGCGACCAGACCAACGAGATCCTGGCGCAGGTGGGGGCATTGATTCGCAGCAAGAAGGGACCGTTGGGCACTTTGGCAGTGCGCAAGGAGATTCTGTGGGGAACCTCAGCCAGTTCGGCGATTGTGGTGAACTACCTGCCGGCGCACGCCGTGTATCGGACGCCGGAGATGCAGCGCGTCTATGACGGGTTCCTGGCGACCTCCAATGGTGGAAACATTGCGCCGACCGACGTGCCTTTGATTCAGGTCCCGACGCAGAACGAGTTCCGCACGAACAACCCGGTTCGTCCGGACGGCGATGCGGCTGGCGATCAGTACCGGATCTATGAGTTCCCGGGGATGGGCCACTTGGATGCGCGCTTCGACCCGCGCCTGGTGGGTGCCTGCGCAAATCCGTTGAGCATGTTCCCGATGGAAGCCTACATGTCGGTGTCGCTCTATCATCTGTTCCGCTGGGTAGACCAGGGCATCGTACCGCCGCGTGCTCCGCGAGTGGAGAGAGATGGGACTTCGGCAAACTCCCCCATGGCTCTGGACGCGAACGGCAATCCCAAGGGTGGCATTCGCACACCGTACATCGATTTCGCAGTGAACAAGTACATCTCGCCCAACACAGCGGCGGCTGGCAAAACTGGCGATGCACCGTTATTATGCGGACTCAGCAACTATGTCGTACCGATTCCGGCCGACAAGCTGAAGACGATGTACAAGGACAAGAAGAACTACGTGAAGAGTTTTGAGGCAAGGCTAAAAGAGTTGGAGAAGGCCGGGTGGTCCTTGCCGGTTTATCACAGCCTCCTGATGGAAGACGCCAAGCAGGTGACTTTCTAGTCGTCTCAAACGGGTCTTCGCTCTGTGAGTTCTAGAGTCGACTTTTTTCGGAGGTCAAGACTTACGAAGGCGGCGTTCCTAGACAACAGGCACGCCGCCTTCGGCTTTTAACGATGACAGTTCATCTAGCGACGGCCGCCTTCCGTATCCAATGCAAGCTCAATAAGGACGCAAACCAAATCACGATCAATAGCTTGCCCTCGGCCGCCCATTACGAGCGGTCAAGCTAAGAATCTATGAAGCGCGTCTAGTTCGGAACTGAGTACACAAGCAGTTTCGGATTGTTGTTCGTCGCCCCTGGAGGCGGCGGCGGAGGAGGAATAGCTTTGCCTTGCGCTGCGGCTGTGGTCGGCTCAAGCGCCGGTGGCCCTCCCTTTCCCTTGCCGCCGCCACGGCCGCCTGCCGGTGGTCCGGTTCCCGCCATAAGGGCGATGTATTGTTTGCCGTCCAGCATGTAAGTCATCGGGGGGCCGACCCCAGACGTGAGCGGCAACGCGAGATCCAGCAGCTTTTCTCCCTTATCAGCGGTGAACGCTCTCAAGCGTCCATTGTTCACCGTTTGAATCACGAGGTTCGAGGCCAGGGACACAGTGCCGCCACCCGACTGTCCGCCGCCAGGTGAAAACCAGCGTTCCTTTTGCGTGGCCGGATCCCAGGCGCTGAGAATTCCTCCAGTCACTTTGCTGCCATCGGGATTCTTGCGTTCGGGTCCGTGCGGAGGCGGCGATTTCATTGGTATGCCGCCCCGCGCCCCGCCCAGATTCAGTCCGAAGTTCTGGGCACCCGGAGTTTCCATATAGCTCATCGCGGCCACGAAACTGAAGGTGTTTTCCACGGCAATCGGAACATAGATCAAGCCCGTGTTCGGATTGAACGACATCTGCGAAGTATTGTGCATTTGCACCGGATACACGGTGACGCCCTGCATCGAAGAATAGAGCGCGTCGGGGTGAACATTCGGACGCCCGGTCTTGGGGTCGAGTCCTGTGGCCCAGCTCACCTGCGACATTTCGGAGCCGGAGATGAATTCGCCGTTCGTGCGGTCGATGACGTAGAAGTAGCCGTTCTTGTTCGCCTGCATGACGACCTTGCGATTACGATTGTTGATCTTTATATCCGCCAGCAGCAGGTGCTGAATTGCGTCGTAATCCCACTGATCGCCCGGCGTGCACTGAAAATGCCACTTCAACTGCCCGGTATCCGCGTTGATGGCGATGATCGAAGCGACGTAGAGATTGTCCGGGTTCTTTTCCTGCCTCCCACCGTTGCGAACGTCTGCCGACCATACGGTTGCATTACCGGTTCCGACATACAGAAGGTTCTCATCCGGATCGTAGGCCATACCGTCCCACATGGATCCGCCGCCGCCCTGCTTCCACCACTCGCCCACCCAGGTTCTCGCAGCGGCTTCCATCGCTTTATTCTCAAAGCCCTTCTTAGGATCGCCGGGCGCTGTATAGAACTTCCACAGCAGCTTGCCTGTGTTTACATCGAAGGCGGAAACGTAGCCGCGAAACGGAGGAAATTCCGCACCCGCATTGCCGATAAATACTTTGCCTTTGGCGACTCGTGCCGCCATCGTGATGGAGTATGGCGAGATCTCGCCCGCTTTCGGTTCCGGGATTGCCCAGGAAGACCACAGGAGCTTTCCGGTCGCAGCGTCCAGAGCCTGCATACGTCCGTCGATCACGGGGACCAGCACCTTCCCCTCATAAAGTGCAATACCCCGGCTATTCACTCCACAACACAGGCGAGAGGCTCCTGGCTGGGTCATCGCGCGATCCGCCTGCGGGTCATAGCGCCATAGCTCTTTGCCGGTCTTCGCGTCGACAGCGGCAACGATGCTCCAGTTCGTAAAAGTGTATAGGATGCCGTTTGAATAGAGAGGAGTCGCTTGCTGATTGCCGCCACCAGGACCGAGTTCATACGACCACGCAGGTGCAAGTTTGCTGACGTTCCCGGCATTGATTTGGGTCATGGTGCTGTAGCGCTGCTCACCCCAATCCATCCCGTTCATCGACCACTCTGTGCCCTTGGCCGCAGTCTTGAGAACCTTGTCGTCGATCTTCTTAACCTGTTGAGCAACCACCAACGTGGTCAGGCTAAGAAGCACGGCGACGGGAACCACCAGAAACCATTTTGTATGCTTTGTTGTCATGGTCTACACAGCATACAACGGTCGTGGCCAGACTTCAGCCCCCTGAGCGGCAGCCGATCACTTGCCAATAATTGGCGAAGACGCTGCCAGTTCGATAGTAGAGGTGCGTACTTCTGCGGACCTAAAGCGGCGCTTCCGGCGGGTGCTGACCTGAATGTGGTCGCCGGGCTTTTTGTCCCATAGAACGACGCGAAAGTCGGCGATTGCTTTGATCGTCTGGTCTTCAACTTTTGTGAGGACATCTC
>JBDTUY010000052.1:0-15632 GCA_040007495.1 Acidobacteriota bacterium | reverse complement strand
TTGACGCCGCGCACAAGCTGGCGTATCGCGGTCAACTCGACGGTGCTCGTCCAAAGAACGATGTGACGGTGGACGGAAAAGATCTGCGCGCGGCCATGGACGCACTGTTGAAGGGTTCACAACCGGACGCAAATCAGATGCCCAGCATCGGCTGCAACATCAAGTGGAAGCCGGGCAACGAGCCGGTTTACTTCGCCAGCGCTTTGGTAAAGCATTAGTTGCGCAAAGGCTATGAACCCGCGACACACATCGTGCTGCCGAATTTGGGTCGCGGGAATCCTGTGCGTGAGAATAGCATCGGCACAGCCCGCAACTCCTCTACAGTCCAATCAAGTCGCGATAGAAGCCGTCGCGAAGGGTCTTCACTTCGCGGAAGGTCCGGTTTGGTCGCTGGATGATTTCCTGCTGTTCAGCGACACGGCAACCGACCGTTTACTGAAGGTTGCGCCAGGCAAACCGATGGCCGAGGTCGCGACCAACGCGGGTGGAATTAGCGGCCAAACCTACGACACCAAGGGCAACCTCTACACCTGTGAATTTCGCGCGCGACGCGTGACGCGAACCGACAAGAAGGGCAAGATTGAGGTGATGGCGGAACGCTTTGAGGGCAAGCGCCTGAACGCTCCGAACGATATCGTCGTGCGCCGCGATGGCAATATTTACTTCACCGATCCCGCGTTTGGCAATCAGCAAGACACACGGGAGCTCGATTTCGATGGCGTGTTTCGCGTCACTTCGCGTGGAGAGTTGCAGGCTATCGCGCGTTGGAAGACGCGGCCCAACGGGATCGCCTTGTCACCAGACGGAAAGCTGTTGTACGTAACCAACGCCGATGAGCAAAACGTCCACGCTTTCGACCTGGACCGCAATGGCGTCGCGTCGAACGATCGTATCGTGGTCGCAAAAATGGACGGCGCACCAGGCGGCATCCGCACGGACGAGGCGGGCAACCTGTATATTGCGGCGCGCAATGTGTTCGTCTATTCCCCAACAGGACAACTGCTACGGACGATCGACGTGAGCGAAACACCCTCCAACCTCGCGTGGGGCGATCCCGATTTCGGCACACTCTACGTAACGGCGCGAACGTCAGTCTATCGCGTGAAGCTCGGAATCAAGGGCAGCGTGGGATACTTGCCTTAGTAGATCCGCATGCCCTCTCCCCTTACCGCGCCCAGAAAAGGCAGCCGGCGCTATCCGAAACATCCGCTGCCCGGAGTCGGGGCGCTGATCTTCAAACAGCGCGAAGGCCGAGGGGCAATTCTGATCGTGCAACGTGGCGGAAGCCCGTTAAAAGGATACTGGTCGCTGCCCGGTGGTCTGGTGGAGACCGGAGAATCGTTGGAAGAAGCGGTACGCCGAGAAGTATTGGAAGAAACAGGACTACGCGTCAGGCCAACTCGAATGTTCGGATTATTCGAACGCATCATGCGAGACGCGAAGGGCAAGGCCGAATATCACTACCTGTTGGCCGACTACGTCTGCAAGGTTGAGGGCGGCAGGCTACAAGCTGGCGATGACACCGCGAATGTCGAATGGGTGCGGCGCGCGGACCTGAAGAAGTATCAAATGACCGAAGGGACCTTGGACGTGATCGAGAAAGCCTATGACGCCGCACAACGATAGTTACGACCCGAACGGCGTGGGCGAGCTTGCATTCACAGAAAGCGCCCTGGAATTTGAAGCATTAAGGCGTTTGCTGGGTCGCTACGTACGCAGTCCTTTAGGCCGCGGCGAACTGGAACGGCTACAGCCCGTGTCGGATCGCGCGTGGATCGAAGCGGGTTTGGCCGACCTGACCGAAGCCGTCGCATACTTCCGTGAGACCGCCTACGGCTCTGGAGAAAGCGGAAATCGCGGCGTTCCAAGTGGCGGCGCCGTGCGTCTGCGTTTCGATATAGACGCCGATCCCGCCGTGCTGGTCGCGCGTCTTCGGATCGAAGGCGTCGTGCTGGATGGTCGCGAGTTGTTCGATCTCGCGCACTTGTTGGACATCGCAGCGGACGCTCGGTCTGCGATTCTCGGGCTACGGGGCCGCTATCCGAGGCTGGCGAATCATGCGGCTGGAATTGCCGATCTGCGCGAAGTCGCGAACTCGATGCGCGGTAAGATCCTGCCCGATGGCACTCTGTCAGACGATGCCAGCGTGGCATTGGGTCGTCTGCGGCGCGATGCTGAGCGGCAGCGCAAATCGATTGAGGATTCGTTGGCCAAGTTCATGCGAGCCCATCGCGACGACGGCACTTTGCAAGAAGAGTTCGTCACCATTCGCGACGATCGCTGGGTGGTGCCGGTTGTATCGGGCCGGGAACGGCGGGTGGACGGTGTGATCCACGGTTCCAGCGGGTCTGGACAATCGGTGTTCGTAGAGCCCCTGGAGACCATTGGGCTGAACAATGAGATGGTCCGCCTCCGCGAAGAGGAACTGCGGGAAATCCATCGCATACTGCGGGAGTTCTCTAAACAACTGAGGCAGCATGCAAAAGAGATCGCGGCGTCGATCTCTGCGTTGAGCGTGCTGGAACTGCTCTTCGCCAAAGCCGAGTTCTCGCGCGACTTCACCTGTTGCGTGCCCACTCTAAGCTCTGCCGAAGGCGCTGGGCGCATCTCTCTCAGGGATGCCCGTCACCCCCTACTCGAAGACATCCTGAGGCGCGCACGCAAGAAACCGGTCGCTATGTCGGTCGATCTCGACCACAAACAGAGTACTCTTCTGATTAGCGGTCCCAACACAGGCGGCAAAACCGTCGCACTGAAAACGATTGGCCTACTCGCGTTGATGACGCACGCTGCGCTGCCAGTGCCTGCTGAAGAGGCCGAGTATCCTCTGTTCGACAAAGTGCTGGCCGATATCGGCGACCATCAGTCACTGGCGGAGAGTCTCAGTTCCTTTTCATCTCATGTCGTATCTGTAAGGTCGATGCTGGAAACCGCAACGCGCGATTCATTGGTGTTGCTAGACGAACTGGGCCGCGCCACGGACCCGGAGGAAGGCGGCGCGCTGGGCGTCACAATACTGGAAGCCTTTCGCACCCGAGGCGCATTCACCGGAGCCTCCACGCATTTGATGGCGATGAAGGTTTACGGAGCGACGACCTCTGGCGTGCTAAATGGTTCGATGGGCTTCGACGAAGCCACGCTCCAGCCGACCTACGAACTGCGCCTCGGTGCGCCTGGCAAGTCGGCGGGCCTCGACATCGCGAGCCGTTTGGGATTGCCGCCAGAACTAATCGCGGACGCGCGCAGTCGCATGAGCACTACGCAACGCGACATCGCACAGTTCCTTGCGGAGTTGAATCAACAACTGGAAGCCCTCCAGACCGATCGAGCTGAGATGAAGCGTCGCGAAGTGGTTCTGGCGGCGCGCGAAGTCACCATAGAGCAATCCTGGGAACGTAAGTACGCCGCCAAAATCCGTGAATTAGAAGAACGCGCAGGCCAGCTTTCGGCGCAGTTCGAGACTCGTGCGCAGGAAACAATTGAGGAACTGAGCCAGAAGGCTCGGATCAAGATCGCGAAAACAAAAAGGGAATTCCGCGAAGCCGTCGAAGAACTCGCTCCCGCACCAGCCACTGCACGAAGCGGCACGCCAGGCTCAACAACCAAGGGCACGGCTCGACCGAAGCTAGAGGTCGGCGCACGCATACGCTTGAAGGGGATTCGTCAACCGGCGACCGTACGTCGCGTGGCATCGGACGGCAGCCTGGAAGTAGAAGCCGGGTTCGTCAAGATGCGCGTCCATGAGACGGACATCGAAGAGGTCCTGGGCGCGGCCGACCCGCAGGCTACGAAGTCGAGCATTCAAGTTCGGTCCGGACCAAGCCTGGAGGGCAGCTTCCGCGAGTTGAACTTAATCGGCCAGCGAGCGGAGGCGGCTTGCGATTCACTCGATAAATTTCTGGACACCGCAGCACTCGCGCAAGTGGATCGTGTACGGATTGTGCATGGCCACGGCATGGGAATCCTGAAACGGGCGATTGCGGATTTGCTGGCAGGCAATCCACACGTCGCCAAATACTATGTAGCTCCACCCGAAGAGGGCGGCTCGGGATCGACGATTGCGGAGTTGAAGTGATCCACTGCCCGGGAACCGGGCGTATAATCGGGATTAGAAACAGTTATGGCCTCAACGCCCACCCAGCTCATGACGTTCGCCGAATTCGAGCAGCTACCGGACCCGCGCGGCGGCAAATATGAATTGCGGCATGGCGAATTGATCTTTATGGCACCTCCCAAACAAGGACACAGGCGTATTGAGAGGTCGATCGAAGGATTGCTAACCTCGGCGGCAGGACCTGCCTGGGTGGCAGTTGCTGAGCTAGGGTTCCAACCCGAACGTGAGCACGAATACCGCATCGCCGACGTGGCGCTAGTATCCCAACTGCGCTGGGATGCAGCTGATCCAAATGGCTACTATCAAGGTTCTCCCGATCTGGTGATTGAAGTTCTGTCACCGTCGAATACTGCCAGCGAGATGGCTGACCGCCGCGACCTTTGCCTTCGCACCGGCGCCCGCGAATTCTGGCTGGTCGATCCCGACCGCCGCACGGTGGACGTCTCTACTCCCGACGGCCACACTCTAACGCACCGCTCGGGCAGCAACATCCCTCTGTTTTGTGGCGGCAGCCTGAGCCTCGACGAAATTTTTGCCTAGGCGCTCTGCTTCGTTGCTCGCCGTCGCTCCCGCAGCCACAAGGCCAGCCCCAACACGAACGCTCCACCGCATGCCGCATGCGCGACCGCCATCTCGCGCCCACCATCGAACGTCAGTGTGACTTCGCATGGACCCGAGCAATGCGGGTCCAGTTCCATGAACCCCAACCCGTTCGACTTAATCGGCACGTCGCGACCGGCAGACTGCGCTCGCCAGCCCGGGTGGTAGCTGATCTGCACAAACAGCATTTGCTCCGAAGCAAGATTCGACTCGTTGTTATACGTTATGCGGGCAACATCCGGAGTGGTCCACTGCAGGTTCGCGACGGCCAAGTCGGGATCTTCCAAATCCGCGGCCAAGCCGCGCACCGCGTCTAAATCGAGAACATTTTCCGGCGAATGAGAATCGGCCGAGCTCTTCCTAACTACATGCGCCAGCGAGCGCGAACGCTGCGGAACATCGTAAATCACATCGTCGCCGTCGCGCCACAGCTCCGGCAGAATTCCGACAAACTTGTTCGGATCGCGCCAAGCAATGCTATACGCATCGCGACCTTTGGGTCCGTTTACAGCGACCGCGTTTGCGCCGTACAACCGCATCCACATCGCCAGCGTCTTCCCTTCGCCTTCCAGCCAGGGGATGCCGAAATGGATGGCCGGAATAGTTCGATTCACGATGCCCTGTCCGAATCCTCCGCCCACCTGGGGTACATCGGCAAACGCGCTTAACCAGAACTGGGTTGCTCCCGTGAGGAATACGCGCTGCCCGGGAATATGATCGCGGAACCAGTGCGCGGCTTCGTACTCCACCGTCTTGGAAACATCGATCGTCTGAATAATCGTGCCAGCTTGTTTTCTAAAGCTATTGAACTGGATGGCCCCGGCCACGCACGCCAGCACCATCAAAGCCACTTGAATGAATCGCGGGCAGCGCCGAACCAGCGGAACCAGGGTGAACGCCAGCACGCATGCGGCGCCCAGTTCCGCTTCCAGGTTGTAGCGGGAAGGCTGAGGCATGAGCGATATACCGAACCGGGCGTCAGCCTCTACGATGACCCCGGTGAACAACAGGAAGAATGCCATGAAGGACAAAGCCAGCCCCGCGCGGCATCGAACTAAAATCCAGCGCAGCAGCGCCGCAGCCACAATGATCCCGGCACCATAGTAAATGTGATTCTTCGTAATGGGATAGTTTCCGATCGTGAATTGGGCGTTGTACTGGATCGCGACGATTGTAGAAGGAGGGATCCAGGGCAGGGCCAGAGCGTAGGCAGCCGCGCCGATTCCCGCCATCTTCAACCCCGCGTCCAATTTCCAGGGACGGGCAAGCAGGTAACTCACCACCGCCAGCGCCAACGCAAACGCGCCCAACCAATTCGTCAGAACCACCACCATCAGCGCGACCGCGGCCCCATACAAACGTACGATTCCACGCTTTTCCAGGGAGCAATGGAGCGCAAGCATCGCCAAGGGCAACAAAGTCAGGGAACCAACATGAGGCCCATCCCCGAACGCCACCAGACTATTCAGGCGTTCCGCATGTCCGACGGGCCCCGTCCATCGATGCACCAGGAATGAAGCCAGGATCGAAGGCGAGACCAGCGAGTAGATGAGTGCCGCCACCAAACTACTGGCCTGATCCCCGGATATGCGCCGCATCAGCCAATACACGGCGACCGGGCCCAGGCTATATAGGAACGCCGACACCGCGTGATGCGATAATGCAGGCGAGATGTGCAGCACCCCGGCCACGGCCGCAACCAACATATGCAGAAACGGCGGATACGTATTTTGATACGGAATGCCCGTGTACCAATCCCCAAACCACCCGAACTGAAACGGATGTTCCAGTAGATAGCGGCTCAGCCCAATATAGGCTCCCTCGATGGAGTCCATGTGGCTTGTGTACTCGACGAAAAACAGCCGGTGAATGACCGCTGCATTCAGCGCAAACAGCCCAAAGGACGACCACAGGACGGGGTGGCGTGACAGGAATTGGAGAATCCGTTTCAGCATGGCAAGTTGGGCAATTCGTTAGCCAAGGAACTTCAAGTGTACAGCCAACTCGGATAGCGATCCTTCGGCGGGCCCGTCTTGCGACCCACCACGTGGATTGTATCGTCGCGAAGATCTGTGCTGAAGCCGTGCTTCTGCAGGATCTCGATCACCCAATCATGCTGAGCATCGCGGCCCAGTCCATAACTGCCCGTCTCCAGATGCTCCACCGCAAAACCGGTGGCGGCCAGTAGGTCCCCGATCTCCTTTGGTGTGTATTCACGGGCATGCCGAGGCTCTACTGCATTGCCTCCGCCCCGCGCCGTGTACTGCGTGAACAAGCCAGGATGATAGCCGTGCAAAGTGGCGCAGACGGCCCGCAGAGCAACGATATTTGGCGTACTGAGAACAAAATGCCCGCCGACCTTTAGGATGCGATTCACCTCAAACATCAGGTGCATTGGATCTTCCGACAAGTGTTCCAGAAGCTCGCAACAGACAACCGTATCGAACGACCCGTCAGCATATGGATACGCGTCCGACTCAGCGTTAAACAAGTCGATGGTGCAATCGAACGTCTCGCCATCAGTCGATTGGACGGTCTTGTGATCCGCCTTACCCAGAGGACCGAGGTAGCAGCCCCGCACGCTCCCATAACCGACCTTGGTCTTAAACGCGGGCGTCATCTGCATGTACGCGCCCATCTCCAGCAGGCTCTTCTGAGCGTCGCCCTTCGGCGTCAACTCCAACGTACGAACGAAGCGGCCAAGGTGGAGTTCCGCATACCCGCGAGCCTCAGGCGATTGCGAGCAAAAAGTGAGAATATATTCAGCAATTCCGGGCCCCAACGATGAACCCGCCGCCGCTGTCTTTTGCGTTCGACCCGAACGCAGCATTCTCAATCCCCTTGCCAACCGGCGCAGGTACGGTTTCAGCATTCGCCCTCTCCGGATCAGTATCCCACACGCTCCCACAGCAGCCACGCCACAAGCGAATCTGACGTGGCAGAATAGAGGTCTTGGCACAAATTACCAGTCTCTCCGAAGCAATTCGTCACACGATCCACGATGGCGACGTGGTGGCGCTGGAAGGTTTCACGCACCTGATTCCGTATGCAGCTGGGCACGAGATCGTGCGGCAGTCTAAGCGCGACCTCACCGTGATTCGCCTGACGCCGGACGTCATCTACGACATGTTGATCGGCGCGGGCTGCGTGAAGAAGATCATTTTTTCCTGGGGCGGCAATCCCGGCGTCGGTTCCCTGCATCGCCTGCGTGACGCGGTGGAGAAGAGCTGGCCGCAACCGATCGAGATCGAAGAGCACGCGCATGCGGGCATGGCGGCAGCCTACGCCGCGGGAGCATCGAACTTACCGTTTGGCATTCTGCGCGGCTACATCGGAACCGACCTGGTCAAGTTCAATAAGAAGATCAAGTTTATCGAGTGCCCGTTCACGGGTGAGAAGCTGGCAGCGGTTCCGGCGCATCGTCCTGACGTCACGGTGATCCACGCCCAGAAGGCAGACCGCAAGGGCAACGTGCTGATGTGGGGCGTGGTTGGCGTACAGAAAGAAGCGGTGCTCGCGGCCAAGCGCAACATCGTAACCGTGGAAGAGATAGTTGATGATCTGCAGGCTCCTCCGAATGCCGTCGTGTTGCCAGATTGGGTGGTTGGCTCCGTCTGCGAAGTCCCCGGCGGAGCATTCCCGTCCTACGCGCAAGGCTACTATCCTCGCAACAACGCGTTCTACAAAGCGTGGGAGAACATCGCGAACAATCGCGACACCTTCAACGCTTGGATGGATCGCCACATTAAGGGAACCACCGACTTTACGGAATTCAAGCAGAGTTTGGAAGCAGCCGCCGAGGAGGCAGCGCAGCTAGCCGCCGCAAAAGCCGCAGAACAGAATGAGGGAGGTAAGTAAGATGGCCAACCTCAAATACACATCAGATGAAATGATGACCATCGCCGCCGCGCGCAAGATTCGCAATGGCGCGACTCTGTTTGTCGGTATCGGACTCCCCAGCGCCGCAGCGAATCTCGCGAAGCAGACGCACGCGCCTGATACGGTGTTGATCTACGAATCCGGCACCATCGGCGCGAAGCCCAAGGTGCTGCCCCTGTCCATCGGCGATGGTGAACTGTCGGAAACGGCCGACACCGTCGTCTCCATGCCCGAGATGTTTTCTTATTGGCTGCAGGGCGGCCGCATCAACCTGGGATTCCTGGGGGCAGCACAGATCGATAAATACGCCAACATCAACAGCACCGTGATCGGGCCTTACGATAAGCCGAAGGTCCGCTTACCGGGAGCAGGCGGCGCGCAGGAGATCGCAGCTTCGTGCGGAGAAGTACTGATCACGCTGCGCCACAACAAGCGAGCCTTCGTGGAAAAGCTCGATTTCATGACCTCCGGAGGCCATTTTGAAGGCGGTGACAGCCGAGCCAAGCTCAACCTACCGGGCAAGGGTCCCACGGCGTTGATCACAGACCTGGGCATCCTGACGCCCGATCCCGTGACTAAAGAACTAACCCTGACCAGCGTCCATCCAGGCGTGACCATCGAACAAGTGGTCGCGGAAACTGGTTGGAAATTGAAGGTCGCGGACAAGGTCGACACGACTGAACCACCGACCGAAAATGAGCTGAAGGTTTTACGCGATTTGAACGAGAGAACAGCTAGGGCACACGCCGGGCAAGCATAGCTTTAAGGGGGGCGGGCTCAAGCCCGCAGCCAGCTCCCAGCTGGCTTATTAAAAAGACCGTTACGCCGCTTTGCGTTCGGCTTCCTTCATAGGCAGCTTGGCGACCTTCAGATCGCTGATCACGCCCATCATGGCGAGCGCCTTCAGTTGCAGCCACGTCGGATCGAATTCATACCACGCCAGACCATGCCGCATGGATGTCGGATTCGCGTGATGATTGTTGTGCCAGCCTTCGCCAAAGGTCAGTAGCGCGACCCACCAGCTGTTGCGGGAATCGTCGGGGGTCTGGAAGCGGCGGCTGCCCCACATGTGCGTTGCGGAGTTCACGAACCACGTCGCATGCAGGCCGAGCACGATACGTAGGCAACCGGCCCACAGGAACAGAGGCAGGCCACCCACCGCGTAAAGGATCACGCCCAGCACCGTCAAAGGCACCCAGTGGTAGTTATTCAGCCAGACATAGAACTTGTGCTTCGCCAGATCGGGAGCATACTTGGCCATCGCTGCGGTCCGGTTGTGATTGGCTTCGCCAAACACGATCCAGCCCATATGCGACCACCATGCTCCGTCGCGCGGCGAATGCGGATCGCCCGGCTTGTCGGACTTCTGATGATGAATGCGGTGCGTCGCAACCCAGAAGATCGGTCCACCTTCCAAGGTCAAAGTACCGCAGACCGCGAAGAAGTATTCCATCCACAAAGGGCACTGATAGCCGCGATGCGTGTGCAGGCGATGATAGCCCATGCTGATGCCGAACCCGATGGCCATCCAGTACAGGATCGCGGAAATCACCAGCGACTTCCAGCTGAACATGAAAAGGGCGGCTACGGCTCCAATGTGAAGCAGAACCAGGACTACGGCAGTAATCCAGTTCATTTTGTAACGTTCGGTTAAAACGACGACTTCGCTCAAAGGATTATCCCCCCGGTGAATAATGGCAGCTTGCTTTATGAGACAGTACCAAATTAACAGGTACTTCCCTTTCTGTTTGTAAGACTTATGTAATTTGAACCGGCGGGACTGGCCACCGTTTTCGAAGTCTATCGGCAGAACTTATAGTGCGTGGAAGGGGGGCCGACCGTAGGGCCTCATTTGGGGGCAGCCGACGCTTTGTCATACTGCCCCTGTTTGAGGTTGGGTGCCTAAGTGTTAGCTGGAATAATACCTGAAACTGGTGGACGATTGGCCTGACCAGAGGTTGGCGGAACGACGATATGTGGTTGAGCCGCAAGCAGATCCGACAGAATTCGATGTTCCGGTCCGTCGTAGAACAAAGTCAAGCGGGCCTTATTATCCAGAATCTTCTGTGTCTCTAGAATCTCGAAGAGGGTATCCGCTACCGCCGGATCCTGAGATATTTCCTTAAGCGCCAGACCAATCATGTTGGGCCGAATCACGGCGGCTCGGGCGAGCTCGACAGCGGCTTCCCGCTCGGCCGAACTGGTAATGATGCTGACCTGGTTAGCCCCATCCTGCTTAATGGCAGAGGTGACTTGGCGAAGACGGTTCACCACCTTTTCCTCAATCTGACGGATCATGCCCAGGTCGCGGAAGTGCACCTTGCGAATATAGACCGAGCCAAGCTCGTAACCCCAGGCTCGCGACTTGTCGGAAACTTCGGCGCGGACGATCCGGCTCATCTCATGCCTGGTTTCGAGCATCGATTCCAGAGGCATGTTGCTCAGACATCGGACAGTCGCGTTACTGACGTTCGCTCGCAGCGATCCACGTGGATCGGTGTTCTTGAACAGGTAATTTACCGGATCGCTGATGCGCATCTCATACCAGATGCCGATGCCCATCGGCGCGCCCTCTTCGGAGTTGACCGGCTGGCTGCGCAGATACTCCTGGTCCAAACGCAGATCCACAATATTGCAGTTGCCGAACACGTTCACGATGAGTGCCGCTGGACCCAGGACTGCAGGCAGGAAATACAAGCCGGGTTCCGAAATCTGGCCGATTACTTTGCCGAACAATACGTACACGTGGCAAGTGCGCTCGCGAACTACGGCAAACAGGCCGAAGCCTCGTCCCAGGATGAGGAGAATCGCCTCCAGAATAAAGAGACCAATAAAGGTCACAACGATAGCAATCAGTCCTTCGCTCATGATCGTGCCTCCACTGTGAACGAAAGGGGGGCGGGACCCTTGTCCCGCGTCGAGGCCCCCGCCTCGAACGACTTGTTCCGAACTCTAGAAGCCAGCCAAGGGGCTGGCTGCGGGATCGGGGTCCCGCCACCCATTTTTGCTTCTACCGTTGAATACGTTGTCGCGCTCATCGGCGTGCCTCCAAGAAAATCTGGTGCGCCTTCGATGGCAGCGCGAGCTTCACGTTACGCAGATAGGACGCCAAAAGATTCGGACCTTGCCTCTGCAAACTGGCAAGCTCCGCTGCCATCATGCGCAACGGCTCGACTTCGGCCTGCGCGCGCAGCGTCTCGATTTCGACTGCTCTGCGCGACTGCACAATCTTCTGGTCCGCACCCGCATGCGCGAGGCTGATATCGGACGAGACCTGGTTGTAAGCGGTGTTGATCGCGGCCAAGGCCGATTCAACCTCCGGAGGCGGATCGATACCCGTAATCAAGGATGCGTCCAGCACCACGCCGTAGCGCGCGGCAGTCGAGACGCATTCCTGATCCATATACTCATTCAGGTCGCGCAGATTCTTGCGGAGGTCGTTAATCGAGACTCCCATCACCTCAGTCCCCGTGGGTGAAGACATTGGTCCGGAGGCTGGAACCGGGGCCGCTTCTTCGCCGATTGGCCGACCCGCCAGCAGAGGTTTGGCCTCAAAATTTGCGATTTTCTGGCGCAGCACGGAGACGAAATAGGCCATCACGTGGACCATCGGGCGCTTGATGCCGAACAGAAACGCATACATATTCGCCTCACTCACGCGATAGCGAATCTGGCCGGTCAGACCGGTATTCAGCTGATCCTTCGTGACAGCTTCCAGCAGCGCCCCGCCATTGTTAGCCTGCGGGTTCTCCAAGTCCAGCGCCATGTTGACGGTGCTGGTGGCGATCGAAACCTTGTGAATATCCTCCCAAGGCATCTTAAAGTACGGACCACCTGGAGGGATCACACGAACCTGCGGGTATTGATACCGCTCCCGCTCATCGGGGCGCAAACGCTCGGAGATGGGATCGTCCAGCGTGGTGCCACCACCTTCGACGCGGACGGCTCGACCGAAAATAGTCTTGACGGCCCGTTCATTTTGATCGACGGTATAAATCCCCGTCAGGATACAGCGCACTAGAAACCATAGCGCTGCGCCTAAAACAACGCCAGTCGCAATCAGCATGAAGCGCCTTTCTTGACGCGACGCCCGGCCTCAGCGCCGAGGGTGCGTCCTATACTTGCGGTTAATAAAGATTGAACGCGAATAACTCGTCACCAGCCGCGACCAGCAACACCTGATGCCCATCCAGCATATACGTTTCTGGCGCATTCGATACCTGTCCGATGTGCGAATGCCACAGCGGCTTGCCGTTCGCCGCGTCGTACGCAACAATGTTGCCGCCAAGGTCGCCGCCGAATAACAAGCGACCAGCAGTCGTCAACAGACCATTCGTCGAACCGCCGCCGACACCTGGATATCGATGCCGCCACGCGATCTTGCCGGTCTTGTAATCGATGGCCGTCAGGTAACTGCCGAGCGAAGCCACGGCCTGCTCCTCTTTACCACCGAGGCCCATCGCGCCACGAGGATCGGTTTCAGTCAGGTAATACATCGCGTAACCATCGTTCTGCGGCACGTAGAACAGGCCCGTGTCAGGATTAAACGCCGGAGGCGGCCAGTTGGTGATGCCGCTATTTGTTGGTGAGACCAGCGACCCGCCGATATGGAAGTCCTTGGTCGGATCGCGGCGCGGTGCGCCTTTCGCATCCAGCCCAATGGCCCAATTCGCGGAGTCTGAGTATTTGCTGGTCACCAGATGTTCACCCGTGATGCGGTCGAACACAAAGAAGTAGCCGTTGCGCGCGGCCGTCATCACAAGCTTGCGCTGGCGTCCGCCAAATTCTGCGTCGACCACGACCGGCGTCTGCGAACTGTCCCAATCGTGCGTGTCATGCGGCGAGGTTTGGTAATACCAGACCATCTTCCCGGTATCGACGTTGATCGCGACCAGGGCACAGGTGTACAGGTTGTCGCCCTCGCCTCGGCTGGCCGAAGTGTAGGAAGGCGATGGATTGCCAGTGCCGACGTAGTATAGATGAGCCTCAGGATCGTACGCTCCCGGCACCCACATCTGGCCGCCGCCGTGGCGCGCCGCATCCAGGTTCGCCCAGGTTTCGAGGCCCGGATCACCCGCCTTCTGCGGCGTCGAGTAGAACTTCCATTGCACTGCACCTGTTTCTGGATCAAAGGATTGTAGAATTCCGGGCAGATCCAGATCGTTACCGGTGCCCACGATCACGTGATTGCCGACGATGATCGGCGCGGGTGTAGAGAAGAACTGTTCGTCGAAACTCGCTATGGTCTTGTGCCAGCGTTCTTTGCCAGTCAGCGCATCCAGCGAGACCAGATAGTTGTCCGGCGTTTCCATGAACAGCCAATTGCCATACATGCCAAGGCCCCGGTTGCCGATATGCGTCGCGCCGCGCGTCTTCCAGAAGTAATGCCAAATGACACTGCCGTCACGTGCGTCTATCGCCCAGGCGTTATCCGGCGTCGAGACATACAACACGCCATCCACCTGCAGCACCGCGCCTTTGATGGTGGTGCCACCACCCAGATTCAGATCGCCGGTGCCTTCGCCACCAACAGAGGTTGCGCCAACCCGTCCGCCAGTTGCACCGGCACCAGCCGCGATGCGACCGGTCCAGGCCAAGGTCAGGTTCTTGACGTTACTCTGGGTGACCTGTTTGAGACTGCTATAGCGCTTGCCGGAGTAGTCGCCCGAATACGTCGCCCAACCCTCGCCACCAGTTTGGCCAAGCGTTTGCGCGATCTTATTGGCGTCCAGACCTTGGGCCGAGGCAATTGCCGTTGAGTAAACACTGCAGGCCAGAAATGCCGCAATCAAAGACGTGGCGTACGCACTCCTGCGTGCCGTGTCGGCACTTATGCCGACACCTGTGCTGTGTGCTCGGAAGAAGGTGGCGTCGAAATGAGTCTCGACGCGGCACGCACGAGTGCGTACGCCACGTAGCAGTTGAAGAAGGTGGTGTGCCATTGCAGCTCTCATTTCAGGGTCACCAAATACGCCGTCACATCGTGAATATTCTTATCCGTATAAACCTTCAAGAGGTCCTTGTGTGCGGCTTGCGGATCGTGGATCTCGACCTTAGGCGTATCCCCGTCCCGAGCAAACGTCTTCGATACTCCGTCGGTCTGCATCACAGTCACTATGAAGTCGTCGATACGCGTCAGGCGACCTTCGAACTTCTCTTTGGCTGAGACCGTAACGGTCACCGTGACTGGCGTTCCCCCGCCGCCCCTGCCTCCGCCACCGCCCACCAACCAGCGTTGTTGCAATGTCCGAGCATCCGTAATGCGGGTCGCAATGCCACGTAAATCGCTCGGGTTGGTGCCAGGCAGGCTCGCCGGACCGGACATAGAATGGCACGACGCACAGGTCTGCTCAAAGTACGTCTGCCCGGCCTTCGCATCACCCACCACGATGGTCGCGGGCCGATTGCGCGAGCCGTCATAGCCATTCACCCGGAAGCTATGCAGGAATGCAGCGATATCGGAAACCTGCGTCCCCGTCATCACGAACTTGGGCATGCCCTGCGCCGGAAATCCGTCGCGGATTACAGGAGACAACAACTCCCCATCTTCGTCATTCAAGATGATCGTGGACCTGATCAAATTTGAAGCGCCCTCTCCGCCGCGCGCATCTTCGCCGTGACAGAAACCGCATTGCGCCACATACAGAGCCTTGCCTCGCGCCAGGATTTCCGGCGCTGCAGGAACCCTCTGCGGATAAGCGGTCGAACCGCCGCCTCCGGTTGGCACCGTGCGTCCCTTTGCTTGTGCAGGTTGCTGACCCGCTTTGCCTTTGCCCTGACCTCCAGGAGCCTGGGCGACAGCCGACATCAGAGCAAGAAAATACCCCGACGTCAACAATAGGGTGAAAACGGCCGCACTACTGAGTGAGCGAGTCAATCGCACGTGTCATTTACCTCGTGGAAGGCCCGATTGGCAGAGCCAGACGATCCAGGTGAAATGGTAGCAAACCGCTGACGTGGGATCACAAGCATTTTCTACAACAGTGTTGACCGAGCGAAGGAAGGCGGAGCGCGTGCTCCGCGCCGAGGCGCCGCCTCG
>JBDTUY010000051.1:0-15710 GCA_040007495.1 Acidobacteriota bacterium | reverse complement strand
CGTGATCCTACAGGACAAGCGCGTGTACCGGGAGCTGTTTAACTTGAACACGTCGACGAAAGTGTTGGCAGATCCTGCCAAGCGTCGGGCGGTGGTGGAACTGGTGCGGACGTTGATCGAGACGTCGAAGAAGTGGCGTGAGAACCCGGAGCCGTCCATGCCCTTGATCGCTTCTAAGCTAACTCTTCCTGCCGAGTTGATTCGCCCGGCGCTGCCTGAAATTCGCTATGCGGGCGGCTTGGCGAAAGATTTGCTGGATGTGTTGGTGGAAGAAGAACAGTGGTTGGCCAAGGAAGGCAAGCGCGCCCCCCGCACACGTGCCCAATTGGCTACGTTGATAGATACCAGCGTGCTGAAAGAAGCTCAGAAGAAGCGGTGATGCCGATTTCTTGAGTGGAATCCGGTTAATAGATTCGTTTTTCGCCGCGTCCAATGGCGTCAAACAGTTCCATCGCAATCGTCTGCAATAGACTTCGATTGTCCGGTTTCTTTAAGCTAGGATCCTCAGGGCCGGCCATCAACTCTTCCAGGTCCGCTTTCCAGCCCTCTCGTAGGGACTCCGGATAAATGGTCCCATCCGGCAGGAAGACCATGCTGAGTTCGTCATCATAGACCACCAACCCGCGCTTTGCCGCCGCTTGCACCACGCAAGCGAACTGCTTTATATCGGCTTCTGTCGGAAGGCGGAGCCGTAAGACGGCAGTGTTGCACTTGGCGGCACTTTCCCTGGGATCGCTGCCCCAGAATGCCTTCATGTCATCGGGCTTCCCTTCCAAGGAGGCCTGATGAAGCTGGACCAACGCGCTGCTGAATTCCTCAAACACAGGGTTCATGGAATCGGCGACCTTGCTGAGTCGCTCCATGATTTCGCACGCCTCGTCATCATTCGTGGGCAGGGTTGGATTCCGCGCAGAGTCCCAAACGCAAAGGTCGTAGCTCAAAGTATTGGCTCCATTCTTTCGGGTGAACTCAATCATGACACGAATCAGCCTGAGCGCCTGTAGATAGGCGATAGCGCAGGGCTTCAGGCTCGCTACTTGTATCGATCACTTGTCTTTATGTAAATAACACTTGACACGAAGAGAGAGTGGAATTACACTGGTCTTGTCAATTACACTTTACATAAAGACAACAAAGAGAGACATATGAATCCATCAAAACTACGGGAGCATAGTTATCAATCCCGAACGATGAAGGGCAACATCCGGCTCATTTGCTGGAATCTCGCTTGGGTTGCATCCTGTGCTGTGATGAGTTTCGGTCCGCGATTGTATTGGAATAAGGCGTCGGTATTGACGCCGCTGGCGATTGGTCTAAACGTTGCCGTGGGCGTGGGACTGATCCTCGGCGTCAAGAATTACATCAAGGGACTGGACGAGCTCCAGCGGAAGGTTTATTTCAACGCCCTGGCCATCACGGGGGGAGTCGCCCTTATCGCAGGCATCCCGCTTGAGGTGATGGATAGGTACGACGTGATCTGGTTCCATGCGAAAATTTCGCACCTGGTGATGATCATGGGTGTGACGTTTGTTGTATCCATCGCGTATGGCAATTGGCGGTACCGATGAAGAACCGGCTGAAGGCCAGGGTGGCAGTATGAATGCCTCAAAACCACAGGAGCAGCGGTATCAATTCCGGGTTCTGAAGAGCACTCGCCAGTTGAGCAAGTGGACTGGAGTGTGGGTGGGAACCGTCTGTCTGATGGCATTCGGGCCGCTATCGCTGTGGAATAGAGGCTCGGTGTTCACGCTGCTGGCGGCTGGCCTCAACGTTTGTGTGGGCCTGGGCCTGATCCTCGCCCACAAGAAATTCCTCGCGAACATGGATGAGCTTCAGCGGAAGGTTTATCTCGATGCCTTGGCGATCACGGTGGGGACGGTCTTTATCATCGTCGTCCCGTATGCGGTGCTCGACGCCTACAACTTCGTTCACTTGAAGACCGGAGTTGCCATTTCGGGTCTGGTGATTCTCATGAGTCTGACGTTTCTAGCATCTCTCTTGTACGGCAGTTGGCGGTACCGATGAAGAATCGGCTCAAGGTGCTGCGCGCGGAGCGCAATTGGACGCAGGCCGAATTGGCCGACGCTCTTGAGGTTTCCCGCCAGACCGTCAACGCCATCGAGACGGGCAAGTTCGACCCGAGTCTGCCGCTGGCCTTCCGGACCGCCCGGCTATTCGCACTACGTATTGAAGAGATCTTTATTGATGAAGCTAGCGCGCAAAACGGAGATGGCGTGAATGCCGAAGCGGGTGCACGTGACAAAGCGGTCGCAGTGATCTAATGCGCGGCCACCGCGGGACGCTTTTACTTAGCTCTGTAAGAATTCGGCCCGGGTTCGTTACTAATTGAAATTGAAAACGAATGCAGGAGGAGGATGAGCAGCAAAGGGTATTCGTCGAATGGCTGGGGAGCCATCAGGGGCTATTTTTCAAAGTAGTACGTGCGTACGCCTTCACGCCACCGGACCAGGAAGATCTGCTCCAGGAGATTACCCACCCAGGTGTGGCAGTCGATCCCGGGCTTTCGGGGGGATTCGGCGGGGTTACTGTTTACATCCATAGCTTGCATCGTCTTTGGCGGTTGGATTGGTTTCGTCAGCAAGAAAGCAGTTGTCGAAAAGGCACTGGCGCGCAAGCGTGCCCTGGAGTCGATGCGGTCGGCTCTGGAGGAAAGAAAAGAATCGTTTGTCTAAAATTAAAAGTGAGGAATTTATGCGTAAAACTCCAGTGATGTTCGCTTTGGCCGTGGGGCTTGCTGCCGGGTCTGTTTTTGCCCAAACGCGCGAGCTTAAATTCGATGTCGCCACGATTCGTCCAGTAGCGGCGCTCAACCCGCAAGATGTGGCGTCGGGCAAGCTGACGTTGGGCATGACGATGAACGGCAACCGCGTGACCCTCCACTACGTGTCGATCAGCGATATGGCCGCAACGGCGTGGGAGGTCAAGCCTATCGACGTGAAAGGTCCAGCTGGCATCGGCGACCAGCGTTTCGAGATTACGGCGCTGCTGCCGGAAGGCGCCACCGCAAAGGACATGCCCCAACTGGTCCGTTCGCTGTTGCTCGACCGCTTCAAGATGGTGGCACACAAAGAATCGAAGGAAACGCAGGTGTATGCGCTGACGGAGTCTCGCGGCGGACACAAGATGAAGCCGTCTCCCGTGCTGGCCCCGCCACCTGCAGCCGTTGCCGAACAGGCAGAACCTGATCCTTCCAAGGCGACCGGTCCCGGCATGACCGTGAACGGCCAGCGCATGGATGTCAAGCAGACCGCAAGCGGTCCCAACGGCACCAACGTTTCCATCTCCGGCGGAGCCAATGGCGCACAGAAAGTATCCGTGGCCCCGGACGGCACTATGCACATGGATATCGAGCGTTTGACGATGGCGGAGTTGGCTGAGCAGCTCACCATGTTACTGGATTTACCGGTGCAGGACCACTCGGGGTTAAGTGGCTCATTCCAGGTTGGGCTGGATATGTCGAGGGCCGACTTGATGGGGATGATGAACAAAATGGGAATGCTGCCGCCTGAAGCACAGGCTCAATTGTCGAAGCTGGCGAACGCCGACCCAGGCGGAGCGATACTCGCCAGCGTAGCTAGTATGGGACTGCGGTTGGAAAAGCAGAAAGCGTCGGTCCCGACCCTGACCATCGAAAGCACCGAGAAGATGCCGACCGAAAATTAAGCCTTAACGTATTCGAAAGAGCAACGACGTGGACTTTTCGGTGATGCGCTCAGTCGGATTCGTCATCGTGTCCACGTCGAAAGGTCGACCGATGCGGTTCCCTTCCAGATCTTGCAGGGACATGTCGACGACCAATCGGTGTTCCCCGCGTATCCAGGGTTGGGTTGGCTCGAAGCGCCATTCAGTTTCACCAGGGCCGAATCGTCGTGACCGCCAGTCAAAACATCCTATTGCTCATAGACAAAATGGGCCATCCAACGCGGATCATACTGCGAGGTAGCAACGCTACCTCGCAGTATGATCCGCAACAAGACTCGCCAACCAGAAACTAGCTCCCCACTGCTAAGCAATCAAATCATGAAGTACGTTCCCCGCCACGTCGGTTAACCGGAAGTCCCGACCGCTATAGCGGTACGTGAGTTTCTTATGATCGATGCCCATCAGGTACAGGATGGTGGCGTGGATGTCATGAACATGGGTGGGTTTCTCAACAGCCTTGAAGCCGAAATCATCCGTTGCTCCGTAGATCGAGCCGCCTTTGACTGCGCCGCCGGCCAGCCACATTGTGAACCCAAATGGATTGTGGTCGCGTCCGCGCTTGATATTGCCGCTGTTGCCGCCGACTTCGCGAACCGGAGTTCGTCCAAATTCGGAGCCGCATACAACGAGAGTGCTGTCCCATAGCCCACGCGATTTTAGGTCCTTGACCACCGCCGCGAAAGGTTGATCTGAATTCTTCGCGTTGGTCTTGTGGGCGAAGATGTCGCCATGCGCGTCCCACGGGTCGCCCTTGGAATAATACACCTGCACCATGCGAACGCCTTTTTCAACGAGGCGCACGGCTTGCAAGCAGCCTCGGGCCACAAAGCCTTCCCCGTAGAGATCCAGCGTAGCCTGCGATTCTTTGCGAATATCGAAGACTTCCGGCGCTTCGGTTTGCATCCGGAACGCGATTTCCATGGACTTGATAACCGCGTCCACTTGTGCGTCCTGTTTGGATTCGTGAAGGGTCTCGAGCTTTTGCAGCAGGTCGAGCTCACGGCGTTGCTCAGTCAAAGTGAACTTCGGGTTGTTCACGTAGCTGACCAGTTTCTTCGGATCGAAGTTCTTCTCGACAACCACCTTTTTAGGCTTCTTGTCACCTTCTTTTGCGTCCATCGCCGGCGTGTCCGGCATGTCGGCTTCGGCGTCATCAGGAGCACCAGGCTGGCCTTTTTGCACCTGATTCGAAATATAGGTGCCTTGATGGATCGCCGGCAAGAATCCGGCGCTCCACAGCGGAGGGCCAACAGTGGTCGGGATGTCGGGGCACAGAACCATGAAACCCGGTAGGTTCTGATTTTCAGTTCCGAGTCCGTAAGTGAGCCACGCGCCTAAAGACGGGCGGCCCGCTTGATTGGCACCTGTGTTGACCATCAGACAAGACGGCTCGTGATTCGGAATATCGGTGTATACCGACTTGATCCAAGCAATGTCGTCCGCCACTTCGCCGAGCTTAGGCCAAAGCTCGCTAATCTCCATGCCGCTTTGGCCGTACTTCTTGAAGGTGAAGGGCGACTTCATCAGTTCGCCCGTCCTCCGTTCGGTTTTGACGATACTGCCGGGAAGCGGCTGCCCGTCGTACTTCTCCAGCATCGGCTTGTGGTCGAAAGAATCCACATGCGACATTCCCCCGTTCATGAACAGGAAGATCACATGCTTTACTTTCTGCGGATAGTCGAGCGTCGCAGCACCCAAAGTGCCCTGCGGTGCCGCGATATCGCCCGCTCTGGCTAGCGAACGGCCCAACATTCCTGACAGAGCCATCATCCCGAAGCCGTTGCCAATCCGCCGCAGTGCCTCGCGCCGCGTCTTGGGAATTCCACTATTGTGTGGCATCTTCATGACAAGTTATCCTCAATTTCCTTTCGCGATTTGAATTACGGCGTTCCCTAGTTGATGAACAAGAATTCGCTGGAACTCAGCAAAACCTTGGCGTATCGACCCCAAGCGCTGGGATCGTACTTGATCTCGGCAGCCCCACCGGGACGTGCCCCGCGGCGACCGTTGACTCCGCCCATCATGCCGTTGCCCATGTCAGCGTCAGCCGCAGCGGCGACAGCAGCGGCAGCCTCCACGGGATCCATTGGCATATCCGCAGCAGCTTCCTTAGCAGCGACTGCTGTTTCAGGTTTGGCGTCACCTTCAGTTTTCGCGAGCATGTCTGACTTTGCTGCGTCTGACTTTGCAGGCTTGGCATCAGCAGTCATGGTTGCTAAGGCGTCGGCAGCCGGTTTCGCGTCAACTGGCATGCCGGAGCCTCCCGATTGAGCTTCGGCCACGGTTGCGTCCTTGGCAGTTGCTTCTGGCTTACCAGCGTCGTCTTTCGGAGCGGCAGGAGCGGCCTTCGAGACTTGTGGCTTCCCACCACCCGGGCGGGCCCCGCGTCCCCCACCCTTGGCCGACGCTTCTTTCTCCTTCGCCTTGATCTCTTCGTATTCCTTCAAAGGTTCGGTACTTAGATACTCGAGTCCAAGGGCGATTTCCTCGCCGTTTGCTTCGCTACCGTAGATCAACTGGTGAGCCTTTTTGATGCGGGCGACGTTGTTCGGTTCCGCAGCGATCTTCTTGACGAGTTCTTCGGCTTCGATCTGTACGAAGTCGCTATTCATCAGGAACAGGCGTTGCAGAGGTACCGTGGTCACAAAGCGTTTTTCCGCGCTGATCTGAGGGCTCGGGAAGTCGAACAGTTGCAGGTAAGTGTCCAGCTTGTAGCGGCTGACTTTCCCGTAGACGGTGCGGCGCATGTTAGCCGGTGTCAGGTCTGCGGATGGACCTCCCGACGACTTGTCGAGGTTGCCCGTGACGAACATGATCGAATCGCGGAGCTGTTCCGCATCCATGCGTCGATGTTCCGCATGCCAGTAGTAGCGGTTGCCAGAATCCTTCGCGAGATTCTCCGCATCGTTGCCGCTGCCCAGCTGGTAGGTGGAGGTCAGCATAATCTCGCGATGAAGAGCCTTCATCGACATGCCGTTCTTCACGAACGATTGCGCCAGGTATTCCAGCAGTTCAGGGTTGGTCGGACGTTCGCCGCCGATGCCGAAATTACTGGGCGTGTCGACGATGCCGGAGCCGAAGTGACCCTTCCAGATGCGATTCACAATCACTCGCATCGCGATGGGCTGTTTCAGAATATCTTCGGCAAGTTCCAAACGTCCGCTGCCATTCTTGAAGGGCTCGGGTTCGCCGTCGGAAAACACGCTGAGGAAGTGGCGCGGCACCTTGTCGCCCAGGTCCTGAGGATTCCCGCGGATTGCCAGCTCCAGGTCAACGATCTTTTCCTTGTCGGCGACGCCGTGAATATACGGATAAGCAGGATCGAGCTGCTTCTTCTGCTCGTCGATCTCCGCTTTGAGCGACGCCATTCGGGTCTGATCCGAAGCGCCTATACGCGACTCCAGGCCCCAAGCCCGAAACAATAGGACGCCAGGATTACCTTGCCGCCCACCGGCCGCCATCATGGCGTTCGGATCTTCCGCGTCTTTGATTTCGCGTTGGAAGATTTCAGTCCATAGGTTATTGTCGGACTCCGGCATGTTCTTCAAACGGAGACCACAATTCGGACAGAAGTCGTCATTGGTCTTGAATTCATTGGGCTTGTTGGCGCGCTTCTTTTTCTTGGTGGTTTCGAGCGATTGATCGTAGATGATGTCGTTCTCTTCATCCAGATCGTGTCGGGCGATCATCACGCGCATCACTTCGGCCTGGAACTCCTCGGCCAGCTTCTTAGCCTGCGGCGCTGTCGCCCCGCCCTTCTTCATCATGGCCTGCCAGGCATCCTTGGTCTTGTACTTGTCCGTTGTTTTGGCCATGTACTTTACCCAGCGATCCATCAACTCGTAGTCGAGCTTTCGGGATTCGACCACTGTCGCAACGTCTCGCTTTTGCGGGCCCGCAATATCGAACACGCCTTGCAGATACTCAGACGTCTTGAGCGCGAGCGTCTCCGACAACTGATTGCTCAGGTCGGTCTGCATGGTCTGGAGGCGCTTGTTCTTCTTGTCGACCTGATCCTGAACCATCAGCCACTTGTCAAGTGTCGCCTTCGGAACACGCGGATACTCATGGTAGTCGGTGTCTTGAAAAACGCCAGCAAGCGCGTAGTAGTCAGTCTGCGGAATCGGATCGTACTTGTGGTTGTGGCAGCGCGCGCAAGCAACGGTTAGACCCAGGAAGCCTCGGGTTACGACGTCCACGCGATCATGTCGTTCGTCGGCTCTGGTAACCTCTACCGCGCCGTTGTCAAAATACCAAGGCCCAAGACCGAGGAAACCAGTCGCTGGCAGCGTCTTGTAACGGGTTTTTTCATCCATCAAATCGCCGGCAAGCTGCGCCTTCACAAATTGGTCGTACGGCATGTCGTCGTTCATTGCCTGGATGACCCAGTCGCGATACAAATATGCGTTGGGATACGGGAAATAGCCCTTGGGATTGGGGTTCAAGCTGCGATAGTCGTCTTCGCCATAGCGCGCGACATCCAACCACGAACGGCCCCAGCGTTCGCCATATTGCGGCGAAGCCAGCAGCTTGTCGACGACCTTTGCAAATGCATCGGGCGACTTATCTGCTTCAAATGCCTTAATGTCATCGAGCGTAGGAGGCAGCCCGATCAAGTCCAGAGTCGCGCGCCGCAACAGGTCACGCTTGGAGGCTTGCGCCACCGGCTTGAGCCCTTCGCTTTGCATCTTTGAAAACACAAATTTATCAATGGTCGTCATCGCCCACTGCCGATCCTTGACCACTGGGGCCTCGGGTGTTTTCAGGGGCACTAAAGACCAGAACTGTTTGCGCTCGGGTGGGATCGCGTAGGCGGCAGAATTCAGTGCGGCGACCGCCGCCGCAGATGTCTTGGGCCAAGGCGCACCAGCCTTCACCCACGACTTAAAATCTGTAATCTGATCGTCGGAAAGCTTCGCCAGACCCATCGGCATTTTCAACTTAGGGTCGGTGTGCATGATTGCTGAGATCAGCAAGCTTTTATCCGGGTCTCCTGACACAACCGCCGCCCCTCGCGATCCGCCCTTGGCTACTCCGTCGGCGCTATCCAGTCGCAAGCCGCCCAGCGGGGCGCTGCTGTGACAGCCATAACAGTTGGTCGCCAGGACAGGGCGAATTTTGGTTTCGAAGAAATCGCTAGATGCAGCGTCGTCGGCTGGTGCCGCGCTGGAGATCGAAGCGAGGAAAACTGATAATGCGAAAGAAAATAGTAGATGTCTGAAGACACGCATATGTCACCTCGGGAAAGTAGAGTTCCATGCACACGCGCGCCTAAGCGGCATAACGTGGCGGAAGAGAACGGCTACAGGGTTTTTAAGGTGCGGTGCGTGACAGGGAAACCCGCAGAGAGTGCCGACAGAGGCGACTTAGCTGTCAAACAAGACGAGCTAAGAAGATTCAGTTTTGCACTTGACGCCCTGCGTGTCAATAGGCGGGGTCATTAAAAAATTTGATTGACTATACCGGCGCTTTCTCGCTTATACTCAGGGAGCAAGGCCAGCTGCGTAGCTTTCCTTGCGATTTCCCCTCGTTTCGCGGTTTCTAACCCCGTCGCCTCTTTTCTCCCCGTCAGCACCGTTCCGCTTACATTTTTCTTTACTCGGATTCGAAACTCACAGGAGAATTCTATGGCTATCTACGTGCGAGTCCCAGCGCTCGCATTGTCGTTGCTTTTGGCGGGCCTGCCGATGGCCGCCGCGGACAGAGGTGAGTCGAAAGCGAAAACGCTCGCCGCAAAAGTATCGGACCCTAAATCTAAGTCGACGCCTACCAAGCCGGAGGTACCCAATGCCGGCATCAAGACCCCGGGCATTCAAATCCCCTACGCCAGCCTGAAGGCGGACGCCGAGATTCCGGGTGCGCCAGCTTGGATCTTGCCGTCTGACACGCTGCTGGTACCGGCCGAATCTGGTTCGGGACTGCAGCGAATCGACTTGAAAACCAACAAGCGCAGCGAACCGATGGCCGGCGTTGACAAACCTTGCTCCGGAGCGTTGATCGCGTTCAAGAGTCTTTGGGTCACAAACTGCGCGGATGGAAGCGTGGTTCGCATGGACGCGAAGGGCACGAAAGTTGAGGCGACTCTCAACATCGGCGTCGCCAATTTGCGGTCTGGAATAGCCTCGACGTCCGATAGCGTCTGGGTCCTGACGGACACCAAAACGACATTGTCGCGCATTGATCCCGAATCCAATTCCGTGGTCGCCGAGATCCGCGTTGGTGCAGGTTGCTTCGGCTTGCAGAGCGCTGAATCGTCGCTTTGGCTTACATGTCCGTCTGAGGACAAGCTGCTGCGAATTAATCCGATGACCAACTTGGTGGAACAGCAAATCAAGGTCACGGCGAAGCCGAGTTCGTTTACGTTTGGCGACGGCTCCCTATGGGTATTGGGCCTGAAAGAGGGCAAAATCGACCGGATCGATCCAAAAACGAACAAGGTGATCAAGACCATAAGTCTTGAAGTCGCAGACGCCGAGGGCAGCATCGTGTACGGCGAGGGCGCGCTGTGGGCTTCGCTGACTGGATTTCCATTGATGCGCATCGATACAACGGCTGAAAAAGAAACCGTGCTTCAGCAGTTCGCAGGGGAAAACGGTGGGAGCCAACTCTTCGCTGCGGGCGGCTCCATCTGGCTATCGAACACCAAACAGGCAAACTTCGTGCGGCTGGATCCGAAACGAATCGTCGCCACTCTGGCCGAATAAGGGGAACTACACATGAAAAAGAGCATGAACAATTTCAAGATCGTCTCCTCTACACTTGCGAGTCTCCTGTTCGCAGGCATAATTGTCACCGCTCAGGAACCTGCGCCTGCGACGGCACAGCCGGCGGCGAAACAGCGCGCCAAACGGCCTCCGCGACCCGGCGTAAGCGACGCATCGGTCAAACGTGAAATGAAATCCATCACGCCTATCGCCGTGTTTCCCGTGGAGGGAACACCGGACTGGCAGGTGGTGACATCCGACGCCGTTTGGGTCACAAATGGCCCTAAAAACACAGTTCATCGACTGGATCCCAAAACCAACCAGGTGCTGGCGGCAGTGGAGGTCGGTAAGAAGCCATGCTCTGGATTGGCGGAAGGCTTCGGTAGCGTGTGGGTTCCGAACTGTGGAGACATGAGCCTGTCCCGCGTGGATCGCGCCACGAACAAAGTAGTCGCGACGATGGCCGTCGGTCCTGCGAATAGTGAGGGTGGGATCACGTCGAGCCCCGAAGCGATCTGGATGGCCACCGATCTTGCGAACGGCAAAGTGGTGAGAATCGATCCTGCGACCAATATGGTGGCTGCTGAAATTCCTGTCGCCAAAGGCTCCGTCGCATGCGCATATTTGGACGGCTCCATTTGGGTCAGCAGTCCGGAAGAAAGTGTAGTGACGCGCATCGATGCCAAGACCAACAAAGTCTTGGCGACTATACCAGTGGGTCCGAAACCGCGCTTCATAACCGTCGGAGGTGGCTCGGTTTGGACCCTGAACCAAGGCGATGGTACAGTGACGCGGATCGATGCAAAGACCAATGCGGTCATCGCGACGATTGAGACGGGTGCACCGGGAACGGGCGGCGAGATTGCGTTCGGTGAGGGCTCACTGTGGTTCACAGTCTCCGAGATCCCGATTACCCAGATCGATCCGGCCACTAACAAGGTCGCAAAACAGTGGTTCGGTGAGGGTGGCGACTCCATCCGGGTAGCATTCGGGTCGGTCTGGTTGTCCAATTTGCGCCAACAAAATGTGTGGAGATTGGATCCGGCGCAGCCTTAGGTTTGTAGCTCACAGCAAGAGGTCAAACGCCTGACTCCGAGGTAGGGGCAGGCGGCCCGGAAATATAGTTGCCGGAGGGCAAAACTATCCGACAAATGTAACGTATATAATGTCAGAGAGGTTGCGCTATGTTTGCGCGTCTGCTGGCATTTGCTTGCCTACTCAGTAGTAGTGCAATGATTGGCCGCGCCGGTTCTATGTCCGTTCCGGTAGCGACGGTCGGAGTGTATCTTAAGGTGGACGCCTCCGCGTCAAACCTCTCTTTAGAATCTATGCGCTTGGAACTGCGGGACTTGATGGCCGAGACCGGCTTCAATCTAGTCTGGACTCGCGATACTTCCAGCCCCCGGGTCGACACCCTCATCGTGGTTGACCTTCGCGGCTCCTGCCGGGCGGGAGCCAACAAAACCTCCAATCTGGAGAACCATAGTGGACTCGCATCCACCAACGTAACTGAAGGCAAGATACTTCCCTTCAGCTGGGTGGATTGCGCAGCACTGGATCATCTACTGCGACCCGCGCTGGTCCACCAATCGTTGGACCAACGGGACGAAACCTATGGTCGCGCGATGGGTCGGCTACTGGCGCACGAGTTCTATCACATCCTGGCTCAGACGGAACAGCATACGCATTCGGGCATCACTAAAAAGTCGTTCTCGCAAGCGGATCTATTGGCGAACCACTTGGACTTCGCGCCAGACGCTGTAGCGCGCTTGCAACCCGTGCGCGAACCGTCCATGCCGTTGGTTGCGGCAGTCAGCGACGCAGAGGAAGCCGAGGAATCAGTTGACTTGGCCGACGCGCCAGCGATCTCTAAGCCCGTGCCTGGGTTTGTTCGTTAGGCGACCGGTTGCGGCGCACCAACTCGTTCCACTGCCCTAGGGCGTGATTCCGACTCCAGCCGCCGCACCAGCCTCGGCATTTCTTCTTCGTGACACGGATTCGGCACCGGCAGATCCAAACGCACGCCCGAACCGTGCTCTGGAGAATCCTTCGCCAAAACTACAATCCGCGTACCCATACGAAGCGCTTCTTGGGTGTGATGGGTGACGAACAAGATCGTGGTGCCGGTTTCCCGCCACAGTTCGCGAATCCAAAGCTGCATATCCTCCCGAGTAGCGGGATCTAACGCACTGAAGGCTTCATCCATTAGCAGGATGCGCGGCTTGGTCATAAGCGCCTGCGCGATCGCGACCCTCTGCTGCATGCCACCGGACAGTTGGTCAGGATACTTTGCAGCATCGGCCTGGGTGAGGCCAACTCTTTCTAGAAACTGCAGTGCACGGCTACGGATTTCGCGGCGACGCGCATAGAAACGAGAGGTGAAGCGGGTCAACAAGCTGAACTCCGTCAACTCGCAGCCGAACGTGATGTTGTCCAGAACCGTGCGGTCCGGGAAAAGAGAGTACTTCTGGGGGACGTAGCCACGAGTGCGATCGGGTCTCTGATGCTCGACCCCGTCGATCAGAATGCGCCCCTGAGTCGGCCGCTCCGAACCCAATACCAGGCGCAGCAGGGTCGACTTTCCGCAGCCGGTTTGACCGAGCAGACAGACGAATTCGCCTTCGTGAATATCCAGAGCTACTTCGCTCAGAATCGAGCGCGACTCATACTGCATTCCTACGTTTTCGATCCGGATCAGTGCCATCTTTAAGCCTCCCGAAACCAGGGATGCAGTTTGCGATTGCTCCAACGCATCCCCATATCGACCAGGAACACCAATAGCGCGACCCATAGAACGTAGGGAATGATCAGGTCCATTCCCATGTGGCGTCGCAATAGGGCGATGCGGTATGCCAGACCTTCGGTGGCTGCGATCATTTCTCCCGCGAACAGGAACAGCACGATTGCCTTTAAGTTCAGCCGGATGCTATTCAGCACACGCGGCAGAATCTGTTTCAGCACGACGCGGTGTGCGACATCGGAATCGCGTGCGCCCAGAGTAAACGCTTTAACCACCTGTTCGGCGGGTACGGCTCGGGTCAGGTTAAATGTATCCAACAGCACAGTCGGCGCTACTCCGATGACGATCAGCATGATTTTCGACAGCTCATCAATACCGAATGCGATGAAGAGAATCGGCAGCAGGGATAACGCAACGATCTTGTCGAAGAATAACGAGAAGCGAAGAAAGAATGCACCGACCGTCGGGAAAAGCCCCATATACAACCCCAAGACCACCGCTGGGATCATCAGCAGCAGGCTATAAATGAATCGCAAACCTGTCGCCTTTGTGTCCTTCCACAACATGCTGTGCTGGATCTTGTATAGAGTGGACGGATTCGCTGGGGCAGCATCGTCAAACGCATCTTCCTCTGCCGGTTGCGTGGCGGCGGCATAGATACCGTGACCCATTTGAGCGACGGTCGGCATGACGCGATCTTCAGGATTTTCACGATGACGCGCCGCCGAACCAAAGAAGTAAAGTACGATGCCCACAACGAATAGCAGCCACGAGAGCATCAGTGCGGTCGACCTGCTGGGCCGGGCATGAATGGAAAATATGTTCAGGCTCATAACTTGCCGTCCGCCGCCATCTGCATATAGGTCGTCTCGTAGCGCAAACGGACTTTGTCCTTATGACCCTGGATCGAGCCGTCCGGATAACTGATCGCCACATCATCCGCCGAGGCCGTGTGCGAGCCTAACAATCCGTGTTCAAAGGTGAACTGCCGAACCAATTCCATCTTCTGCTTCAGCTCTGCCGACTTTCCGAAGTCCAGTGCGGATTTCGGAGTGAAGAACATTTTGGTGGTACTGAGCTGTTCTTTATAGGAAGCGAGAGAATCCTGCGATCCAGCGGCAATTGCTGAAAGGACTTTGTCGCTTGCAGGTCCGGTTGCGGCCATTTGGGCCATCAGTTCATACCAAGCGCCCGCCAAAGCCTTCGCAAACTTCTGACCGGAACCGTCCGGGCGATTCAGCACCTCTGTGCGGATCACCGTCAGATCCAAGATCTCGCCGGGGATCTTCGACGAATCGAACAATGACACATAACCCTTCTCACGCAGAATGTTCGATACCAGCGGCTTCCAGGTCACCGCGCCAGCCGAACTCTTGTCACTCAAAAAAGCGGTGGTCAGATCCGAATCGGAGGTATTGACCAACTTCACTTTCTTGATGTCGGCATGCATCCCATTCATGGTCAGCGCTCGATCGAACAGATATTCCGATACAGTCTTCTGGACCAGCAGAACTTTCTTCGCAGGCAAATCCTTCAACTGAGTTCCTTGGCGAACCAGCAGTGCGTCGTTGCCATTCGAATAGTCGCCGATGATGATGGCCGTGGTGGGAACACCGGAGGCTGCGGGCATGTCGAGCGCTTCCATGTTCGTCATGGTGCAGGCGTCAATGTTCTTGGCGACAAATGCATCCAACGACGGAGCATAATCGAAACGCTGGACCTTGATGGTGATCCCATACTTGTCCGCCCACTTGCGCAAAATGCCGGATTGATTCAGGTAGTGATACGGCGTCCAGCCAGCGTAGACGGACCAGCCAATGGTGAACGTCGGCTTCTGGCCGTAGCTCAGACCAGCGGCAGATAAGAATAAAAGACCAGCTAGAAGTGTTCGGAACATTAGGGCACCGTAGTCCTTTTAGATTGAAAATCCAGGCTACGGGGCCGACCGAAAACCGGGCGGAGGGTTTATTGAGAGCCCGACATAGGACTCAAACAACTTACTTTGATTATACGCTAGCGGGCTGTTTCTGCGAAACGTAATTGCGCCAACCGCCGAATTCCGTTATCTCTTCGGCTCCATCCAAAGCGTAGGGTTCGCAGATAAAACACTTCACCCGATCACCGTTATCCAACTCAACGGTACCGATTCCAAGCGGCGCAGGAATCGCAGCAACAAAGCTGCCGAAGTGGTTCTGCGGTACTGCCCACACCTCAACCTCAATCCCGGGACCACGAAACGTTTCCTCCCGAACCAAACCCGGCTTCTTCGGCGTCTGATCGGGCAAATCAAATAGACGGTAACAAGCGGCAGTCCTGCGGGTGGCGATCAAACGGGCTTTTCTGTCTACCAATTGCCAGTTGAGAGGCTGCCCTGAAAGGTGCGCCCCGACCACGGCCACGGCGACACATCCGACCGGTGATGCCGCTGTTGGAATGGGCGGTCCCGGCACGGATACCTGCGCGCGATGATAGCGATCCGCCAGCAGGAGCAGAGCCTCATCCTGAAACGCGGGGGCGATGAACGAAACACCAAATGGCAGGCC
>JBDTUY010000050.1:0-15794 GCA_040007495.1 Acidobacteriota bacterium | reverse complement strand
AAATATCCAGCAGGTCCTGCAGACGCTTTTAGCTGAAATGCAGCGTCTCAAAAGTCGGCCACACCCATGGAGTTTCGGTCACGAATGAGCCGACGGTACGCGCCAGCGCGCCCTCCGGTGTGACGGTTTCTTGAACTGCCCGGATCTCCGGATGACGAATCTCGCCACCTATACTCGCCGCGCGGGCCATCAAGCCAAACGTCACAACCGTCAACACCAGAATGACGGCCATGTTCCAGTTCGGAATGTGATCAAGCCGACGCCATTGCCACAGTGCCAGCCAGGCGAAGGCCCCGGTAAGTTCCATGAATGCCATGGCCACCAACGCAGCGCCCTCATGCGTTTCGATCAGTGACTTCGATACGCCCGGCAGCGACCTAATGGCATCCTGCGCACCATTTCCGGTGATATAGGTCGGAATCGCAATCAGAGCGATCCCTAACAGGACAATCAGGCTGGCACGCTTCAAATCTTTGCTGTTCGTCATCAGAGCGAGCACAAACAAGGTGCCGCCCATCAGATTGCCGATGGTCGGAAAGTGGTTCAGCAAGAGATGGATGTGCGTTAAATCCATGAGTGATTCTCAACCACTGATACAGCTTGGCATCCTCGTTTGAGACCTCGCGCGGCAAGAACTAGCGATATAGCTCGACTACTATATCACTTGGACAGTCGAGCGTTGCTAGAAAATGCCGCGGTTTTCATGTCACCCGCGCATCTTCCTTACTCAGGTCGCGCTGATGCAGCCCCGTCCGCAAGGGCGGGAGAATCTGTATCCCCGCCCTGACGGACGGGGCTGCGGGCTGAGAATTTTTCGGGAACAGAAGCACTCTTCTCTTGTGACCTGGCTGATCACATTCAGTTGCTACGGAAATCGCCTTCCCGGCGACCAACGTGGCTCCGTCGAGCGGGCGCGCGTAGGAAGGGGACGATTCATCGCCCCATCAACCTTACTGGAATCACACGCGGCAGAAGCGATGACCCAACCCAGGTACGTTTTGGATCTACCCTCGGCAGAGCTCGTTTTACGAGAAATTCAGCAGACTTGTGCGTACCGCGAGTGGGCTCTGCTCGCCGCGCACGTTCGCTCAACCCACGTTCACGTTGTGGTGGAAGGATTCGATGATCCGGACCGAGCCATCGCCGATTTCAAGGCCTACGCAAGCCGCCCTCTCAACGGTCGAGAAGGTTTGAAAAAAGGCGAAGCAATTAGCCGCTGGTCGCGCGGTGGAAGTACGCGCCGACTTCCAGATTCCAACGCGATCGCGAATGCAGTCCGCTATGTCGCGGAGGGTCAAGGCGTTCCCATGGCAGTGTTCGTAGCACGGTACCGTGAGACATAACGATGCCGACTCCGTTGTCCGACGACGCTGATGCAGCCCCGTCCGCAAGGGCGGGGATCAAATACATTAAGGAATCTGTATCCCCGCCCTGACGGACGGGGCTGCAATGAAAGGGTGCTCCACCGATGGGGATTCGGCGCGCACTCTACTTCTTGGCGTAAACAGAATCGAAAAACGCCAGCTTCGCGGCATCTGGCGCCTGTGCCGCCGTAGGAGCCGGTCCAAAAACCATGTACGGCTTGCCTGCTTCTGGTGCCCACGGCGTGCCTTGGTCCCGAACGCGATCCATGCATTCGACATCTGTTGCGACAGCTTTTCGTCCGCATCGGTCCAAAGCTTTGACCCGTTGTGGAATACGTAGGCGATTTCAGCGACGTGCGTTGCTCCGCGCGAGGTTTGGCCTGCAGCCACCGGAGGATCTTGCGTGAAGTAATATACGTAGGCTTTGCGGCCTCGCTTGACGGTCATCTTGGCCCACAGCTGCATGTTCCAGGCGACCTCATCTCGAAAAGCGGTAAGCGATGATGCATTGGCTTCAGCATCGGACCTAGGGCCACAACCGCTAGGGGCGCACCCAGGACAAAGCATTGTTAACTTGCGCAGGGACTCGCGAATTCAAATTCCGCCGCCCCGACCACTTGATTCAAGCAGCCATGAAACTAGGACCCGTGGTCGATAGCGGCAAACTCCGATACGAGCCTTCCCACTGACACAGGACCAGCTGAACCGATCAAGACTCGAATGCGGTGCTCCCGCGCATCGTCCGTGATGTGAATCTTTCCGTCAATCTGCGGGACTCCATCGCATTCGGTCTGGCATTGCTTTCCTGCTGAGATCCGCTCTACCTCAATGTGCCACGTCGACGCGCCTAGCTTGTAACGCATGGTGAATCCGTTCCACTCCTCTGGAATTGCTGGCTGGATGCAGAGCATATCGCCGCGCAGATGAAAACCCAGGACGTCTTCCATCCAAACTCGATACATCCACCCTGCCGATCCGGTGTACCAAGTCCAGTCGGCCGCGCCTTCGCGCCCGGGTGAGGATGAAACGTCGGCTGCAACAGCGTACGGTTCTCCGCGATACTTCGCGACTAACTCAGGTGTTGCACTGCGCTCGATCGGATTCAACATTTGCAGCAATGCGACCGCGCCGTCGCCGTCTCCTTGCCGCGCCATCGCCTGTGCCAGCCACAATGCTCCGTGCGTATATTGGCCCCCGTTCTCGCGCATCCCTGGCGGGTAGCCCATAATGTAGCCGGGGTGCGGCACACTGTGATCGAACGGCGGCGTGAACAGCAGTGCCAAACCATGCTCGGGCCGGATCAAGAATTTCTTCGCGGAGGTCAGAGCGGCTTGTACCCTACCTTTAGGAGCATGTGACGACATTGCCGCCCAAGCCTGCGGAAGGGCGTCGATCTTCGCTTCTGCGCTGAGGTGCGAGCCCAGCGGCGTACCATCGTCGAAATAACCACGCAGATACCAGTCGCCATCCCAACCGCTTTGTTCAATGGCCGTAGCCAATAAATTCGCACGCTCCAGCCATTTTGCCGCCATGCCCTCTTTGCGCGATCCGATCAGCGCTCCCCACTGATCGAGCACGGCCAACAGGAACCACGCGAGCCATACGCTCTCCCCCCGGCCCTCGATTCCCACGCGATTCATACCGTCGTTCCAGTCGCCGCTGCCGAACAGTGGAAGTCCGTGCGTGCCGAACCGGCTACCGTACTCTATGGCGCGGAAGCAGTGTTCCCATAGCGGTGCATGCTCGGCTGAGATCCCGGGCGTGAACATTTTCTCGTGCTGGTGCTCGTCCAAAGGTGGGCCGTCCAGGAACGGAATCGACTCCTCCAGGATTCCCATGTCGCCTGTGATCTCAACGTACCGGGCTACTACCCATGGCAGCCACAACAGATCGTCCGAACAGAGGGTTCGCACGCCCATGCCGGTTTCCGCGTGCCACCAATGCTGTACGTCTCCCTCCGGGAATTGGCGAGCCGCGGATCGCAGAATATGCGCTCGAGTCAACGTGGGATCGGAGTAAATCAACGCGAGACAATCCTGCAGCTGGTCGCGGAACCCGATGGCCCCTCCCGATTGATATAGAGCCGAACGCGCCCAGATGCGGCAACTCAGTGCTTGATAGAGTAGCCAGCGATTCAGCAGCAGATTCGCGCTGGGCGCAGGAGTCTGAACCTGAATTGCCCCCACGTGACGGTCCCAGGTCTCTGAAACCAATTCGAGTTCCTGCCGTCCTGCCGATGGCTGCGACAGTCTTTGCACGATCGCGTTTGCCTGCGCCTCACTCTCCGCCTGACCAAGGAAGAACGTGATCTCTTTGGACGCCCCGGGCGCGAGTTCGAAATCAACCTGTAAAGCACCGCAGGGGTCCAGACCGGCCCCCGCCTTTCCATCCAGTCGAGCCCGCTTTAATGCGGCAGGAGTCTGAAACGCCCGCGCGCGTCCGAGGAACGCGATCCGATCACAGCTAAACGACGATGGCTTTGGACTTGAGGCCAGAAATGCTACCGAGTTTGAGAATGTCTCTCCCCAGAATTGCTGCGCGAACAGCTGCTTGCTGGATGGATCAAATGAGGTGGTAACGTGCAGGTTCTGCTGCTCTCGCGTGGAGCCCAAAACCCATTCCGTGAAATACGTAGCAGTCAGCTTGCGCGTCCGGTTCGATTCGTTTTGTAATTGCAGCACGCAAATTTTGACCGGATCGCTGGCGGCCACGTAGACCTTCAGCGACTGTGCCAGGCCGTTCGATTTATGTTCATAGCAGGTGTAGCCTTGCCCGTGACGGATGCGATATTTCCCAGTCCCCCGCATGGGCAGCGGCGTTGGGGTCCATACGCTGCCGGTTTCTTCGTCGCGCAGGTACAGCACCTCCGACTGTGGATCGCTGATCGGATCGTTGTGCCACGGCGTCAGTCGATTCATCTGGCTGTTCCGATTCCATGTGAACCCAAGACCGCCTTCCGTCACCACCGTTCCGAAGTTTTCATTCGCGATGACGTTCGCCCAGGGCACAGGCGTTTGCGTGTTGGTGTCCAACTCGATCCCATATTCCCGACCGTCTGCCGCGAAGCCGCCCAGTCCGTTGTTGTAGTCGTTTTCCTCTTCCGCCAGCGTCGCGCCGCCGTTGTCTGAGGGATGCACGGCAGCAGCCGCCCCCCAAGATATCGGTTCCTCCAAAAGTGTTGCTGGAGTCACCAACTGCTGTTGCAACGTTCCCATTTGCCCGCCAAGAACAACGGTCGCAGCGGCCAGCACACACGTTTGGTCCTCAGGCGGCAGCGACCACCAGTCGAGAACAAAGACTCCACCGGGATTGTCTGCGGTCTTCGCGCCCTGAGAATGAACCAAAAGATCCAAGGTCTTGCGCAGTGGCGCATGGTAGCTTTGCGCTTCCCGGTTCAGGATTACGATATCGATTGCCAGACCCAACATGCGCCAGTATGAGTCTGCCAACAGGACTTCACGCACTAGACTCGCGCCCTGCGCATCCGCTGCTGAGACCACTAGCATCGGCAAGTCGCCGGAGATTCCAAATCGCCACAAGGAACTTTGGCCGCGCCGGTTTTGCATCAGGCGAGCCGAAGGGGGCCTCAGGCGAGGATTGGGATACAGCAGATGTCCTGCGAGATCTTGAAACCGATGGGCCGATGCAGGGCCAATGCGCAAATAACGAAACTCCAATTGAGCGCGGGTCCAGATCATTTCAAAGGCGCGTTCGACCGCATCTGGCCGTTGGAACTTGTGAATCGCGGCAAGCAGGTCCTCTCGCGTGGCGGCGGCTAAGGTCACCAGGCACAGCGTCCGCTGCTCTCTTGGTTCCAGCGTAAGTCGATGTCGGAAGCTGAAAATCGGATCGATGACAGTGCCGACTGTCCCACTCAACCGCTGGTTCAGCGCAACCGGAGACGAAGCATCCCGTCCTCGCCCGACGAATTTCCTCCGGTCCGTTTCAAACTCGATTGGACCTTGCGCACCCAGCAACATGCTCGCGGTCCAGATCATCGGCTCCTCTGGCGAGCGAAGGCGTCGATGCGCGATCAGTACTCCATTCTCCAGCAGTTCCGTCTCCACGAAGAGCTTGGAAAAAACCGGATGCGCCATGTCTGCGGCATGGGGTGCCAAAGCCAATTCGGCATACGAAGTCAACTCGATAGACCTTGAACGGAGCGAACGGTTGTTCAACGTGATGCGCCGAACCTCCGCGTCATCTGCGGTGGCCGTGGCTACCTCAACCTTCGCCTCCAAATCCAGAACGCGCCGGACGAACTCCGCGCGATCTGAAGAGAAGGTCACCGAACCCTCCCCGAGGTCTCCCGACGGATAGGCCGCAGGCGACCATGTCACACCGTTGCGGACATCCTTGACCCACAGAAACGTACCCCAACCATCCCGCGCCGAATCGGAACGCCAACGCGTTATGTCGAATCCCTTCCACCGGCTATAGCCACCTCCGTTGTTGCTGATCATCAGGGAATAACGCCCATTGGAACTCAAATAAACGCGCGGCAATTGGGTGGGCTTGGACCACCGGCGCTCATAGGTGTTTGAGGTTTCCACCACCGGAGAAGGCACGAAGGCCTCTTTGCGCTCAACACGAGTGATCGGGACGCTTTCGTATAGCAGAGACTCCACAGCACGCACTCGGAGGTCGGAATGGAACCGGCGTTGCACTACCGATTTGTTCAGAACGTTGCTTATCGCCAAAAGGCTCATGCCCTGGTGATGCGCCATGTAGGCAAAAATCGGCACGCCGGGTTTTTCATCCTTGCGGCGCAGACGTGTATAGTCGATGGCCTCATAGAAACCCATTGGTCCGTGCAGGCCCGATGCCTCCAACCGTCGCAGATTCGCGCACGCCTTGGTCGGACGAACCATCAGCGCCAGTGCCGACGCATAGGGCGCGACAACCGGACCGGGATCTGCATTCGGGTTCAGCGCCAAAGCCGGGATACCAAAGGCGCGGTATTGATAGGTTTGGTTGCTGTCCAGCGCGCTGTACGCTGCCTCTGAAATACCCCACGGAAGACCATCCTGTTGACCGTAAGCAATTTGCGCGTCCACCGCTTCACGGCAGGCTCTCAGCAGCAGCGTGTTGTCAAACGCCTCCGTGAATAGCAAAGGCATCAGGTACTCGAACATCGTGCCGCTCCAGGAAAGCAGCAGATGGCATTCGGGCGTCGAGATACGGGGGCGTCCCAGTTCAAACCAATGGTCGGCAGGCACGTCGCCCTTTGCAATCGCGACTAAGCTCGCCACACGACATTCGCTGGCAAGCAGGTCGTAGTGGCTGTTAAAGACCAGTGGATTGCCGACCGCGTAGCCGGTGCCAAACAGACGGCGCGCCGGGTCGTACAGAAACTTCATATTGATCGATTGAGCCAGAGTGTCGGATTCAGCCCTCAATGCCGCGATACCGCTCAGCAGAGTTCTCGCACGCTCGCGCGCGCCTCGATATTCGCGATCCACGCGGTCCAGCCAGTCTGCCAATTCAGGTGCCAGTTCGGCCGTTCCGCGCCAGCTGAGCAGTTGGGCTACAGTCTCCGGCGGCCCTTCGGATAGTTCTTGCAGGGAAGGGATAAAGCCCAAGGCTTGGCGTCGCAGATCGACGGCGCGACCCTCCAGACGTCGCAGCAATTCATCGGATGGTCCGCTCAGCAGTTCCATCCAACTTAAATACTGGTCGATCGTCTGACTCCAGGAATCTAACTCAGTGGCCAGCTTCAGTGCCCAATACGTCATCTCGTCGCCGGATTGAGACGACCAGCGCTTCATCGCTTTCAACTGCGCGCTGTGGAATGAGATGAGGCGAAGCTGGCCAATTCGCTCAATTCCGCTGGACTTTCCACGAACTGTATTGCTCAATCCCAGCAGCGCCACACGAAGCGACGAATCACCCGCTGCGGCAGTCTCAAGGTTGGCGATCGTATCCGCCAATCCAGAAAAGATCTCGGGTCCCAGGATGGGTGTCTTCACCATCTCATCGCAGCTTCGCGACAAGACCCATAAGCTGCAAATCAGATTGCCGCTATCTACGGTAGAGACGAACTGCGGCTGCAAGGGTTGCAGGCTCTGCGTGTCGTACCAGTTCAACAGGTGGCCTTCATACCGCTGCAATTTTTGCAGCGTGACGAAGCTTGCAGTGCAGCGCCGGACGTACTCATCCGATGTCAGATAGCCGAAATCGTGTGCGGCCATCGCAGCATTGAACCACAGGCCAATATTGGTTGGTGAGGTGCGCTTGGCAACTTCGACGTGCAGTGCAAGCTGCGAATTGTCCGGCGGCAGCCAGTTGCTTTCCTCACCTACCAGATCGTCGAAGTAGCGCCACGTTCGGCGCGCCAGCGACCGCAGAAAGGCTACATCCTCACGGCTGATCGGCTCACTCCAAATAGCCGGTCCGTTTCCGCCCAACCATCGCATCAGCCAAGGCGCCGCGATCCAAACCCCCAGATACGCTACGGCCGGTGCGAAGGAACCCTTCAGGGCAAGCAGGAACAGCGCGACAGCCGAGCCTCCTGCAATCAGGTTTAGATCGCGCTGCGCCGACTGGAGATGGGAAATGCGGTGCGCGTCGGCTGCATCAGCCGTCTGCCATTCGAGCAACCGGCGCTTGCTAACGACTGACCGATGGCACGCGCGAACAATCGCATCCAATGCGAGCCACGCTTGATGGGGTAGGAACGCGATCAAAACCGCCGCTCGCTCCAAATCATCGGCCGCACCCTCCCATCCATAGACGCTGCCTTCCAAATGCCGCGTCCATCGATCCAGGATCGGAACGATCGCTGGAACTCCGACCGTCAACGCAAGAACGATGCTCCAGACCGAAGGAGCAACCGAGAAGAACCATCCGAATCCTACAAGCAGTATCGATGCGACGGGCACCAAACTGCGGCGCAAGTTATCCAGAATGCGCCAACGGTTTAGAGTCGATAGCGGATTGGGTCCGAACTTTCCTGCGTGATCCGGAACGCGCGCCGTGGCCCATGCAGCGATCTGCCAATCTCCGCGTATCCAGCGATGCTGCCGTCTGGAGTAACTCGCATAATCCAACGGCAGATTCTCTAGTAGATCAATGTCGGACGCAAAGCCAACTCCAACGTGCGCGCCTTCGATCAGATCATGACTGAGGAGTGTCTCCTCCGGGAATCGGTTATGCAGAATCTGATCGAACGCGCGTACATCCAGAATCGCTTTCCCGTGAAAAATACCTTCCAGGAACAAGTCCTGCTGCGCATCGGATACCACCGTGCAGTAAGGATCGGTGCCGTGTGCGTCGGAGAAGATTCGTGTGAAACGAGTTGCATTCGCTCCTGGCAGTGCAATGCCGACGCGCGGTTGGATGATGGTGAATCCCCGTGCGCGAACTCCTGTTTTAGGATCGATCTCAACTCGATTTAAAGGATGTGCGATGGTCTCAACCAAGCGGAGCGCCGCACCGGGCGGCAGACGCGTATCTGCATCCAGTGTGATGAGGTACGCAACCTTTTCCAGCAGCACTCCTTCCACGCACAATTGTGGGTCTCCGTGGCCGCACAGCAGCGCGATCAGGTCCTGGATCTTGCCCCGTTTCCGCTCCCGTCCAATCCAGGCTTGTTCACTCACACTCCAGGTTCGAGCGCGATGAAACAGCAGGAAACAAGCCTGCGGGTACTTTTGATTCAGCCCCGCGATCGCTTGGCGGGCTGCAAGCAACAGAGGAGCATCCGACGGCGTAGATGCCTCCGACGCATCCAGGAAATCCGAAAAAAGAGCAAAGCTCAAATTGCTTTCCCGGTTGGCTAAATAGCGAACCTCCAACTTCTCCGATTCATTCTTCACAGACTCCACCGTTGACAGCATCATCGGCACAACCACCATCGTTGCGGCTTCAGCCGGAGCGCCTCCCAGGAAGTTCATCTTCGGCAGAGGTTCGGGTGGGAACGTATTGATCAGAAGCGAATGCGTCATCTGGATCGCGAGCTCACTGAGTGGTAATGACGCCAAGATTCCCAGCAACACCAGCAGCGAAGGCTGCTGAATACCTGCCTCCAAAGCGACGCTCGTTACGATCGCCAGGAAGGAAACCGTGAGCAATCCAATCGCGCTCAAATAAACCACAGTCGCGCGATTCCGCAACGCCCGAAGCACTCTTTGACTGGTGCCGATGCGAGCTCCCGAAGCTCCCTCCAATTCGGTAACGCCTTCCGCGATCAGATAGTACAGAACGCCGTTGCGCGGTGCGGCATCGGCGGCGGTTGCCAACTCAAGCGCCAATTGCGCGACCGCCGATTCGGTCTTTTGCGATTGCCGCGCAATGTGGGCAACAATCTGCCGACCGTGATCGCGCGTCGCAAAGGAGCTACGAGGATAGATGCCGGCGGGATCTCGTTGAAGAATCGCCTCCGCCCGGCTTGCCGCTTCGAAGAGTTTCTTGTAATCGATTTGACCGATGATTCGCAGACTTCCAAATGCGTTGGACGTCTGCAGCGCATCGGTCGCCTCTCGTTCATGCTCGCCTCGCACCAATTCGGGCAACGATGCATGGTGGACCTTTTCCGCGAACGTGTGCACCAAAGCTAGTACAGTTTCTTGATCCTGAAGTTGTTCCGCCAACGTGACCGCAAAGGTGCGGTCGGTGGCGAAGGGCTGCTGCTCCATGCGAGCCGCCATTTCCTCCAGCAGTGCGCGATCTCGCGTTGCGCTCAGCGTGAGGCGATCCGCCCACAGGGATGCCATTTCTCGCAATTGTTGTACCCGCGTGGCGCGCCGTGCGAGCGCTGCGACATATTCGATCAAGCTGGCGCGAAGTAATAGCGGAAACGACCACAGCTTGGGGCTGTCCAACTCCCCATCTTCCTGAGACCCCTGCAGGCATGCGAGCAACGATTCTTCCGTGATGCGTCCGTCGCTCCCTTTGACTAAATCTCTAGCGCGCCGCATCAAGTGCTCGGCCTGGAGGAGTGTACTTTCCTTGAAGGCCGCAGGCAGGTACTTTCGAAGCTCCTGCAGGTGCAGTGAGACCAGGTAGGCATTGTCGATCACCCACCGGGCTGCTGGTGACGCCAAATGGCCTGAGCGCAGACTTTCTGCTAGGTATCCGCGTGCGTCCTGCACTGTGCAGCGCAGCCGTTCCAGGCTCTTCTGGATTGCACCGCTGCTGATACCTCGTGAACCTAGGGTCAGGGAATCCGGGGGGCCGGCCTTAGGGGCCGCAGCCATGGTGAGGAAGATCGATCTTGCACCCGCAGCCTGCAGAGTCTCGACGATCGATGCGGGATCGCCTTCGCCAACACTTGCCACCAGCAGCGATTCATCGGGCAGCATCAACTGGGCGTAGATGCTGGTGCTGCTGGCCCCGGCAGCCGTACGTTCGACCCTAAGCTGCTGGCTCCGCAACGTGCGGTAAGCCCGCTCCTCATCCGCCGTTCCAGCAGAGAAGAAGGCAAGGACAACTCTCTTCTGCTCGAAGACGCCGGACACTTGGATTACGCCCGCCCACGGACGGCAGACGTGAGAAGACACAAAATAATCAAGACCACCGCCTCAACACATAGACTCTTGACAGCAAAGGTTGACAAACCCAAACCTGTGGCACTGGCAGTTCCAGCGCCCAGCAAACTATAGAATGTAATCCATCCGCGCATAAATGCTAAGATTCCTTTCCCAAAAGCTTGCATGCGTCGTTCCATTCGAGCAAAGTCAGCGACTTAGCTTTTTCGCGCCAGGATCTTCCGCCCTTAATTTCTCAAGAAGAGGCAACCAGTGAACTTTTTCCCCTGTGGGAAACTCGTGAAAGCGCCCTCCTGATAAGGGACGCGTGCGCGGAAGCACTCTATCTGAGCCACCTCACGGTGCTGTTTTAGGGTGTGTAGGAAACCGATTTTTCCACTCCCTGAACAATGAATCGCTTGGGTGCGCTCCCGACGTAAAAGAATGGATAACAGGTGATCAACGTGACCGTGTGACCGCCGGTGGACGCCATCACGGATACCTCCGATGGGTCCACTATGCGGGTGTTTTTCACCTCGTAGACCGCAGATTGTCCATTGGATGTGACTTCAATTCGGTCCCCGACCCTAACCTTCTCCAGTGGACGGAAAAAGCTATCGCGATGTCCTGCGAGCACCACATTTCCAGGCTTTCCGGGATATCCAGTTCCGGAAACATGCCCAACCCCCACGGCCAGAGTACTTTCGGTGGAACCTTCAAAGATGACCGTAGAAAGGTGAAGCGATGGGATCTGAATGGAGCCAACCGCGTCTCCTTCATGCAGCGTCATTAGAGAACCGGGAATTACCGGCGCATCCAATTGACGCCAGCCTTGCGCTTGAACGTAATCAGCCCGTAGCCAACAAAAAGCCGCATAGCCGAGAAGCATGACTCCCAGACCTAGGCCGGTCCACTCTGCCCACCTTGCAACTTGGACACGTATCCGCACATCTAAAGCAGTAAGCACGTCAATCGCCAAAAACAGGATTTGTTACAATGGAGGTATCCGTTGTGCTGTCCCGTAGAACTTATTTACAGGCTAGTGCCGCAGTGTGCGCCGCGCCGCTGCTCGGTGGCCCAATGCGTCTATTCGGGAACGACCGCACTCTTTTTGTGCCTGACGTCTCCGCTGTAGCGAAGGATCTTGTCCAGGAATCCATGGTGGTGGACATGCTCGGTCTCATCACATTGGACTACAAGAAGTTAGTCTCATGGCAATCGATCCCGCAATCCTTTCACGAAGCCGATTTCAAACGACTTAAAGACTCGGGGGTTACAGTTTTGCACCCCGGCGTCGGATTCGTCACGGGAGATGTGTACAACTCATCGCTGCAGGATCTAACTCGCTGGAATACATTCCTTACGGCCTATCCGCAGTGGTTCACCAAGGTGTTGGAACCGCGGGACCTCGCACTGGCAAAAGCGTCCGGTAAAATCGGCATCATCCTGGGCTTGCAAAATTCGCAGCACTTCCGGAGCTTGGCCGACGTGGACGCGTTCTACAAACTGGGGCAGCGCATCTCGCAGCTCACCTACTTCAACAATAAACTGGGGGGCGGATCCACGGACCCGCAATGCGGCCTCAGCGCGTTCGGTGGTGACGTCGTGAAGCGGATGAATCAGCTTGGGATGGCCATCGATCTTTCGCACTGCTCCGATCACACCACGCTCGATGCAATAGCACAATCCACAAAGCCGGTGCTGATTACGCATTCCAATTGTCGAGCCTTGGTACCCGGAAACACCCGCTGCAAAACAGACGAAGCGATTCGGAAATTAGCGGCGAATGGCGGCGTACTGGGGGTTACGATGGTTCGGCCGTTTGTGCGTGCCGGCGGCCCGGTAACGCTCGAAGATGTCCTGAAGCATATCGATCACGTCGCGTCGCTTGTCGGCGTCGAACATGTCGGTTTAGGCACCGATGTCGACCTGGACGGACGTGAGCACGGCGCGCCGCGTTCCAGCGATTTAGACGGTGTGCAATACCCCCGAAAAGTGCTGTCTCTGGTCGAAGGCTTGCTGCGCAGGCGCTATTCCTCGGCAGATGTCCAACGTATCATTGGCGGAAATGTAGTCCGGACGCTCACGGCCTCTTGGGCCGCTTAGCGGCGCGAAATGCCGCACTTTTCCAGGTAAATCTTTCCCACCCAAAATTTCCTGCCTTCGTAAACCACTGAATCGCCGCAAACTTCCCAGAGTGGCCCTGTGACTGCTTTTAATAAGAGCAGTGGACACTTCCACACGGAGACAGAAATGACGAAACAACGACTTCTAATCGGTGGAATGGCGGCTATCCTTATGGCGGGGACAAGCCTGCTGGCCGATGATCACGACAAACAAACTACCCTTACCGTGAACGAAACGGTTTCAGTTCCCGGCAAGGTGCTGGGTCCTGGAAAGTACGTCATGCAATTGAACGATTCTTCTACTGATCGCAATATTGTTCAGATCTACACCGAAGATAAGATATTGGTGGCCACAATTATGGCGATTCCCAATCGGCGCACCACCAGGCCGGACAAGACAGTGTTGACCTATTGGGAAACGCCAAGCGGCCAACCGCCTGCATTACGCGCCTGGTTCTTCCCCGGTGACTTCGTAGGTCAGGAATTCGTTTATCCGAAAGGGCAAGCCCTGCAACTTTCCAGCTACAACGGCAATGCGAACGTGCCTAGCCACGATGGCCCCGATCAACCCGCAGCCGATACGTTTGCGCGTTTGACGTTGCACGATCTTGGACAGACACAGCCGACGCCAACTGTGGCTGCAACTCCAGCAGTGGCACCGACACCGATCCCACAAGTAGCCGCACTACCCGCACCCGCCCCCCAGCCTGGAGTGTTGCTAGCGCAGAGCACTCCGCAGACTGTCGTCACGCCGAACTTGAGTTCGGACGCCTTGAGCACTTCGACCTCAACTCCCCCGGATATCGACGAACTGCCTCGAACCGCCAGCCCCATTCCCGCCATCGCTTTTGCTGGCTTACTAATGGTTGCTTTTGCCGGTTTTTCTCGGCTGCTGCGCGCATAAGAGGTATGGTCCAATGACATCGGACCATAGCTTAACTCAAAGCCCCAAAAGGGACCCTCATCCAGCCATAGCGGCGGGATGAGGGTCTTTTGAGTTCACTCGAATCGGATTTTCGCAAAGCTCTCGGGGTGAAGTTTCGGACCGGACGTTCACGATTCGCGATCTATGAACAGGCCATGGCACGGATGTATCATCTAAACCAAATTTCAAATCGGACGCCTTTTACCGCGTCTATGCGGTGAGGGACTCGAAACGAACAGGATCAGACGAAGCGAATGAACCTTGAGTGTGGAGCGGATTGGCAGAGTAGCGCGTTCGCGACCCGACACAGCACCATATAATATGATGGAGCGCGTTACGAGGCTACGCCCATCATGATTTCTTCAAAGCGGGTTTCATCAAAGCGTTGGATTGCTCTGATCGTTTACGGAGTGTCGCTGCTGGCCGCATCATCTTTGATGGGAGCAGATTCGCGTGCAACGCCCGCCTCAGGCTCCCGACTGATCGATGCCGTGAAGCGACAGGATGCGGCTGCCACCCGAGCGCTGCTCGCGCAAAAAGCCAACGTGAATGCGACGGAAGCTGACGGGTCCACCGCGCTGCATTGGGCTGCACAGCGCGATGATCTTCGTCTGGTAGATCTGCTGCTCGCGTCTGGAGCCAATCCCAAGGCCGCGACCCGCTACAACATCACTCCGCTATATTTCGCCTGTCTGAACGGCAACGCCGCCATCGCCGAGCACCTGATCAATGCCGGTGCGGACCCCAACAGTACCTCGCAAGAGGGCCAAACCACGTTGATGACTGCCGCATTATCCGGCAAGGCCGACGTCCTTCGTCTACTGCTGACGAACGGTGTGAAGGTCGATACGATTGAGCCGTACAAAGGCCAGACGGCACTGATGTGGGCAGCGTCAGAGGGCAATACGGCCGCGATTGAGATGCTGGTCGAATTCGGCGCTACGCAATCCGTCAAGTCGAAGGGCGGTTATACGGCGTTCCTGTTCGCGGTTCGCAATGGCTATATCGGCGCGGCCCGAACACTGCTGGATCACGGAGCCAATGTGAACGATGTGGCCCCCGATGGCACCAGCGCGCTGAACATGGCCGTGGTAAACGCGTACTATGAGCTGGCCGGAATGCTGCTGGACCATGGCGCGAATCCCAACGCGCCCGATCCACGCGGGTCTACTCTCCACATCCTTGCATGGCTTCGGAAGCCGGGAACCGATGGCGCAGCGGGCGTCGGCAACACGCCGCATGGGCCGCCTCCGCCCACCGGAAATCTATCCTCCATCGACCTTGCGAAGAAGCTGTTGGAAAAAGGTGCGGACCCCAATATTCGCATTTCGTGGAAGGAAAGCACCTTCGGCGTGGCAGGCGGCACCGCGCGCAACCCACCGAATATCGAGCTTGGCCGACACTTCCTGACTTATGTCGGAGCAACCCCGTTCTATGTCGCCGCGAAGAATGGCGACATCGCGCTGATGCGCGTGCTGGCCGCCGGCAAGGCCGACGCGAAAACTCCGACCAAGACCGGCCTAACGCCTCTGATGGCTGCGGCAGGCCTCGATTATTGGGAAGGCGAAGCACCTGGACCATTTTCCGGCGTCTCTGAAGCCGAACGCCTGGAGGCCGTCAAGTTCACCATCGAACTCGGGAACGATATCAACGCACGCGCCGATTTCGGCAACTATGAGATGACCGGCGACACCGAATACACGCTGCTCTACTACCCCCACAATATCGATCAGCTACTGGATTTGGGCGTGGGCGATCCGCGCTGGACCGGCAGCACCGCTCTGATCGGCGCGGTGATCTCCGGCCAACCGAGCATCGTTCAATATCTGATCGATCACGGTGCTAAGGTAGACACGAAGACCAAGCTGGGATGGACACCTCTGATGGTGGCCGAGGGCGTATTCTTCGCCAA
>JBDTUY010000049.1:0-15912 GCA_040007495.1 Acidobacteriota bacterium | reverse complement strand
CAGGCTCGCCGGGTCTCAACGTTGTTGTTAGCATCCGCTCTAATCCAGCCGGTTGCCATGACGAATTTCACGCTAACCGATCCCAAGGCGGTCGCCATCAGCGGCGATGGTACGCAGGTGGCATTGACCATCGGCCCCATTCAGGGTCAGCCCGCCGCCGGCTATCGCACTCCGACCATGCTCAAGAGTGAATTGGTGGATATGACGCCTGTGTACGCGCCCCGCTTTCTGTTCGCAAATAGCGTGGTTAGCGCAACCGGACTAGCTTCGGCTTCCGCAGGCTCGCTGTTTACCATCTTCGGTGCAAATCTCATTCAGTCTGAAGCAATCGCAGCTCCCGGGCCTTCCCTAGCGGGATCACTTGGCGGAATCACTCTCTTCAGTGAGTACGGCGCGCTACCACTACAAGTCATCACTCCCTGGCAGGTTAACGCGCAGATCCCGCAGTCCGTCCAGCCGCGTACCATCGTATTCCAACTGCGCGACGCGACCACAGGCGGATTCCTGGCAAACAGCATCACAGGTCTTGTGAAACTGCGCGCGCCGGAAGATTATATTGTCCAGGGCAGCGGCTCGGTAGGGATTGAATCGGTCTCGGCAGCCTTCCACGCTGGAACTAGAATTCGCGCCGACTTTGCCAATCCTGCCGCTCGCGGCGAAATTCTGGAGATCTATGCAACCGGCTTGGGTCCCACCACGCCGGCAGTGGACGCGGGAGCACCTTCTTCATTGACGACTCTGGCCTGGGCGACGGTTGCCCCTCGGCTGCAAATCGGCGGAGTGGATGCAGAGCTTTCCTTTACCGGCATGGTCCCTGGCTTGGTCGGCGTCTATCAAGTCAACGCCAAGGTCCCGCTGGGAGCCAGATCGGGCGCGAACTCCTTGAACTGGATCGCACCGGACGGCTCGCAAATCTCCCATTCCGGCATCTACGTGAAGTAGAAGCTATTAGCCTGTAGTACACTTGCACCATCGATGCCGCGATATCCTGTCCGATCTCTGCTCGCTCTGCTATTTTTCACGAGCACCAACGTTTTTGCTCACACGGTCCAAGGCCGCGATGCTGCGTTTCTCAAGAGCGTCGCCGGTCCGCATATCGCGCCCTTCATCTATTTGGGCGCAAAGCACATGGTCACTGGGTACGATCATCTGCTTTTCCTGGTGGGAGTGATCTTCTTCCTGTACCGCATGCGCGACGTCGCCACCTACGTAACCTGCTTCGCCATTGGCCACAGCGTGACGCTGCTTGCTGGTGTCCTAGGCAGCGTACATGTGAATCCGTACATGGTCGACGCGCTGATCGGCCTTTCGGTGGTCTACAAGGCCTTCGATAACATCAACGGTTTTCCGACTCTATTCGGATTTCAACCCAACACGAAACTCGCTGTGCTGGTCTTCGGACTGATTCATGGCTTCGGACTCGCGACCAAAATGCAGGAGTTCAATTTGTCCCGCAATGGTCTGGTCGCCAATATCGTTTCCTTTAATGTCGGCGTCGAACTCGGGCAGTTGCTGGCTCTCAGCCTGATTCTCGCGGTCATGCTGCTATGGCGACGCTCGACGGGCTTCACGCGTCATGCGGTCCTGGCGAACGTGCTGCTTATGATCGCAGGCTTCGTCTTGATGGGATATCAGATTAGCGGTTATTTCCTGGGAGCCAGCGCATGAGTCAGCCTACCAACAACCAGCCCGAGATGCCGAATGCCAGTGGCGTGATTCTGCGCGTCCTGATCGCTCTTGTCATAGGACTCGTTATAGTCTTCTGCGTCGTGCTACCAGCCGAATACCGTATCGATCCGACCGGTGTCGGCCGCCTGACCGGCTTGCTGGACCTGACCACACCGCGCGTCACCCAGACTTCCGCTGAGGCGAAATCAGCGGACAATAAAATCGACCCGGCAGTCGACGCAGCCAAAGACGCAGCAGCCAAGACGGATTCAAAAGTGGACGCGAAAGGCGACCCGATCCCGGTGCTGGTCAAGGTAGGTCCGCAGATATTGCGATCTTATCCCGACACCTTCAAGACCGAAACGATCAAGATCACACTCAAGCCCGACGGGGAACTGGAATACAAGGTGCGCATGAAGGCCGGTGCGACCTTGGTCTATAGTTGGCAGACCGATCAAGGCAACGTCTACTACGACTTTCATGGCGAGCCGGCCGATCCCAAGAAATCGCAGAGTTACATGGAGGTGCAAGAAACCTCCAACGCACACGGCTCTCTGGTCGCCCCGTTTGAAGGCATTCACGGATGGTTCTGGCTGAACCTGACCAGCAAGCCCATGGTGATAACCCTGAAGATCAGCGGCTTTTACGAATCCCACGGACTGGTCAAGTAGCGTTCGCTGGACCGTCATGGCACCTTCCGCGACTCGTGTAGCCCGGATGCTACCATCGGAAGGTGTTTCAACTCGGAACCTTCTCCATCTCACTTGAGCAGCGTGCAGCGGTAGGTCAAGTTCTTGACGAATGGCGGAATTCGGACAATGTTTCCCGCCTGTGGAACCGCGATGCGTCACTATGGACCTCCACTACGGAAGCGCAATGGCTAGGCTGGCTCGACATTGTCCAAAGCCAACTTCGCGACATCGGACGGTTCCCGGCTTTTGCCGCCGAGGTCCGGCGCCGCGATTTTTCCGACATCGTATTGCTTGGCATGGGCGGCTCCAGTCTATGCCCCGAAGTACTGTCCAAATCTTTCGGCAGGATCAAGGGCGCTCCTGCCTTTCACGTTTTAGACTCCACTGATCCCGCGCAGGTCCTGACGCTGGAAAGGCGTATCAACATCGCAAAGTCGCTGTTTATTGTTTCCAGCAAGTCAGGCTCGACGCTCGAACCGAACATATTCAAGCAGTATTTCTTTGAACGCGCCCGCCGCGAAGGCAGTCAATTCGTCGCCATCACGGACCCCGGATCGAAAATGGAAGAAGTCGCGAAACGCGACGGTTTCCTGCAGATTTTCCATGGCGTCCCCAGCATTGGCGGACGCTACTCCGCGCTCTCCGACTTCGGCATGATTCCTGCCGCTGCCATGGGCATCGATGTATTTCAGCTGCTGGACGGCGCTCGCACCATGGTCGAAGCCTGTTCGCCGTGGCAACCCGTGGATCAGAACCCGGGTGTGGTGTTAGGTGCGTATCTGGGCGCTCTGGGCCGCGCGGGGCACGATAAAGTCTCCATCGTTTGTTCCCCTGGCATTCGCGATTTTGGTGCCTGGATGGAGCAACTGATTGCGGAGTCGACCGGCAAAGAAGGCAAAGGTCTGATCCCTGTCGATCGTGAGCCGTTGGCTACGCCTTCGCAGTACGGACTGGATCGCGTGTTCGTCTACATGCGCCTCGATACCGGCTTCGATCCGGCACAGGATCGCGCCATCGCGTCACTGGAAGCAGTAGGCCAGCCTGTGGTCCGCATCCCGGTCGCGAACGCGTACCAACTCGGAGCCGAGTTCTTCCGCTGGGAAATGGCGACGGCAGTGGCTGGCTCTGTGCTCGGTATCAATCCGTTTGACCAGCCGGACGTGGAAGCAGCCAAGATTGAGGCCAAGAAGCTCACCACCGCGTTTGAGCAGACCGGTTCGCTGCCTAAGCAGATCCCCGCGTTTGAAGAGGACGGCATTCGCGTCTACGGCGATACCGATGACAAACGGCTGGTGGACGTCTTCCGGAATCACTTCAAGGGACTTTCGGCAGGCGACTTCCTGATGGGGCGCTTCCGTCCCGGAAACTACATCGGCTTGCTGGCATTCATCGAGATGAATGAGCGTCATGAAGGCATTCTGCAAAGCCTCCGCGAACGCCTGCGCGATGCCACTCGAGCTGCGACCTGCCTGCAATTCGGCCCCAGGTTCTTACACTCCACCGGGCAAGCCTACAAAGGTGGACCACCGACCGGTGTGTTCCTACAGATCACTGCCGACGACGTGCAGGATGTGCCGATCCCCGGCCAAAAGTTCACATTCGGCATCGTAAAAGCCGCCCAGGCGCAAGGCGATCTGGAAGTCCTGAAGGCTCGCGGACGTAAAACGTTGCGGGTGCATCTAACCGGCGACATCGCAATGGGGCTATCAAAACTAGCTTCTGCCATCAACCTCGCGCTAAAATAGGATCTCCCTCCTTTGCAGCGAGACGGTAGCTCAGTTGGTAGAGCATCGCACTTTTAATGCGGTGGTCGCGGGTTCGAGCCCCGCCCGTCTCACCATTTATATTTGTTGATCGACTGACCCTAGAGACTCTGTTCGCCATGTTCCAACGTAGATGCAGCAATATGCTCGGATAAACTTGTTGTTGCATAGCCCGTATAGGGCTGATTTTCTCTACAGGACAGCCAGAAAGCCGAACGATGAAGAGAGCCGACTATCAAGCCACAGGAGGACAGTTCCTTTCCGATAGCTCTGATGCTGTCATTGGATCCTTGACGGCTAACGCATTTTTCCCTATCGATCTGAAACAACGCAATGCATGGCTAGGGGTCATAGGTCAGTTGAAAACTGCTATTGCAAACCTTACAGACGCCTATGTGTTTCTCGAGTTCACCATCCCGCGAATGGGCCGACGAGTCGACGCCATCGTATTGAGCGCTGGTTGTGTTCTCGTTCTGGAATTCAAAGTGGGTTCTGCGCACTTTTATCCGGCCGATGTTGATCAGGTTGTTGGATATGCTCTTGACCTCAAGAATTTCCACGAGCCAAGCCATTCTCTGACCATCATCCCGATATTGGTGTCAACAAATGCTGAAAGGCAAACATCACGACTTCGAATATCGGACGACCGCGTTTGTGAACCGATCCTCTCGAATGGACTAGATCTGTCCGATCAGATTGACACCACAGTAGCTGCCTTCCGTTGTGAGCCGATCGATCCCATAGCTTGGGCTAACGGGCGTTATAAACCGACGCCGACGATCATTGAGGCGGCCCAAGCGCTGTACCGAAATCATCGTGTGGACGATATCACTCGAAATGAGGCCGGCGCCGAAAACCTATCGGGCACCTCTGCCTATGTGTCGGCCGTAATTGAAGCGTGCAAGAGCAGTGGACAGAAAGCGATTTGTTTTATAACCGGGGTACCCGGTTCTGGCAAAACCCTTGCGGGACTGAACATCGCGAATCTTAGGACAAAAATAGCGGAGGACGAATACGCTGTCTTCTTATCCGGCAACGGGCCATTGGTTAAGGTTTTGAGGGCAGCCCTTGCGCGGGATCAAAAGAATCAAGCCAAGCTACAAGGAACGGAGATCGAGACAACCGCAATTCGAAGCGTCGAACAGTTCATTCAGAACATACATCATTTTAGAGATGCGAACGTGGTATCCAATCTACCTCCAATCGAGAAAGTTGTTCTTTTCGATGAAGCACAACGAGCATGGAACGCAAACAAGGCCACTCAGTTTATGAGAAAGGAGCGTAACAATCTCGACTTTGAGTCGTCTGAGCCTGAGTTCTTACTTTCAGTCATGGATCGGCACAAGGGCTGGTGTACGGTTGTATGCCTTGTCGGCAATGGTCAAGAGATAAATACTGGCGAAGCTGGCATGAGCGAGTGGTTGATCGCGTTAGCCAAGCACTTCCCTACATGGCAGATTCATCTTTCTGATCGCATTGTATCGGCCCCGGAGGAATTTGGTGTCTCTGTTCTTCCGAAGGTGTTGACCACGGATAGCCGGTTGCATCTATCAACGACGATCCGCTCATTTCGGTCGGAAAGCGTGTCCTCCTTTGTTGCTGCAATCGTGGACGGAAAGCCAAAGGAGGCCCTGGCTCTCGCTGAAACACTTCACCAATTTGAGTTTAAGGTCACACGAGACCTGGGTAGGGCTCGCGATTGGCTCCGCCTACATCGCCGTGGGACCGAAAGGGCCGGGCTACTAGCCTTTTCCAACGCCATCCGATTAAAGCCTGAAGGTGTCTTTGTAAAATCTGAAATCGATCCGGTAGATTGGTTCCTGGCAGATCGAACCGACATCCGATCCTCCGACTACCTCGAGGACACTGCTACCGAATTTGATGTTCAGGGCTTGGAGTTGGATTGGACATGTGTTTGTATCGACGCTAATTTACGGATCACCGATGGAAAAACGATCGAGCCTATGGCATTTCGTGGCACTCGCTGGCAATCAGTCAAGGATCTTGACCGTCGCAAGTACATCATAAACGCACATAGGGTGTTGCTAACGAGAGCACGCCAGGGCGTAGTGATATTTGTCCCGAATGGATGTGTCGGAGATCCTACCCGCGAACCGCGCTGGTATGAGGATATCCATGATTATCTTGTTGCCTGTGGAATTCAAAGCCTCTAACCGTCTCCGACGTCACGAACCGGCACACTGCTTCCATTCATCCTGGTGTCAAGAGAGGCGCGGTCGCGAATATCGCAAGGGATATACTGTTTCGGGCGTTACCTTTCTGCGCTCGGCCACGACTTATAACAACGAATGTTCTCTTCCAAAACTTCGCGACTTCCCGTGACTCTTGTAGTTGTTGTGCTTGGCGCGACGCTTTTTGTTCAGCTAGGGACAGCGCAACAAAACACTGGCAAGGCCGCAAAACCAGCGCCCACCAAAGCCAAAGCGACACCCGCGAAATATACTACCAACGCTGCTGCCAAAGGCAAAGCCACTCCCATCCCTCCTGGCGACTGGCCGCTTTACAGTCGCGATTACAACAGCACTCGCTTTTCTCCCCTGACCCAGATCACGCCCGCCAATGTCGCGAGCTTGAAACAGGCTTGGAGCTTCCGGCCCGCTGCTCCGGCACCTGTTCCTGGTGCTGCGGACGCCCCTACGAAGGGCGGAGGGAAGGGCAAGGGCAAAGGTGGCGGCAATGCTGCGACCGCTGTGGTCGCTGAATCGACCCCCATCGTGGTTGCTGGCGTGATGTACGTGCCTGCCGGGAACCGAGTGGTTGCGATTGATGCCGACACCGGCACGCAGATCTGGTCGTACACGGCTCCGGGGGCTGTGCAGAATCGAGCAGTCGGCTACTGGCCCGGCGACGCTACGAACCCTCCGCGAGTGCTGTTCACGGTCGGCACGAACATGATGGCTGTGAACGCCAAGACCGGAGCGCTGGACCCGGGCTTCGGTAAAGAAGGCGTGGTTCCTGTCGAAATCGGCTGGGGCGGTGCGCCCTATGTCTACAAGAACCTCATCATCATGGGGAACAATAACGGGGAGACCAACGTCGGACTCGCTGGCGATACTCGCGTATTCGATGCCCGCACGGGAGTAAAGCTGTGGCAGTTCGCGTCGATCGCGCAGCCCGGCAATGAGCATCATGCCAGCTGGTTGGACGATGGCTGGAAGCAGCGCGGCGGCGTGAATGTATGGGGCTGGTATTTTTCGGTGGATGAAGAGCGTGATCTGATCTTCATGCCGTTTGGTTCGCCTGCGGGTAACTACTGGGGTGGCGACCGTCCGGGCAGCGGTCTGTATGCGAACTCGCTGGTCGCCGTGGACGCGAAGACCGGCAAATACAAATGGCATTTCCAATTTGTCCATCATGACCTGTGGGACACTGACCTGCCCTCGGCGCCCAGCCTGTTCAACGTGAAGCAGAACGGCAAGACCATTCCCGCGTTGGCCATCATCAGCAAGAACGCGCTGATGTACATCCTCAATCGCGAAACCGGCAAGCCGATTATTCCGGTGGAAGAACGTCCGGTGCCGCAGGGCACGGTTCCCGGCGAATGGTATTCCCCGACGCAGCCGGTCCCGGTGAAGCCTCGTCAATTGGCTCGCAATAGCTTCGATAAAGCGACGGATTTCATCCGCGTCGAAGACACCACGCCGGAACACGTGAAGGCCTGCGAAGACCTATGGGAGAAGGCGGGCGGCTATGAGAATCACGGCCCCTTTTCACCCTTCGGGTTTCATGAAGCAGGAGCGCCCCCGCACAGCTATCTGCAATTCCCCGGCAACGGAGGCCCGAATTGGGGCGGCACATCCGCCGATCCGACGACTGGCTATGTCTACGTTACGACGCACGACGCCGCGCTCTCCGGTTGGATTGAGAAGAAGATCCCGGGCGGCAACTACGGCAATCTGACGGAGGGTTCAACGCTGCCCTACGATCGAGCCAGCGTCACCGGACCTGGTCCGTATTCTGGATTCACCGCAGGCGGGTACCCGTGCCAGCGTCCGCCTTGGGGTCGCATGTTCGCGATCAACGCGAACACGGGAGACATCGCATGGGAGATCGTTCTCGGTGTCAACGAACGGTTGCCGGAAGGCAAGCAGAAGGTCGGCAGTGTGGGCAGCGCCGGTCCGACTACTACCGCCAGTGGTCTGCTGTTCGTCCCGTCTGCCGACAGCTATTTCCACGCGTTTGATTCGAAGACCGGCAAGGAGCTGTGGAGCGTAAAAATGGACACGTCCATGAACGCAAACGCGATGACCTACACGGGCAAAAGCGGCAAGCAGTACGTTGCTGGAGTCGTCGGTGGGGCAGTGGTCGCCTGGGCGCTGCCATAGGCCAGGGTTGCCCGCTTTACCTTTTGCTAGAATGTAAAGCATGGCTGAAGCAACCGTCTCGTCCAAAAACCAGATCGTGATTCCCAAGGAAGCTCGGGATGTGCTGGGCACCAAGCCTGGCGACAAGCTACTGGTGATCGTTGAGGGCGATTCGGTGTATTTGTTGCGCAAGCCCAAGTCCTATCGCAAGGCGCTGCGGGGAGCGGGCGCCGGGTTGTATCCCTCCGGTTACCTTGAGCAAGAACGAAAGAACTGGAAATAGTGAATCTGAAGTCAGCATTGCGCGAACATCAGCGAATTGCGCTGGATACCAACGTTTTCATTTATCACTTGGACGCGAATCCGCGATACGTGGAGTTGGCGGAAACAATCTTTGCCTGGATTGAAGAGTCAGGTCATTCCGCTGTTACCTCGACCCTGACGATGACAGAGATCCTCGTTGGCCCGTACAGAGCCGGAGACGTCAAGCGTGCTCGCATCTTCCGCGCTTGGCTCTCGGACTTCCCCCATCTGGATTGGACTCCGCCAGATCTCGAGATTTCAAACGACGGAGCACGTCTACGGGCCGAACATAGGTTAGCTGTTGTGGACGCTCTTCAGGCGGCGACCGCCATCCGGTCCGGAGCAACGTGCCTCATCGGCAACGATGCGACCTTCAAGCGAGTCCCCGGTATTGAAATCCTGCTATTGGACGACTTCGTTACTTAGCTGACGAACAAACCCCGAAAACATTACCCTCGGGATCGACAGCATCCCAGGAACCCCAGGGGCGATCCAGAATCGTGACTCCCAGGGCTTCTAGCCTCGTTCGCTCAGTCGCAAGGTCGTCCACTTCAAAAGTGAGCTTCATCGGATTCTGCTCGCGTGGTTGCGGCGGAGTTGCGATTACGACCTGCTCTGCAATCTGAGCGGGAATCGCATGTAAGGCAAACGTGACCGGCCCAGCCTCAAACTCCACGTAATTCTCCAACCGTGTCGCTTCCACAGGCTTCAAACCAAGAGTCTCCGCGTAGAAGGCCGTCATACGTGGCAGGTCCTTCACGAAGATCATGGTGTGAGCAAGTCGCATGGTTGGCGTTTACTTCAACAACGGCTCCAGAGCCTTCATGACGGTTCCAGCCACGATCTCCGCGCCTTCCGCGGTGGGATGAATTCCGTCTGGTTGGAAGTAGCGCAGGTCCGGAGTGATCATGTCTGAGAACAGAAACGGGATCAGTTTGATCTTGTACTTGGCGGCGAGTTCCTTGTAGGTTTGCTCGAAGCGCTTGATGTAGTCTGCGCCATAGTTGGGTGGCAAGCTCATACCAGCCAGCACCACCTGTGCTCCGGCTTTCTGATATGTCTGGATCATCTTCTCCAGATTTTCTTTAGTGCTGGCCCAAGGCATGCCTCGCAGACCATCGTTGCCACCCAATTCCAGCAGCACAACGTTCGGCATGGCGTTCAATGTGACGGCGATGCGGGACGCGCCTCCGGCAGTTGTATCGCCGCTGATGCCCTGATTCACCACTCGCCAAGGCTTCTTCGCTTCGTCCAGTTTCCGCTGCAAGTCGTCCGGGAAGCTCTGCCCCCGATTGAGACCGTAGCCTGCGCTGATACTATCCCCGACCACTACAATTACCTTGCGAGTGTCAGTCGCGGCGGAGACGGTTGTGGGTTCCGTTGTGGGTAGTGGAGATGCCGCTGCCTCGGGCGCGCTACGGGCTGCGGCGTCCTTGGAAGCTTCACACCCCGCCAAACTGGCTACAAGAGCAACTAACAACATCTGTTGGACGGAAGTCATTCGCATTTTTCACGCAGCAGATCTGCAATCCACGCCGCTATAGCCAGCATAATAGAATTAGTGGCCATTTTAGAAACGCACCAGCTAACCAAGATGATCGATACAGGCACGCATCGGGTCGAAATCCTGAAGGGGATCGAGCTGTCGATTCCGAAAGGCCAGTTCGTGGCCATCATGGGTGCATCCGGCAGTGGGAAGAGCACTCTGCTTGGACTCTTGGCAGGCCTGGACTCGCCCACCTCGGGCTCCGTGATTCTGGATGGTGTCGACATAACGGTGTTGAAAGAGGACGACCTCGCGCTAGTGCGTGGCCGCAAGCTGGGCTTCGTATTTCAAAGCTATCAGTTGATACCGACGCTTACCGCCGAAGAGAACGTACTTCTGCCTCATGAACTGACTGGCGGGGACGTACGCGTCGGCACCGTTCGAGCCCAGGAATTATTACAGAAGGTCGGTCTCGCGGATCGCATGGATCATTACCCGGTGCAGCTCTCCGGAGGCGAGCAGCAGAGGGTCGCGTTGGCACGGGCGTTCATGGTCAAGCCTCCCGTATTAATGGCCGACGAACCGACGGGAAATCTGGACAGCAAGAACGGAGCGGCTGTTTTGGATCTACTGCTCAGCTTGAATCGCGATGAAGGCACCACTCTGGTCCTGGTAACTCACGATCAAGCACTGGCCAGTCGAGCCGACCGGATCGTCACGTTACGAGATGGTCTGGTGGTAAGCGACGAACTGCGGCAGTCAGCCGAGATTGCCCCGGGAACGGTGCAAGCATGAGGCTCTCTCTTCGCACCGCTGCTCGCATCGCATGGCGCGAAACCCGGTCTTCCATGACCAAGTTTCTGTTTGTCGTGCTTGCCGTCGCGATGGGAGTTGGCGCGCTTTCCGGAGTGCGCGGATTTAGCCAGAGCGTTCACACCATGCTGAGCAGTGAGACGCGCAATATCATGGCGGCCGATCTGACGGCCCGGCAATTTAGCGAGGCGACCGATGAGCAAACGGCTCGTCTGGATCAGTTGAAAGCTCGCGGAGTGGACCGCACCCTGATTACTGAGACCGTTTCGATGGCCGCCTCATCCGTGCCAGATTCGGTGCCCGTGTTGGTCTCGATCAAAGCGGTAGACCCTGCAAAATATCCTTACTACGGGACCGTAAAGCTTGCGCCTGAAATGCCTCTGGCCGAGGCGCTGAAGCCAGATACGGTCGCGGCGGCGGATGATGTTTTGATCCGCCTCGGCGTAAAGGTCGGGGACTCGATTCGACTTGGGAGCGAGAGTTTCCGTATGGCCGCAGTAGTGGTATCTGAGCCGGACCGTCTGTCGGGGAGTCTGAACGTCGGTCTTCGTCTGATGCTCTCGCGCGAGGCGTTCATGCGCACGGGCTTGATGCAAATCGGGAGCAGGGCAGCCGCCCGCTATCTGTTCAAGATTGGGCCGAATGGTCCTACGGTCGAGCAAGTTCGCGAAGAACTAACCGCGACCCTCCCCGGAGCCTTGGTCGCGGATTCCCGCGAATCGCACCCCCTGATTTCGCGCGGCGTGGAAAGGGCGACTACCTTTCTGAGCCTTGTGAGCCTGATCGCATTGATTGTGGGCGCGATCGGCGTCGCGATGGCAATGTACGCGCACTTGCAGCAGAAGATGGACAACATCGCGGTGATGAAGTCGATCGGCGCGACATCCATGGACGTAATCCGCATCTACACGATCCAAACGCTGATGCTCGGCCTGATGGGCGGCGTGCTGGGCGTGCTTCTGGGGCGCGCCGTCGAACAGGCTTTCCCACTCCTGGTTTCGCAGATCTTTGACATCAAGGCGACCGCCAGTTGGCATTTTGATGCAGTGGTGCAGGGTATCACGGTCGGTGTGTTGACCACGCTGTTGTTCACGATGCCGCCCCTATTGGCGATCAGAAAAGTTCGACCGGCGCTGATCCTTCGCCGCGACATGTTGGAATCGAAGCTTCCGTGGCGGCAGAGACTATCGGAGGGCAGGGGAGCCGTAGCGTTAGGTGCTCTGATTCTCGCCGGATTAGGCGGCATCGCGGCCTGGCTGGCAGGCTCCGTGCAGATCGGTAGTTATTTCGCGGGCGGCCTCGCCGTGAGCCTGATCGTCCTTTCGATCGTTGCTTGGCTGTTGTTACGCCTGCTACAGGGAGTCATGCGGAATCCTGCGTTGCGACTCGGTTCGCTGACGCGTCAAGGCTTGGCAAATCTTTACCGGCAAGGCAATCAGGCACAATCCATCCTCGTCGCTTTGGGCTTGGGCGTGATGTTCACTTTGAGCGTGTACTTAATCCAGAACACCGTGATCGACGAGATTGTTTCCACCGCCCCTCCAGGAGCGCCGAATATTTTCTTGATCGGTGTAACGCCTGATCAGGTCGAGCCTCTTAAATCACTAATTTCGCAACAAAAAGGTATCAAAGCGCCCGCCGAGCTCGGTCCTGCGGTCTCTGCACAGTTGGTGCGCATCAATGGTTCCATCGAGTGGACCACTCGTCCAGAGATCGCGCGTTTCCAGCGACCCAGCACCGTCAGTTGGCAGGACCAATTGCCGCGCAATGCCGAATTGATTGAAGGGGCTTGGTGGAGCAAGTCGGAAACCGGCGGAGTCGTTTCGATTGACGATAATGTTTCGAAACGGCTGAACCTGCATGCGGGCGACCAGTTGGATTTTGAAATCGCCGGTCGTCCGGTGCATGTCAGAGCCGTCGCCGTGCATAAGATGGGTGCTTTGCGAACTACGCCGGATGGCGACTTCATCTTCAATCGAGCCACCCTCGTCGGAGCACCGGCAGTCTATTACGGCGGCGTTCGGGTTGACCCCGCTCAGTCGGGCAGTCTGCAGCGTGCGATCTATCAAAAGTTTCCGACTATCACAGCGGTAAACATCGCCGATGTCTTGGAGATCGCACAACAGGTGATCGATCAGATCGCGCTGGTGATCCGCTTCCTGTCCGGATTCGCGATTCTAGCAGGAGCCATCATTTTGGCGGCTAGCGTGGCCGGAACTCGCTTCAGGCGCGTCCGTGAAGTGGTGATCCTGAAGACTCTGGGTGCCACCCGCGCCAACATAGGGCGCATTTTCTCGATCGAGTTCCTGGCACTTGGCGTCGCCGCAGGTCTCTTGGGGGCCATTCTGGCCAGCGCCTTTTCTAATGTCATTCTGACGCGACTGCTGGAAGCTGAATTTCGTGTCGATTGGAAGGCGTCCGCAGTTGCTGTAGTCTTAACGGCGCTATTGGCGAATCTGGCAGGCTGGTTAGCGAGCTTCCGTATCCTGCGTCAAAAGCCGCTAGAAATCCTGCGCGAAGAATAAGTGTGCCAAGGAAGGCGGAGCACTTGCTCCGCGCCGAGGCACCCGCCTCGGCTGTAAGGGAACTATGCAGCGGAGGCAGCGCCTCCGCGCGGGTCCGGCGACCCGCCTTCCCGTCTAAAACTCAATCGAAGCCAGCAACTCCGAAGGCTTCTTGCCAAACGCCCCGCAGATCGCCAGCAGGCTCTCGATGCTCGGTAGGTTGGCCCCGCGCTCAATCGCGCTGATCTGCGAAACACTCAACTTGGTCTGAGATGCCAAGTCCTTCAATGACCAATCTCTTGCCACCCGCAGCATCTTCACGGCGTGCCCTAAATGTTCCCGCAGACGATCCTGCGGCGCTTGCCCCAACCCGAACGCTTGCCCCGCGTTGGTCAGCACCTGCCGAAGCTGGGCCAGAGTAAAAGGCTTGGCCAGATAGTCGAAGACCTTCAGCTTGAAGGTCGCGCGCATGTCTTCCAGCGACGGATAGCCGGTACTGATGATCACGCACAAGCTGGGCCAGCGTGCGATCAATTGCTCCAGTACCTTGTCGCCGGTAACGTCGCCCATCTTCATGTCGAGCAATACGATCTTGGGCAGTTCCTCTTCGCACCCGGCGATCAAAGCTTGCGGTGTGGCGAATGCCCGAGCCGTATACCCGCCCTCATCCCGCAGAAAATCTTCCATGTAGTTCCGGAAGTCGACGTCGTCGTCCAACACGGCCACACTCGTAAGTTTGGGTGTAGGATCGGGCATCAGCGTGCGGGGGACGTTAGGATGCGGCCCTTCCACAAAGCGTTTGGCGATAGCAATCCGGCCACTCCCGCGTTGATGACGATCGGAAGCATCAGAATCGTCGCGATTGGTCCTAGGAACAATGCCTTCCAGGTTCCGTACCAGGGCCACAGCAGTATGCCGGGCAGCAACAGGATGCCGACTGCGGCGACCAATTGCTTCTCATAAGCTAAGAATGCAGCGATGGGGAACGCCAGCGCGGCCAGCACCGCAGTCAACAGAATGGAGACGCCCAGGATCACTCTCTGCGCACTGAAACGCAGCGCGTTACGGCGGATGCCGGTCCACAGGCCGTCCCAGCCTTCGTGAAGCCGGGCATGGCCATAATTCGAGGCTCGCAGCATGGTGTGCTTCATCCTATGACGCTCCGCCAACAGCGCCAAGCCGACGTCATCCGACAAGGCCGTAGCCAACGATCCGTGTCCTCCGATGAATTCATACGAATCCCGCCGAGCCAGGATGCATTGGCCGTTGAACGCCAGAGCTGCGCGTTTCACTGGGTCGAGCGCGGTAAAAAACAACGCGGTGGCATACGGCACCAGAATAGCTTCAATCCATCCTTCCGTCTCGTACTGGAGTTGAAAAGAGACAAAACTGAGTCCATTCGCCTCGGCAAGCGCCACTGCGGAATGCAGAAAATCGGGGTCGTAGTGCGTGTCAGCGTCCGCGAAAAGGATCCAACGCGTAGTCAGTGCTTTAGCGCCGCTAATACAAGCACTCACTTTACCTACTTCGCCCGGTCTCAGCGCTGGTGCCTTCATCACTCCGGCTCCGGCCGCTTCGGCCACGCGAGCTGTATTGTCGGTCGAGCCATCGTCCACCACGATCACCGTATCGGGAGGAAAGCTCTTGATCACTCTAGCAATGTTTTTCTCTTCATCGCGCGCTGGCACGATCACCATACAGTCTGGAGGGGCATCTGGCCCAGCAGTCAACTGCATCAAAGGTAGCGACGTGTAGTTCAGACGTGCCCGCCACAGGAGCCATACCAGCAGAACGCCATATCCTGTGGTTAGGAAGAGAACAACATAAGGAGCAATGCGAGCGATCATGCGATTAACGCTTGTCCCCTGGTTTCACAGCGGGTTGCATTGAATCTAAGTGTTGCGGGCCTGTGTGAAGGCTTTGTGTTTCCGTGTCCCAGACCAGCATAGGTAGCTCGGCGTTTACTGTAGCCGATTCAACGAAGTGTACACTGTCCTGGTGGCCTGAGGAAAGCTCCACGCATTCCGGGAAACCATTGGCGAATGCTGGAGCTCCTCGGATACTTCGGGGCAACCCGGTCACCGCCACCGGACGGCCGATGTCACTCACAACTTTGCACGCCGCTTCAACCTGCTTACCGGCTACACTCCATGCGCTCAGATTGTTCTGAAGAGACAGGAAATAAAACAGTAATACGGTAGCAATAAGTATGCCATGAACCAAATACTTACTGGAACATATATCAGGTAGTCCATCAAAGCAAGAGGCCATCAGAAGACAAAACCAGACGGAGGGTAGATAGAGCAGCCGTCCTCCGGAAAGATCCGCCGCGCCGCCCAGTAAATGCAACGGCGGCAG
>JBDTUY010000048.1:0-16047 GCA_040007495.1 Acidobacteriota bacterium | reverse complement strand
GGACTGCATCCTTAATTTCGTTCCGAAAAATCCAAATCCGAACGTTTGGCGGCCACTTTCCCCGAATCAAACATCGCCAGGAATCCGAGCGGCCCGTAAATCGAGTGTTCGAACGACGCCCGCATCAACATGGTATTCGCGCCGCGAAAACGGTAGTCCTGATAACTGCCCAGTGATGCGTTGCCATTGATGTCCGAGCCTCCCAGCGTGGGCTGAAAATAGAACGGCACCACGTGGCCCTCTGGGATGAAGGATTGATTCATCAGGAATCGGAGGCCAATGCTGCCTTCGCGGTTGTTGGAAACTGCCGGGCAGGCATGAGCCGCGGTGTCGTCGCCGCAATCATTTGGACCGTTCGAGTCCATTCCGAATGTGGGCCGTGTGGCCAGATGCAGAACGAACTGATGACTAAAATCGAGCGTTAACCGCTGGAATGACAACTGCGAATCTCCGTGCGAGGCATATTGCTGAAATTTCACCAGGTAATTCAGCTGAACGTAACCTCCAGCGAATTCCGGCCGCAAGCGCACACCTTCCCCCGTTTGTGTGAATGACCCCGGGCGCGTTAATCCAGGGGCAGTGGCCTCCGTATAGAGTGTTTCAATCGACGGGCTGGACTTGTCCACACCAGCTCGAAGATCTACTGAGCGCTCATTCGCCTCTCCCACTAGGGAAATATTTGCCGTCTTCCAGACCGGCCAAACCACATCCCCGCCGGCGATGGTTTCCCGCATTCCAAAATACGAACGATTCGTATCGCGCGTATCCGGTCCCAAGCCGAAGTACGCCAGCTTGCTCAGTGACGTGCTCTGGGCGTATCCATGCATCACCAGGCTTTCTTTTACGGCCAAGTTGGATTTACGCGGGGAGCCTCCCGGTCGCGCCACTATTGTGCGACGAGGTGTGAACACTGCCGTCAAATACCCACCCGCGCGCCACGACCCGTTGACCGACGCCACCGCATCGGCATCCGCGTTCAAGGTCCAGGACTCTCCTGGCGTCCAATGGGTGACAAACGCGCCGCCCGCGGCCAATCCGTTTCCAGGTGCGATGCTTCCGGCGGAAATATGTAAAGGGTGATCCGTAAACAATGTACTGACGCAGCCGAAAATCGACTTGAGATCACCGCACGCCTTCAAATGATCGCCTTCATGCCGGAAGTCAGCAATCAGGGGCGTCTCTGCATGTAGGCTGGCCACCAGTACGAATCCGCAGATAAACTTCGCCGTCGCGCCCTTCATTTCTCACCGCCTTGAGGATGCAGAATCGCGCTCATCTTGCGGATGTATTCGGCGGCTTGCCCTTCTGTTGCAATCTGCTCCGGAGCCATCCCGGAAAAGCGTTCCGGATGCACCTTCCGTTGCACTTTCCGGAAGTGCGCGATCTGATCGATAAGTAACTGGTTACCGGCCAGAGGCCGATTGGGATTGTACGCACCTCGCGCAGGCTTGGGCACAACAATTCGCTGCGGTCCCTTGGCTTCGGTCTTCTTCGCAGGCCGCTTCGGCGTGGCATTCTTGGCGGCCGCCTTCTTCTTCGCTGCGCTGCCCGATTTCTTAACTTTCACGCTGGCCATGTTATGCTCGCTCCTACGCAAAATCGAATACCGGACAATCTTCTTCCGACCGCATCGTGTCCCCTAAAAGATCCAGGAAGGTGTCGGCAGCCGCCTCCCGCCGCGACGCATTGGGACTTGCGCCGATAAACTGCTTCGCCACGGTGGCCGGTATCGACGCGTGCTCGAACACGCGGCCGTGCGCAAGGTCCTCCGGTCCAAGAACTACGGTGTGTTTGGCAATCCATGGCGAAATCAGAATTGCGGGAACACGTACTCCCAGGCGGTCAAACTTGAATACCTCTCCATCTGTGTCTTCGAGCGACGCCTGAAATCCGGTGGCCCCAAATCCGTCGGCGACACACGACGGCGGCGGTACATGATCGTAGATCCCGCCGTGTTCGTCGTAGACCACCAGCAGGGCCGTGCTTTGCCACAAACTAGGATTCTCGCGGATGGCATTATAGATGGACGCGATGAAGATCTCGCCTGCCTGTACATCGTGGTCCGGGTGCTGGTCCGACGCGAGTTCCTGCCCACCGCCTTCCCCCGGATGGTCACTGTAATTAGGCTCAACAAAGCAATACTTCGGAAGCTGTCCGCGTTTGCAATCATCTAGAAACTGCTTATACGTTCCGAACAATTGCGGTTGATTCTGCAGTAAATTCAACACCTCCATCGTGGAGCTGGATGGGTCGTAGTAATACAGCTTGGATGTGTGCCCGGCGGCGATCACGCGTTCATAGATGCTTTTCACGGGACGGTTAAACTCGAACATGTCCATGGACGCATTTCCGAAAGAGCTTCCATAGTGCGCAAACGCGCGGTTACATATGGTCGGCCCCGGAATCGACGAAAACCACCCGTTGAAGACCGCATACTCGCGGGCCAAAGTGTGCAGCACCGGGAGCTTGTCGGTCTTGAAATAATACATGATGTTGCGCGATTTGCCCCGATCCTTTCTGACGTCGAAATAGCTTTGCACGAAACCGCCCATGGACGGAATTGCCGGCGGCCCGGTTGTGCCAAAGTAGAGCTGTTTATGGACAGCCGGAAAGTGATGATCCGGATCAGGGTCCAGTTGGCTTCGGAATTTGGCCTGCGCCGACACTCGGACCGGCTCATTACTGGTGTCCAGATTGGATTCTTTTCCAGTCAGGCCATTGATTCGCGGATCTTCCGCCCTGAGCGCGCCCAGCATGTGATCGAACGAGCGATTCTCCATCATCAGGACTACCACGTGCTTAAGATTGTTGAGGCCAGCGGACATATTTTCTCCGTTCTCTATCTGTCCTCGAGATATATCTCTGGACGGCGCTACAATTCTACGAGATATTGCGCCTTCGATGCCGCTGCGCAGTTACGGGGAGGAGCGAATAGAGTCATCTATCGTTTCACGCAAACTCCAGCAACGAATTCTTACCCCATAAGTCGCCGGATTGGACGACTCTTAAGTGACGTAACCGCTCCGTCGCGTCATAAAATGGGGCACCCTACATTCGCGGGGATCAGTTTCTGCCGTGTCCCACAGACAGACTTCCACGACCAATTATTCAGAAGGTCCTCTCTGCCAATCTTCGATTGGCTGACGCCTGGGACAATGAGGCTTTGACCTGCAACTCGACTAGTCGGGCCCACCGCCCGACGGCGCGGAATCCGGCGGAGTAGTCCAGTTCCTCGGGGCGGTGCCTATGCGCGTGGAGTTGACCGCGTAAAAGCTTCACCATTAGGCTCATTGGACTTAGAATGGTGGTTGTTACCCGCGCCGAATCGAAATGCGAGCCCTTACCATCGATAACGAAATAGCCCTGGAACTGTCCTATTTTGTCATGGCGGTGAAAACCTTCAACGCCATGGACCGAACCGACATCAACCGAGTGGCGCAAAACATTCTCGTTCCGATCTTTGCAGAGGCTTACGGCTTCTCCGATTTGCGCAACCTCGATATTGGCACCCACAGCAATTTTCCGGGCATCGACTTAGCTGACGACACCGCCCGCGTATCGATACAGGTCACATCCACATCAGGAATCGAGAAGGTGAAGCACACTCTCGATCAGTTCCTCCTAGAGCGGGAAGAATTCGATCCACCCCTCGCAAAGCGGTATAACAGAGTGATTGTATATATCCTGACCGAGCGACAGCGAACATACTCCCAAACTAGTATCGATACGCTCCTCGCAGGCCGGTTCGCATTCGACGCAGCAAAAGACGTTTGGGATTCGCAAACGCTAACCGCCGACATTCAAGGCCTTCCCCTTTCTAAAAAGGAGGCAATTCTTGAGATCCTCAAAAGGCATGTGAACGGCGGGCGATCGTTCGTTCCGAGGGACAGCCGAGAAGCGCCCCTAGCGAGGGCTTGTATGCTGATGTCTCGCGCCGACGCCTAAGAGCACTGGAAGAGTTACGTGCCTTGCAACGCCGAGTTCTCCCGGAAAAAGGTCACCCCGACATGGACTGGGACGATGCGCTTGATATTATCGCATTGAGCCTTGCTAGTCATGCACAATCGCTGAGAAGCATTTTGGACGACGTGGGTGCCGTTCTTCCAAAAACAGTCACCAACCTACTTGAGAGCGCAGAAGTGGCGGCCCACGACGGCTCCTTGGAAGTGTCTTTGGATGGCACACTGGACGCCCCTATCCAGGCCAAGAAGGATGCCCAGCGTATGTACGATCTCTTAAAAGAGGCGACCGAGCAGCTTCGCGCGAGCCTGACCAACCTCGGTATACTCCCAGATTAATTCAGGTCTCACTCGCGCGGAGACGCCGCTACGCGAATCGTACAAAGCAGGAGATGGTAGCGGGTCTTGAGTTAGGTCCTCGCGATTCGAAAGGCCGATTGAAGCACACGGCGTCATCGCCAACCGCGTGACGTCACGGAACAGTCACGTCTTCTTGCACCGCGTCCATAGTTCGCGTGATGGGGCGCGCTGCACCTGTTGAGTGTGAGAATGTCCTTTATAACACTGTATGGATAACGACAAAATCATGTTTGATCTTCCATGGGTAAAGACGGCTCTCTCGGCGCCCTTTTCCGCGAGCGATGTTTTATTCAAGCCCGTGACCGCGAGCCCACGCAATCGCGACTGGAGAACCAATGCCAAGGTGGCCGACCCTGAAGATTGGGCTTACGCGGAGGGATACCGTCTAGCTGGGCGTATTTTGGCGAACTACATCATTGAAGGTCAGCGCGAATCCTATATCGTGTTTCCAATCGTTTTCCAGTATCGCCACTGCGTAGAACTGCAATTCAAACATTTGATCCCCAACGGCGCATTTCTTCTCGACCGGGCTCTCCCTGAGCAAGACCGTAAATTACTCATGACCTCGCATCGTTTGGATCAGCTCTGGAGGATTCTGAGGCCGATTCTCAAAGACACGGCGGAGGTAGAACGTGGATGCATTCTGGCTATCGATTCGTACATTCGACAACTCCACAAAATGGACCAAGCCTCTTTCGCTTTTCGCTACTCGACCACTGTGACCGGTGCACCATCGATTGCCAAAGATAAGCTCACGTACATCAATATCGGCGTATTTGCTAGTTGCATGGAAAGGATGACGGGCTACCTGAGCGGGCTGGGGGAGATTTTTAGTGAAAGTGTCCAGTCCAAATGCGAAATGGAAGAAGAGGCTTGCGCTGAATATGCAGAGTACATGAATTCTTTTGAACCAGAGCACTTAGAGCCTGAATACGAGGATTATGGTGAGTGACGATCCAGATGGCCCTTGTTTAGCAATCACTTTTGCTGCTCCCGCTGTGGACATTCCTGCCGTCTTCGCCGGACCGAAGGTAGCCCAAAAGCGCTTTGGGAATTCTTCACCACGCAGATCGCCGCTCTGCGGACTTGCGTTCTACTAAGAACTGGGAATGGTCTTTTCGGTCATCGAACCGATGCTCTTGCTGGCCGGGTCGGGCTTGCCTGAGGGGTGGTTGTACGAGCTCAAGCTTGATGGGTACCGTGCGCTCGCGGCGAAGGTTGCTGGCAAGGTGCACTTTAGGTCGCGTAATGACAAGGACTTCTCCCGCAAATTTCCGAGGATCACCGCAGCCTTGACGTCGTTGCCTGAGGGGACGGTGCTTGACGGCGAGGTCGTTGCGCTCGACGAGCGAGGCGTGCCGTCCTTCAACCTCTTGCAGAACTCCCAGAGCGGCGGTGTCACTATCGTGCTTTACGTGTTCGACCTACTCATGCACCAGGGGAAGGACGCGATGGGGCTGCCGCTGCGCGACCGAAGGAAGCTCTTAGAGATGGAGGTGCTCCCGACTCTGAGCGAACCGATCCGTGCTTCCGTCGGGCTCGACGCACCACTCCAGGACCTCATCGCCCAGGTCAGGCAGTACGGCTTTGAGGGACTCGTCGCTAAGAACCCGCAAAGCACCTATGAGCCCGGCAAGCGCTCTGGTGCGTGGCAGAAGATGCGCCTGAATAAAGGGCAGGAGTTCGTCATCGGCGGCTATACCAAAGGCGGGACAGGCTTCGACGCGCTCATCTTCGGCTACCACGCCAAGGAAGGCCTACGATTCGCAGCAAAGACCCGCAACGGCTTCACGCCCGCGACACGCGCCTCCCTCCGGAAGAAGATGCAACCACTCGTGACTACGGAATGCCCCTTCATCGGACTACCCGAGAGGCGCTCCGGTTTGTCTACGAGAAGTATGGTGCGCGACTCCTGGAAGCCAACGTCCGCTCTTTTCTCAGCGCGACCCAGAAAGTCAATAGTGGCATTCGTACCACGCTCAAAGACACACCTGAACGCTTCATGGCCTATAACAACGGGATCGTGATCGTTGCGGACGAAGTGCATCTCGGGAAGACGAGCGACGGGGGACCAGGTATTCTCTGGTTGAAAGGGATGCAAATAGTGAATGGCGGCCAAACGACGGCGTCGATTTACTTCACTAAAAGAAAGAATCCGGAAGTCGACCTACGTCGCGTCCATGTCCCGGCCAAGATCATCGCATTGCGTTCACAGGACGCGAATCGCCGGAGAGGCACTTATTTCGGACATCTCCAGGTTCGCGAACAGTCAAACTGCGGTCAAGCTATCCGACCTGTCCGCGAATAAGCCATTCCACGTCCACATCGAGCATCTGGCGTTGTCGACATATTGTCCCGACGGCATCGGTCGCTGGTTTTACGAACGCGCAGCGGGCAGCTACAACACCATGCTCCTGCGCGACGGAACAACACCAGCACGCCTCCGGTATGATCGCGTTCTTAACTATTTCGGCGATTTCTGTGCTCGGGGTTCCTTAACCTTTCTCGACCAACTGAAGGTTGAGACCATGGATGACTACGCGCTGACCAGGGGGGAACTCAAGTCCTGGACAAAGGATATTGAGCTGCTGCGACAGTTGTTCGAGTTCTGTCGAGACCGCGATTGGATGAGCAAGAATCCGGCCAGGGCGGTGAAGATACCGAGGGTACGGGAAGCGAACCAAGTAGTTCCCTACACCGGGGAGGAAGTCATCTCAATTATCGGAGCGTGTCACAAGATCGGTCGATCGAGCTACGAACGTTTGCGCGCACACGCGATGATCCTTCTTATGCGTTATGCCGGGCTACGGATCAGTGATGTGGTCACCCTTGAGCATGGGCACCTACATGGTAACCACATCAAGAAGCGTGCCGTTAAGAACGGAAAGCTGATCAATGTGGAGGTGCCGGGCAGTGTGCTGGACGCCCTAGATAGGCTACCGATGCCAAAAGCCGCGCCTAACACGAATAAGCGCTATTTTTACAGTGACAGCACTGGCTCTCGCACCTTGGTAAAAGCGGCGTGGAGAACGCTTCGCGCCGTGTTCAAAGCTTCTGGCGTTATGGCAGCCCATCCACACCGTTTCCGACATACCCTCGCGTCCAACCTTATCGCGAAGGGGGTGCCTATCGGAATCGTGGCCAGCGCGCTTGGGGACAATCAGACCACGATTGAACGATATTACGGCAAGTGGACGCCGGAGTTCCAGAGCACGCAAGACCAAGAACTGCGAAAACTCCATGGCACGAATTTGGCACAGACTAGGGGAAAGGGCGCTATATGCTAGAAATACAGGACTTAGTGTGGTGGCCAGGGACGGAATCGAACCGCCGACGCCAGCCTTTTCAGGGCTGCGCTCTACCGACTGAGCTACCTGGCCGAAACTTCGGGGGTTCACTCAGTTTAGCACGCCGTCTACACACGCGGCTAGAGCTAGACAGGAAAACCATTGGGGGAATACGGGGGTAAAGGGGAGGAACCAGGAACTCCGGACGCAGTTCGGGCCGCTGGGATTAGAGGGTGAATATCCCGGCGCACCGAAGCAGTGGCGGAATCGTCCTTTGCTCCAGTGCGCTTGAATGCAGATTTTACTTAGAACAGTTCGCCGATGTCCTTGGCTGCCTGTCGGGCTTCCATGTGGATGAGGCCGGCATTGGCGCCCTGGGGCGTCAGCACCGCGAGGATCGCTTTCGATCCCGCTGAATAGACGAAGAGCGCTCCGAGTTCTGACTGAATCGAAACCTCGCCCAGCGTTCCAGTGCTCAGCTTGTCGGTCACCTTGCGTCCCATTCCGGAGACGGCGGCGGCCAAGGCTGCCACGCTGTTCGGATCTGTACCGTTGGTGAAAGAGTGCGCGATCGGCAACCCTTCGTTAGACGCCAACAATACGCCCTTCAATTCAGGAACGGCGTTCTGGAGCGATTCCAGCTGACTCTTTAGTACTTCTACTTTTGCCATGACTTCCTCCGGCTTACTGGCCTATTTGGACGCTAAACTCGTGGTCAGAACGATCGGTGGACGGTTCAAACACACCGTTTCCTCGCTGACAAGATGTAATCGTCTATTAAGGGAGAAACTTTAGGTCTTGAACCTGTGATACTTAGGACCACCGGCCGAGGTTCGATTGATGGACTTTGTCGGGGGGCCCGATGCCAAATCCGGTTCTGATAAAGCCGCCTGAAGCGAACGTGAATGGGAAGCTCGGACAAGTCCTGGAACAACCTTCGATGAGTAGTTATAGTCACAGCCGCAGTCGCTTCAACCGCAGACTATTCGCAATTACGCTCACGGAACTGGCGGCCATGGCTGCGCTAGCAATGATTGGACTCAAATAGCCTAGCGCGGCTGCGGGGATCGCGACCACGTTGTAGGCCAAGGCCCAGAACAGGTTCTGCTGGACGATTTTCCACGCCGCCTGGGAGATTCGGATGGCTTGCGCCACTCCGTTGAGGTCTGCGCGCAGGAGCGTTACGTCTCCGGCTTCGATGGCTACGTCCGCACCGGAACCCATGGCAATACCGACGTCGGCTTGTGCCAAGGCCGGACCATCGTTGATTCCGTCACCGACCATCGCCACCACTTTGCCGATGCCCTGCAGGCGGCGGATTTCGGCCAGCTTGCCGTCAGGCAGCACACCGGAGACTACGTTGGTGCTCGCGATGCCGGCTTCGTGTGCGACGGTTTTCGCGTTCGCTGCCTGATCGCCGGTTAGCATCACTACCTCGATACCCAGGGACTTGAGCGTTGCGATGGCTTGGGTACTGGTGGGGCGCAGAGGGTCTGTTACTTCGAGAGTGCCGGCAAACGCGCCATCCACGGCGACGATGATCGGAGCGGAGCCTTCGTCCAGGTTGATGGCAATGCCACGTTCGGCTAGCAGTGCTCGGTTACCGACCAGGATCATGTGGCCTTCGGCTTGCGCGACCACGCCTCGGCCGGTGAGGGCTTCAAACTGCGTGGCATCCGGGATGGCAAGGTTGCGCGACTTGGCGTAGTCGACAACAGCACGCGAGAGAGGATGTTCCGAGCGAGATTCAGCGGCTGCTGCCAGACGCAGCGCCGTGTCGTCGATGTTCGCGTTGGTCACGCGGGGGTGACCTTCTGTGACTGTGCCTGTTTTGTCCAGGACGACGGTGTTCACGCTGTGCAGCTTTTCAAGCGCCTCGCCGCCTTTGATTAGCAGGCCTAGTTCCGCAGCGCGACCGGTTGCAACCATCACGGCGGTCGGCACGGCCAGGCCCATTGCGCAGGGGCACGCGATGATCAACACGGCGACGGCAGAGACAGCGGCTTGCGTGGCACTGTGACCTGTGAGCGCCCAACCAATGGCCGTCAGGGCAGCCAGGACGAGTACGGAAGGAACAAAGACTGCGCTGATGCGGTCCGCGATTCGCTCGATCGGCGCGCGGGAGGCTTGCGCTTCCTTCATCATCGCGACGATGCGGGCGAGAGTGCTGGCCGCGCCAAGCGTGGTCGCGCGGAGGCGGAAGCTGCCGGTAGTGTTGAGTGTGCCGCCCGTGACGCTGCTACCTGCGGATTTCTGAACGGGGGCGGGCTCGCCGGTTAACATCGATTCGTCGACGTAGCTGGTTCCATCGATCACTTCACCGTCCACGGGCAGGCGCTCACCGGGCCGGACGATGACGATATCTCCGCTGCGGAGATTTTTGACGGGGATGTCTAACTCAATGCCGTCGCGCGATACGCGTGCGGTAGGGGCTTGCAGGCTGATCAATTTGCGAAGAGCCTCGGTTGTATGACGCTTGGCGCGTTCTTCGAGAGCACGGCCTAGCAGGACGAAAGCGAGGATCAGAATGGAGGCTTCGTAGTAAACCTCATGCGATATGCCTCGCGCGGCGAAGAAACCTGGGGCTACGGTGACTGCTGCGGAATAGAGAAACGCCGCACCTGTGCCGAGCGCTACCAGAGTGTTCATGTCGGAGGTGCGATGCAGCGTTACTTTCCAGGCTGCGGTGAAAATGCGGCGTCCGGCCCACAGGATGACAAACGAGGTCATCGCGAGCAGCAGCCAATGCGACCAGGCATCATGCATAAACTGCATGGATAGCCACATCGCGATTGCTCCGAGTGCCAGGCTGACGATGGCTTTCCGCATCAGGTCGCGCGCAGCGGCGATCTGCGCGTCATCGCGCTGGGTCTGTTCTAGCAGAGCGTCTTCGGTGGAATCGTTGACTGACGGCAGATCGGCGTCGTAGCCGGAATCGCGAATGGCTTCGACCAAGGCTCGGATTTCGACCGCTGCCGGATCGAAAATAATGGTCGCTTCGTTGGCCATCAGGTTCACAGCGGCCTTGGCCACGCCTGGGGTCTGTTCCAGAGCCTGCCGCACGTGCGACTGGCAGGCTGCGCACGTCATGCCGTCTACGCGAATGGTGATGGTTTCTGGCATGAAAGCCCCGCTTACACCGTTTTCGCTGTGTATCCGGCCTTTTGGATGGCTGCCAGTACGGCCGGGACTTGTTCAGATGTAGCGTCAACCGTCGCGGAACCTACGGTTACCTCTTCGACCGGCACATCTCCCAAATTCTCCAGGGCCTTTCGAACACGGCGCACGCAGGCGTCGCAGTGCATTCCGTCTATGGTGAGCTGCATGCACTTATTATGATGCTCCGAAGTAGCATTTGGGAGCGCAACATTTGCAATTCCATGGGTTTAGTATGGGTGGAGAGGTGTATCCCATGCGATTCACGGTTACTTTGTTACTGGCTGTCGGCACGCTGGCCCAGGCCGCAGAGATTGCCCCGGGCGCCCATGTTCTGCTGCGGATGCAGAATACAATTTCCAGCCGTACGGCCCATACAGGCGATTACGTTTATCTACGCACCGATACGCCGGTCAGTGTGAATGGCGTAATTGTGGTGCCCATGGGGAGCCACGTACAGGGTGTTGTAACCGAGGCCAAGCGTGCGGGTCGCGTGAAGGGCACGGCGGAACTTACGATTCGTTTGGAAGTCCTGACGCTGCCGAGCGGCAAGCAGATGAAGTTTACTCCTCGTACCGCGTCGGTCGAATCGGACCAGAACGGTCAGCGCGTCGTGGACAACGAAGGCAAGGTCAAGCAGGCGGGTACCAAGATGCAGGACTTCGGCCGGGTCGCGATCCTGGCGGGCAGTGGTGCGGCGATTGGCGCCAGCGTCGGCAGCCGAGTGTATGACGGCGGCTCCGCTGGCAGCATCGGCAAGGGCATCGGCATCGGATCAGGCGCGGGTGCCACGGTCGGCCTCGCATCGGTGCTGCTATCGCGAGGCCGTGAGGTGGAATTGCGCCAAGGTTCGACACTGGATGTGGTGTTCGATCAAGCGGTCGCCGTCGAGTAACTATCTACTGAATACAAATAGCCGCTTCTGGGTAGTTCAGGTAGGGGAGTGGTTTCATTTCGAATCTCCTCTCGCGGTGTCGCGTGCCAGGGTCTTCAAGGCGTCGTCGATCTCTTTCTTAGTTGGTGCGTGGTTCAGGAATTTGGCCGCGGCGCGGTTGTAGACGCCACGTGCGTCGATGGGTATAAGTGCTCCGGCCTTACTGCCTGCGCAGTCAGCGGATAAGACCATGAGCCAGAATGTTCCGCCCAGACTAGGGCTTGCGCCAACGGCGAACACGGGGGTGGAGGTGCCGCCCCTCCCAAACGTAAGAGGAACGGAGACCTGGGTCTCGCCAGACGCTTGAACAGAATTGCCCTCAATGTGAAAGTTGGCCCCCTCGCTACAGCCTAGGGGGCGAACGACGAGAGTGGCGTTCTTCTTGACTTTGACTAGCGCCGCAGCCGGGTTCCCGATTTCGAGCGAGAAGTCGGCGGCGGATATGATTCCGGCTAGCGCACCCATAATCGTTAGCGGCGCAACAATTCGGTTCGCAAAAAAGCTTTGAGTTGTTACCATTTCCATGCCAGTTCCTCTCTCCAATGCTTTAATGCTTCAGGATCGAGTGTTAAGACCTTGTCACGAGTAACAGCCGACGGCAATGGTACAAGGGCTGTCATGCGGTCAAATACTCGAAGCCGATCGTTGCCGGTGGTCTTGGATAGCAGATGCCACAGCGTCAAGGTGTCGCGCACGCGCGCGGCGTTCAGGATTGTGTCCAAGACGCCTGTTTTCGTCTGAGCTCTGTCAACGTCGAACGCGTCCAATGCCTGACGCAGAGGCGCCGGTGCGTCTTCAAAGTACGGGGTTCCTGGACCCAAGCCTCGACGCGTCAGGCACATCGCGCCTGCCGGGACCAACGAATCGTGACCGTCGGATTCGAGCGACACCCAGCCTGAGGTCACATGCAGTTGCCCGTTCCCCTGGTCGTCGGTCTTCATGCGATAGGCACATCCCAGGTCGACTGCCAAACTGGAAGGCGTTTCGACGAAGAATAATCGAGGAGGCGCGCTGATCACGGCGCTAAGTTCGCCTCGTTGGAGAGTGATGCGGCCTTCTCCGGGCTTGGCGGCCACCAAGCGAACTCTGGAATTAGGCTCAATCTCAACGATCCCGATTTCCCCCACATCGATCCGCGCCCGTCCGGCGTTGTTGGTGTCCATCCACTCACCTTCGGAAAGCCGCCCCGCGATTTCCTTGGTCCCCTGTACGCGGACTACATTCCACGAAGGCCGCTCGCGATTCGCGTAGCGCTGCAACATGACGACTGCACCGATCAGCAGGACTACAACAGCGGCAATTGCCAACTGCCATCGCAATGAGGAGGCGGGGCCAGATGCGAGATTGGACGTCGGGCTTCGAGCCCGTTGCGCTTCGATCGCGTTCCAAATTGAGTCCGGGGCCTTGACCAGGGGAATGCCCAGGTCAGGTCTTGGTGGGTAGTCAGTCCCTCTCGAAGGACCGGCAACACGACGATTTGGCCGATTCCAGAACATTTTCATGACTTCTGCACCATTCCACTTCGCTGCGGTCCGCTACGAAGCGAGGCTAGCTTTTGCCGCAGGATCTCGTGGCCGCGATTCAGTCTGGAGGCCACCGTTCCCATGGAACAGTCGAGTGCTTCGGCCAACTGCGCATAGGATAGATCGTCGAAGTAGCGCAGCAGGATGGGCAATCGCAATTTCGGGGGCAGCGACGAAAGGGCCACGCGGACATAGGCGGCTTCCTGCCGGTTTGCAAGATCGTCCTCCTGTATGGGAGCCATCTGCTTGTGAAGGGATGATTGGCGCTCGAGATCCGATGGGTCGAGCATGACTTCCCGCTGATAGGCGCGTCGCGACCGGTCACAACAGGTGTTCACGACCAGCCTGTAAAGCCACGTGGAGAAGTCGGATTCGGAACGAAACGTTGTGAGTCCGGTCATGACCTTTAAAAATACCTGTTGCGTCGTGTCGGCTGCGGCCGCAGCGTCGCCGTGGAAGTAATACAGGCTGATGGAATAGACTTTGTCTTTATAGGTCTCATAGAGCACACGTAGACCTTCCCGATTGCCTTGACGACACGCGTCGATAATGTCAGCGCCGATTTCGGACTCGTTCAGGAATCACCGCCTACTTCTTAGACGGCCAGGATAGCGGTTTCTTCAGTTATTTGCCTGACAGGGAATGGGAAGTCTGCGGTCCGATGTGGCGCGCGATTTATCGAGCACGGGGGCTTCAGCCTCCCAGGGAATAGTGAGCGCGAAGCTGAAGCTTCTATGCAAGCTATCCGGTCACGGATCCGAACGACGGAAAGCTCGCGCCACATCGGTTGGTGAATTGAGCTACAGAGTCAGGATTTGGTGGTCGGGGCAGCCGGGTTTGATCTGCTGGTAGAGGCGACCGATCAGATCTAGGCCGTACAGCGCAAGGAAAGGCAGGATCGAATGCAGACGTTCCTGCAGATGTCCTTCGGGGTAGAGCAGGCCCTGTAAGTAGGCGGTGTCCGTGAGGGCACGCTGATCGCGATGCAGGGTTTCGCGCTCTGTTTTACGCCGCAGCTTCTCAATCTGATAGCCGACCTTGGCGCGACTCTTGGCCATGGCTGCCGCCAAAGTCGGGTCGAAGGCTTGCAGTTCGGCACTTAGGCGATCCAGTTCACTTGTAATCAACATGCCAGTCGCGTCGAAGCTCTCGGTCAGACGGCTGGGAACCAGCGTGTGCGCGATTCGGGCCTTCAGTGTATCGCGATGGACCATCAGGTCGGCGAGGGTCAGTTGAAAACGCTTCATCAGTTTCTCGGCGCGCGCGTCCAGGATCGTGAAGCCTGCTCGGGGTGTGATCACCGGCATTCTGCCCAGCAGACGATCGTACAAAACGGAAGATTGTGCGAAGTACGCCAGTTCGCCGGGCCCGCCGACATAGGCAGCGGTCGGCAGCAGGTAATCTTGCCAGACAGGCCGCAGCAGCGCATTGGGAGAAACATCGGCTGCGCGAGGGATGAGTTCCGCGAACTCGGAATCCTTCTGTCGCAGAGTTACGCGATCGACGATGCCGGATGCACTTCGGTTCAGCAGGAAGAAGAGCGAGGTCTTGTCTTCCACTAAGACTTGGGAGTGATAGCCTGCGGCCGACAACTCACGGCCACGCGCCAGCAGCGCAGTCTTCAACTCTGGTGCGAGTTTGAGGGCTTGCGCCATGAACGGAGCACCGATTGCACGAACCGCGGGGTCCAGAGGATCGAGTACCAAGATGCCGATGCGCTGCAGTAATTTCAGTAGCAGGGCGCGGAAGCCGGAACCCATGGTAAGTGTGTCGTCGCTGGCGTAGGCCTCATCGGCGAGCGCCAAAACTTCAGTCACGAATGGGAACTGCGCCAACGCACTGTGTAGCTCCGCTAGCGATGGCGCGGGTTCAATTGGATAGGTTCCGGCAGGGCGCTGCACGTTCTGCCAGTTCGGTTCCGCTGCAACCGACAACTGAACAGGATGGCGATTTGCATCAAAAACCCAGGTATTCGCGACCTCGGCGAAATCGTGATCTTCGGTTGCGAGCCAGAAAATCGGGACTGCGGAAATACCTCGCATTGTCAGTTCGTCCGCGAGACGAACTGCAGTGAGAGCCTTGTAGATCGTGTACGCAGGTCCGGTGAAGAGTCCTACCTGCTGCCCCGTGATGACTGCGACTGTACCGGGTTGTGCAAAACGGGTCAAGATGTCGCTGGGTGGATTTTGGGCAGCTAACGCTTGCGCCATCGCGGCTCGACGCTCCGGGGGGTACACGGTCGCAGACGCGGCTTCGTGGGCCGACGCTTCTAAGGAACTGAGTTGGGAGGGATCGTACTTGTAGAACGGCGCGACGCGCGGGAAGTCGTAACACAGGTCGGCGAAAAGCTTGGACGTTCCAGGCAAATCCGTGTGACGTATACAGGCAGAGTCCATGTTGGAAGGCGTGGTCGACGTGGAAATCGCGGCAGGGTTCACAAGGGTTTTAGCGTTAGGGCTGAACGGTCCAAGCGTAGCAAATGCGCGGCGGTGGGCGCAAAAGTCGAGGCCTCGTCGTGTCCCGTTAAGTCTTCGCATGTTAGAGTACCGGGAGATGGCTGCACCCGACCTGCAACAAACTATATTGGACAACGAAACCCAGCGCTTGGCCCGAGCCGTTATGGAAGCGGAAGCTCGCGCGATTCAGATGGCTGCGGTCAAGGTGGACACGGCGATGGGCGATGCCGTGGATTGTCTGAGAAGTTGTTCAGGCAAGGTCATTGTGACCGGCATGGGCAAATCGGGGCACGTCGCGCGCAAATTGGCGGCGACCTTGCAGAGCACGGGTACGCCTGCGGTGTTCCTGCATCCTTCGGAGGCTGCACACGG
>JBDTUY010000047.1:0-16071 GCA_040007495.1 Acidobacteriota bacterium | reverse complement strand
GCGAGCCGATGGCGAAGCGCGGTCTTGAGCGCTATCAATGGGGCGGCACGGACGGCGAGTCCGTGCGCGGCCTGCTGACAAGCAAATTTGCCAAAGCAGTCGAGGACGGCAAGCCGTAAGGCGTTGCCGGATTTCCCAAGCCTTCAGGGCGGGGAAGTCGCTAATTCGCTAAGGTTAGCGAAACAGCGAACATCGACAGCGTTCCTCTATTCCGTCCATACAGTGAAGACGCAACTCGTCAGGCTTCGCCCTGCCGCGTCCATATGGCCTTTTCATCCTGCATCCTGCCAAGGGATTCGTCTTTATAACCGCAAGCCCTGAAGGGCTCCGGCACTGCGTTTCAGCCGGAAGCGGTGCGGTCAGACGAACGCCGTTGGCCTGTCTTCCGTCATGAAGGCCGTGATTGTCGCGGCCAGGAGCAAGGAGAAGCCCATGACGAGCACCCTCATTACTGCCGACGAACTGAAAGACCTGAACATCGATGCGCTGCAATCGAAATTCTTCCGCGTCTCGCGGGATGTCGCCCTCCTGCGGGAAACCTGCAACGAACTTCCGCTCGCGGAATCGTCGCTCAGAAATATCAGCGCTGTGCTGTCCGCAAAACGCCTGCGCGCTCCGAAACCCTAGAGCGCGCGTATCACGCCGGGCCCCTCGGGGCTCGGCTACTTTTTTGAGATAGAGGATTGAGGAAAGCCCCCGCAACTATTCGCCTCGGCGGTTGCGTGGGGAAGGGAATTGCCGGACAAAGCTGCCGCCCCGCATCGTTCACGATGCTCCTAACGCGGCAATCCGGCATTCCCAGAGCCGCTCACTTCTTGGTGAGCGGCTTCGCCTTCGGCTTTTTCCCGGCGGCGTCCGCGTTCACGCGGGTCGCTGTATCGCCGGGCTCTGCTACGACGAGGTCCCACTCCGGTACACCTCGCAAGATAAGCTCCGCACTTTTGGCGGGCGCGACGTGGCCATAGTGATCCTCGATCATCTTGACCGAGGTGCCCATCTGCTTGGCAAGGAAATAAGAATCCGTACCAGCTGCAAGACGGAAAGTTGCATAGGTATGGCGGAAAGAATAGATACTGCGGCGGCTACCGTTGGAACTATAAAGCAGGCCTGAGCTTTCCAGCAGGTCGGCGATAAGCGTGTCGTAAAGGCTTTTCGCTTGCGATCCATCGTAGGTCGAGAACACGGAGTCATCGGCTTTTGGGCCAAGCTTGTCTTTGTCCAGGTTCTTCACGCGCTGCTTTTGCGCCTCGATGAACAAGGCGCGGATGCGCGCGAAGTATTCGGCGACGTTACCCGCGCCGATGAGTTCCCGGAATTTCTTCTTGCCCCTGACGTTGAGCACGACGAAGGTTCGGCCATCCTTGGCCGTCCGCGTGTCGATGTCGCGCCACTTGAGGTTTCGCGCCTCGGAATTGCGCATGCCGGTATTGGCCATGACCAGCATGAACTCGTAGGCCATGCGCCTGTGCCAGCGGTTGAGCGCGGTCTTTCCTGCATCAATCCACTCTTTGCGCCCGTAGGTGTGAAGCTGCTTGTACTCTGCCGCCGTGAACGCTTCCCGGCGCGCATTGTCCTCCGGCATGTCGCCGTCCGGCACTTGGCTGACGGGAATGTATTTCCGCTTCGCGGCGTATTTCATGATGGCGCGGAAGGTTGTCATTTCCTGCCGGAGCGTTCCGTCTTTGGCTTGCTTGTGCTCGTCTTCGCCGTCTTCCTCGGGTCTTACCTTCGGCGACTTGTGAAGCGGATGCTTCCGGGGCGTTTTCAGCGCATTGTTCTTCTTGCGCCAGAACGGATACTCGGCCCACTTGTCCTCGCCGATAAGCGTGATCTGGTCGTTGCCCATATAAGGGATCAAGTGCAGGCGGATATGACCGTCGATGGTTTTCCAGCGGTTCATGGTGATTTGGCCGATCTCGGCAAGCCGTCGCTGGCGCTCGGAGTACTCCAACGCCACTTCGCTGAACGGTTTATCGAAAACAGGGAGTTGATGCTGCAATTTGGTTTCGATGGCGATGTCGTGGCGGAGCGCCGCCACCTTCGCCTCGTCGATATTGGCGGTCTTCAGCGATATGCGTTTGTATCTGTCTTCGTTGGCGAGCTTGATGCGGCAATACCAGTTCTTGTGCTGCACGTCTGAACGCCGGTAGATGACCAGACCGGCGTTTAGCTTGTGGACATCGACCATGAATGGCGAGGGGGGCTTGGACACGGAAGACTTTCCTTCTGGGCAGGAACTGGGTAGATTTAACCCGTAAGCCCTTGTTCTGTCTAGAAGTGGGCAGGGTCTGGGTAGGTCATTTGTATGATGAGAAGTGTTTTAAGTCAAGAAGATATGGGGAATGACCGATCCCCGCGATATATGGCATCTCGCAAGTGAGTTTGAATTCATTCGACGATTCGATGCTGAATTTCACTGGGCAGGAGTTGGGCAGACGAAGCCGCCCAAAACCGCCACTTATTAGCTAACTTTAGCGAATTAGCGACTTCGCACAAGGGCAATTTTCGCGCTCTCCACTTCTACTGCATAGAACCTGGCGGGTTCCCCGCCACATCTGCGGGCGTAGCGGAGGACGGCTTGCGCGTCCGTCTGCGCCCGCACGAAAGCGCCCGCGCTTTCACGCCCCGAATAGCGGAAAATCTCAAAACCAGCGAAACGCTGCCCTATGGGTGACGGTGGGCGTCACAGGAAGCCCACCGTCTGGTTCAGAAGCTGAATATTTCTTTCGGCCTGTATTCTCAAGTAGTTCGCTACGGCAGGCTGGCCGTAACCTTGAATGAGCTTCTCGGCCATGCGCAGGGCATCACTGGAAGCCCTCAGCGCCTCTGTCAGCTCGGCGTCGGGTGTTTCGATGAAGCTTCTCATTCCATGTCCTCCAACTCGTCGTCGAACAGCTCGCGTTCGTGATCGTCGAGGATCGAAGAGACCAGGTCTTCGGTCGTTTCCGTGAATTTGAAGTCTTCGGCATCCATGTTTTTTGCTCCTTGGTTTGTGTTCAACATGGACACCGGCCAACCGGCCCGTCAGCGCTGGCTTGTCATCCAAGCTTCTCTGCCGTTTTGTGGAGGGCTCCTGCTTGGGAATCCCGAAACGCAAGAAGCTCTGGTAATTGACAAGGCAAGCGGGCCGGTTAGGTGACCGCCAAAGTTGAACACGCTTTCCAAGGAGTCCTGTATGGATGCCGAAACCGGCTGCTCTCGCGGAAACGATCCGATTCCTGATGGTTGGCCCGTCACGGGTGCGTGCCGCCGTTACGGGTGGACATTCTGAGTGAAGAAAATGACGCCGATCGCGGGCGCGACCGGCGTCAGCTTCAAGTCCTGCCTATCGCAGGGGCTCGGGGAGCCAGGTCTTGTCGGCAAGTTCACGTTCCGCCAGAACAGCAAGCTCGGCCTTCTTCAGCTTGTCCCAGGCGGGTGCCGGTGGCTGGTTTCTAGCCTCTTGCAGTGCCGCCATGATTTGCGGTTTGCTGACACGGTTGAAGTAGTTTTCAGCAGTGGGCTTGAACCATGCCGTCATGTCCAGCTTCAGGGCGCTGGCGAGTTTGCCCGCGTGAGACAGTCTCGCGCCGTCCGGTCGGTCTGCCTTCAGCTGTACCGCGTTCACGCTGTTCGCGGCATAGAAGGTCAGAAGATCGAGAAGAACGGCCTGTTCCTGCTTCAGGCACCAATCCCAGATATCGTCGGGATTGCCGGGGAGTTGTTCGCCCCAGCTTTCACGCGCTTGCTCGATGGCCTGAAATGCCGCTGAACCCTCGACACGGTGAAGTGATTGTGTCGATGCCTGAACCTGCACGCTGCTGCCACTGCCACGGTGGCCGAATACGTCCAGCACCATACCGTACACGACGGTTGCAAGCCCCAGCTCGGGGGCGTCCAGCAAGGTCGCTGCGATTGCTGCTGACTTATGGGCGGTCAGGGTTTCGATCAAGGCGGCGGAGATGTCACTTCGCAGTTCGGTCGCATCCGCGTCTTCATCGCTGGCGTTTACCGGTTTTGAAGTAGCCGTGCCTTTCTTCGGCATGTCCTCGGAACGCACCAGCCCGCGCTCTACCTCGGCTTTACCGTCATGACCGATATAGACAACGGCTCCGGCCACAGCGAGTTGTTCCGGCGTCCAGACGCCTTCACGGTTCTCGATTTCCTCGATCTGTTCAGCGAGTTTCAGAAGTTGTTTTGGCTCGTCTTCCTGATCGGATTCCTGCCAGGCTTCGTCCAGAACGTCGTATTCGGCGCGCAGCTTATCGAGTTGCTGCTGTTCCTCTGCCGTCAGGGGAACGGGCTCGGCGTCCAGGCGGTGAAACTGCTGTTTCTGCTCGTAGCCGAAGTCGGTTGCCGTCTCGACCCATTTCCAGCCTTCCTTGCGAACGGGCTTGGCTTTCTTGTCCAAACCTTCCGTGACAAGGGTGTCGAACAAGGGCGGGTCCTGAATGTATACGCTATCGCTGAAGAGATCACGCTTCAGCGTGCCGCCGCGTGCTTCGTAGGCCCTCAGGGTGACGAATACAACCCGCTTGTCGGTTGCCGCGATGTCGGCCTTGGTCAGGGCATCACGGATCTGCCGTGCGTTGGTCCAGGCGCTCATCCCCTCGAAGACGGCCCACTGCGCCGCATGGTCGTCGGTGATGGTGAAGGCCATGACCTGTTCAAGTGTCAACTCGCCCTTGCGGTATTCCTTCAGGAGCTTCGGGTGAACCCGTGCCAGCTTCAGGCGCTGCTCGACGAAGGTTTTGGTGCGTCCGAACCGTGCTCCCACATCTTCCGTGGGCATGCCGTTGTCCACGAGATTTCGGAAAGCCTCGAATTCATCGGCGGGGTGCATGTTCTCCCGGACGACGTTCTCGGCCAGGCTGATTTCGCTCGCGTCCTTGGCCTCCGTGATGCGGCACGGCACCTCGAAGTTAGGCTCGATGTCACCGGCTTTCGCGAGTTTCTGAAGGGCGAGCAACCTGCGGCCTCCGGCGACGACGGCGAAAGTCTTGCCGGTTTTCTTTACGACGAGGTTCTGTTGCAGGCCGATTGCCTTGATGCTGGCGGCCAGTTCGTCGATGCTGGCCTTGTTCTGGGTCTTACGCACGTTGCCTTCCCAGGCGGTGAGCTTGTTCAGCGGAAGTTTGATGAGGTCAGTCATGATCTGTCTCCTGTTAAAGGAGGGAGAGCGCTTACGCGCCCTTCCCTTCGGTTGCGGGTTGTTGGGTCTTGGCTTTGGGCGGGAATACCGCGTAGCGTTTGCCGCTGATGAGCAGCGTCATGCCCTTGCCCTTCTTGTGGGCGAAAGCCGCGCCGACGGGCTTGCCGCCCTGCTGGCCTTCTGCGGCGTTCTCGAAGATGTAGAAGTCAGGGGCCTGCTTCTGCTTGGTCACTTGGTTTTCGGTGGTCGTTGTCATCGTCGTTTTCCTTTGTTTGTGTTTCCCTTCCGGGTATGCCTCCGACGGGCCAGGAGTCGGGCGCGGCGTCACACGGGAAAATTGGGGGAGACCTTCAGGGGGAACCGAGGCTTCCCGTTGACGCTGGGAGCGCACGCGGATGGCAGGGGGCAGACGATAACCGGGTGGGATGCAAACGGCTGAAGGAGAACGTGACAGAGCACGAATAGAGAACGAAGAAACCGAGGAAGACACCGAAAACACACGTTTTTCGAAATACACAAGGGCTTGCGGAGGAGCGTGCAAAGTGGCCAAGGAAAGAGTTGAGCAAGCTGCCAGGGAAGGGCTATCATCCTGCTTGCTGGTTCACCAATGTGGTGTACTGTGGTGAAGGCTTTAAGGCTGCCCATGAACCGAGAACGACAAATGAAGACCACGGCAATGCAGAGCAACTCCGTCAGGGCATCGATCAGCTTTCCGCCTGACATTTACGAAGCTCTTGAAACGCTCGCGAAGCAGAAGAAGGTGTCGCTTGCCTGGGTCGTCCGTGAGGCGTCGGAAAAGTATCTTGCCGGGCAGCAGGTCGCCGCTCGCAAGCAGAAACAGGCCTAGAAGAGATCTCCCATGGCAATATCAACAGCACACAATCATCAAGACGCCGGACACGCTAGGAAGAGCGAGACACCAACAGGCTCACTGAGTTCCTTCGTATGGTCCATCGCCGATATCCTGCGGGGAGATTTCAAGCAATCCGAGTACGGCAAGGTGATCTTGCCTTTCGTTGTTATGCGCCGCCTCGACTGCATTCTGGAATCCACTAAAGATGCGGTAACGGCTGCCGCCAAGAGCCTGCCGAAGGGCGTTGATGACGCGACGAAGGATATGATCCTGTTCGGCGCTGCCGGGAGCAATCTGCGCGTTTACAACCTTAGCGCCTTTACCTTCAAAAGCATCAAGTCGCAGGACGCAGGTCAGCTTCACGCTAACTTGATCGACTATGTCACCAAGTTCTCCGGCAACGTCCGTGACATCTTCCTCGACAAGTTTCTATTCACTGACCAGCTCAAACGTCTGAAAGAAGGAGGCATTCTCTGGCAGGTCTTCGACCGCTTTGCACAGATTGACCTACACCCCGACCAAGTTTCCAACATCGAAATGGGCTATCTCTTCGAGGATCTGATTCGCCGCTTCTCGGAAATTTCCAACGAAACAGCAGGGGAGCACTTCACTCCGCGTGAGGTCATCAGGCTTATCGTCGATCTGCTACTAGCTAACGACGAAGCGGCACTGACGGGCACAGGCATCATCCGCACGGTTTACGATCCTGCCTGCGGCACGGGCGGCATGCTCGCTATCACTGAAGAGCGTATGAAAGCTCTCAATTCAAAAATACGCGTCGAGCTCTACGGGCAGGAACTGAACGGCGAATCATTCGGTATCTGTAAATCCGACATGCTTGTGACTGGCCACGATCCCGAACAGATCGCGTTTGGTAACACGCTCACGAGTGACGCCCATAAAGGAAAGACATTTCATTACATGCTTTCCAACCCCCCCTATGGAGTGGATTGGAAGAAGTATCAGGACCCGATCAAAGAAGAGGCTGCAACCTTCGGCAAGGAAGGGCGTTTTGGGGCTGGCCTGCCGCGCATTTCAGACGGGCAGCTGCTTTTCCTCCAGCACATGATTTCCAAGATGCGCGATGACGAAGCCGGTTCACGCATCGGCATCGTCATGAATGGCTCGCCGTTATTTACGGGTGGCGCAGGCTCTGGTGAAAGCGAAATACGTCGATGGATGTTAAAGAGTGACTGGGTCGAAGCAATCGTAGCCCTGCCTACCGACCTGTTCTACAACACCGGAATTCAGACCTATGTTTGGCTCCTGACTAACCGCAAGCCGAAAGCCAGACGCGGAAAGCTGCAACTGATCGACGCATCATCGGAGCGTTTCTGGAAAGGGCTACGCAAGAGCCTCGGCTCCAAACGCCGAGAGGTTCCTGAAGATGCGCGCAAGGAAATCGTTCGTATCTATGCGCGAATGCTCAACGGTAATGGCGAATTTGGCGAGTTCTCGAAAATCTTTGACGTGTCTGAATTTGGCTACCGTGAGATCCGTATCGAACGGCCTCTACGATTGTCCTTCCATGTGACGCCCGAGCGTATTGCGCGGTTAAAACTGGATAAGACATTTCTAAGGCTTGATATCGCGGACCAGAACCATCTGATTACCTGTATCGAGTCTGAGATGCCCGGCACTGTTTTTAAGAATCGGGACAAGTTTGAAAAAGCATTCGCCAAAAGTCTAAAGAGTCATGGAATCAAGATCAGTCCGCCCGTAACGAAGATGATCTTGTCAGCTCTTTCCGAACGAAATCAAGAGGCTGATATTTGCTGCGATGCCGGAGGGAACCCTGAATGTGATTCAGAGTTGAGGAGTTTCGAAATGGTTCCCCTGAAGGAAGATTGGCGAATGTACTTCGCTCGTGAGGTCACGCCCTTCGTGCCGGACGCCTGGGTTGATCAAAGTTATCGTGATGACCAAGACGGTGAAGTGGGCCGAGTGGGTTACGAGATCAACTTTAACCGATACTTCTACAAATACATAGTGCCGCGCCCCCTCGCAGTAATTGATCAGGAGTTAAAGCTGCTGGAAGTCGAGATTACTGGTTTGCTTAAGGAGGTTGGTGGATGACCACGATTCAGGAACGCGTTTATGGCGCGCCTCCTCCTCCTTCCTGGACCTTAGGCAAATTACATCGTGTTTTGCGCGTTCGTAAGAATTTCAAAAATACGGGTATGCGGGAGGACAATCTCTTATCTCTAAGTTATGGACGCATCATCCGTAAGGATATAGATGCGGCAGAAGGACTGTTGCCGGAGAGTTTCGAAACATATCAGATCGTTGAGCCGGGCAATATCGTGATGCGCCTAACCGACTTGCAGAATGACAAGCGTAGTTTGCGGCAAGCCTTAGTTCATGAACGGGGTATAATTACATCCGCTTATGACGCCCTAGAAGTAGGGCCTGAGCATGATCCCCGATTCTGGGCCTACTTCCTACTTGCCCTAGACCTAGCGAAATATTACTACTCACTCGGAGGCGGAGTTCGGCAGTCAATCAATTTTGCCGACTTCCCGAACGAATGGCTTGGCATACCCGATTTGGAAACGCAGAGAGCCATTGCCGACTTCCTTTCTCGCGAGACGGACCTAATTACTGAGCTGATAGAGAAAAAACGGCGACAAGTCGAGCTCCTATCGGAAAAAAGATCCATTGCCCTTGAGCAGATGCTCTTTGAACCCGCGTTGAAGGGCAGAGGGAGGTTAATGCGCTTGAAGTATCTAGCAAAGCGCATCTCTAAAGGAACGACCCCATCGACAATCGGGGCGGATCTAACGGTCGAAGGCACTCGCTTTTTGCGTGCTGAAAATGTTCATCAGGGCGGTGTCTTGGACGAGCCCGCACTGTATATTTCTGAGGAGACTGACTACGTACTGCGTCGATCTTCTTTGGAGGCTAAAGATATTCTAGTCGTGATAGCAGGCGCTACGACCGGAAAAGTTGGCGTCATTGAGCGAAGACAGCTCCCAGCTAATCTCAACCAAGCTGTTTCATTCATTCGATTATGGGACCCGAGCATCGCGTACATCGTAGCGGCCGCACTGCAAACCCAACGAGTTCAGGCCGAAGTGAAACTTACCAGTGTGCAAGCGGCTCAGCCAAACCTTGCTATGGAGGACTTGGGACCGGTACCGCCCAAAGGGGACATAATATCAACTCAAGAGAAAATTCGTCATTTCAATGAACGGCATCTGTCCATTACACAGGGTATCCAAGCGTCAATTGAACGTCTTGTCGAATTTCGCTCGGCGGTGATAACAGCCGCTGTCTGTGGGAAAGTCGATATCTCCACCTGGCGAAAGCGCGGATCAACTTTACGCCACTTAGAAGCAGTGGAGGCAGGACAACTCGCATGATTGCTGGACATTCACTTGGGTCGCTCCATCATGAGGTTGTGCTCGAACAGCATGTCGTCGATCTCTTAATCGCCCGGCAAGGCTATCAGGAAAGAACGCCCTCAGATTATGAACGGCTCCTCGCCATGGATCGTGGTCTTACCCTTCAGTTCGTGAAGGGCACTCAGGCAGACGAGTGGGCAAAGCTAGAAGCCCAGTACACCACGGCTGCCGAAACAGAATTTTTCAAACAGCTTGAGAAGGCGCTAAAGACTCGCTCCACGCTGGATGTACTCCGACAGGGCATCAAACTCATACCCGGCATTAAGTTCTCGCTCTGCTTCTTCAAGCCCGCCTCCGGGCTGAATGCCGATCTTGTGCGCTTATATCAAGCAAATATCCTTTCAGTAATCAGGCAGGTACGCTACAGCCAGAAGAATGAGAACGAGATTGACGTCGTGCTGTTCGTCAATGGGTTGCCCGTGGTAACGGCAGAGCTGAAGAACCTCCTAACCGGCTCGACCTTCAGGCACGCGGAGAAGCAGTACCGCTATGACCGCTCGCCCTCAAATGAGCCTCTCTTGGCCTTCAAACGCGGCGCTCTCGTTCATTTCGCAATGGACGAAGACAATGTTTCGATGACGACGCGACTGCAAAATGGCAAGACGCGCTTCCTGCCCTTTAACCGTGGCCGCGATGGCGGGGCGGGGAACCCGGACATTGAGAACGAGTTCCGCGTTGCCTACCTGTATGCTGACCAGCCGGAGGGGAAAGCCATCTTGTCACGGGAAGTTCTTCTGGACATCATCGGGCGCTTTGTACACCTGGACAGGCAGGAAACGCCCAAGCCGGATGGCACCTCCGAAGTGCGTGAAACACTGATCTTCCCCCGTTTCCAGCAACTCGATGCGGTGCGCAAGATGATGACACATGCGCGCAGTTTCGGTCCCGGACGCAATTACCTAGTCCAGCATTCCGCGGGGTCCGGCAAATCGAACACGATTGGCTGGACCGCGCACCAGGCCATCAACCTGCATGACGATGCCGATAAGCCGGTATTCGATACCGCGATCATAGTTACCGACCGCATCGTTCTCGACCGCCAGTTGCAGAACACTGTTTCGCAGTTTGAGCAAACCAAAGGCGTGGTCAAGAAGATCGACGGGACCTCGAAGCAGCTCAAGGAAGCCCTTAAAGGCGGTGCGCGGATCGTCATCACAACTATCCAGAAATTCTCGACAGATCACCTGAAGGAGATTTCCGGGCAAGGCACGCGCCGATTTGCCGTCATCGTTGATGAGGCTCATGGCAGCCAGTCCGGCAAGAGCGCACAAGCTATGAGCGACGCGTTGACGCGAGAAGAAGGCGAGCCGGACCGGGATATCGAATCTCTTATCGCCGACTATCAGAAGGCGCGGGGGCCACAGGCCAATATCAGCTTCTTCGCCTTCACCGCAACGCCCCGCAATGTGACGCTTGAACGCTTCGGCATCAAGGGGCCTGATGGTCTCCCGCAGCCCTTCCACCTCTATTCCATGAGGCAGGCCATTGAGGAAGGGTTCATTCTGGACGTGCTCCAGAATTACATGACGTACAAGGCCTACTACCAGTTGGAAAAGGCCATTGAGGACGACCCCGAATTGCACGGGCGGCGCGGACAGCGCCGCGTGGCACGATTTGCCTCGCTCCATCCAACAGCCATCGGGCAAAAGGTAGAGGTGATTGTCGAGCATTTCCGCCGTCACGTTATTGACGAGCTTGAAGGTCAGGCCAAAGCGATGATCGTGACCGGTAGCCGGGAGCATGCTCTCCGCTACTACTTCGGCGTTCGTGATTACATAGCAGCGAAGGCGTACAAAGACGTGAAGGCTCTGGTGGCATTCTCCGGCGAACTTGAAGTTGACGGGGAGAAGTACACCGAAGCAGAGGTCAACGGCTTCTCTGAAACAGAACTGCCCCGCAAGTTTGATGGCGACAGCTATCAGCTGTTGATCGTTGCCGAGAAATACCAAACCGGCTTCGATCAGCCAAAACTTTGCGCCATGTATGTTGACCGCAAGCTGGCCGGCCTTCAAGCCGTCCAGACGCTCTCTCGCCTGAACAGAACCTATCCGGGCAAAGAACAGACCTTCGTCCTCGACTTCCAGAACACGACGGAAGACATGCAGAACGCTTTTAAGCCGTTTTATGAGGTGACGGCACTGGAGGCGAATTCCGATCCCAACCAGATCTACGAGTTGGAGGCACGCCTGCGGACGTTTGGAATTCTCGATCAGGGAGAGATCGACCGGTTTGCTGACATTTTCTACAAGGGCGCGCTCGATACGCATGACCGGGCAAAACTGGAAGGTCTTGTTCGGCAGGCCGTCGCTCGTTTTGAGCAGGAAGATGACGAAGGCCGTCAGGAGGAATTTCGGCAGCTCGTCAAAAGCTACCTGCGCTTTTATGCCTTCGTTGCCCAAGTCATCCGCTTGAGCGATACCGGCCTAGAGAAGCTGTACTCCTATTCCGCTTGGCTGTCGCGCCTGCTGCCGAACAGGGAAATACCTGCCGATATCGAGATCACGGAAGAGATGCTTCGGCTTCAGGCGTTCCGCGTGGAGCAGAAAGAGCAAGGCTCCGCATCGCTGAAAGCCGGGGACACCTCGCCGCTTAAGCCGATCAGTGAATTTGGCGCGAAACCCTACACCGAGGACGAAGAGCGTTCTCTATCCGAGATTATCAAGGCGTTCAACGACCGCCACGGCACGCAGTTCACGCGGGATGACTTTGTCCGTTTCGAGCAGGTTAACCGCACGATTTTGAATGAAGACATGGCCGACATGCTGCGCAACAATCCACCCGACGTGGTGTACGCCGCATTCTCGCAGGCGTTTTTCAAGGGTGCGATTGATCTCTTCCAGCGCGACAACGAGATGAAGAATATCGTGCTTACCGATGCGCAGGTGCGTGAGCAGGCCATCCGCCATTTTTTCAATAGGGCACTACGGGAAGTCAGGGCATAGATGGGAGTTACCGCACAATGCTGGTGTATGCAGATCATTTAAGCTTTCAGGGCGAGGACGCCGAAACCGCCATCTTAATGTCCATTTCATTGGTGAGCGCTTTCTGGTGCCGTATTAAACGGGAGTGCCAGTATGTCGGATGAAGCAATAAAGCGGGCTCTTGAAGCGCAGAACGCTATCACAAAACACTCGCGGTTATTAGATGTGGCCGCCCTGTCCGTGCGAAGCCCCATGCTTGAAGCGGTGCGATCACTGCATGAGAATTCTGCACTTAAACAGATGATGGCCGATGTGGAGCGCAGCCAAGCAATGATGCGGATGGCATCTGGCCCACTCGAAGATTTGCGACGGGCCGGGATATTCGATCACGGTTCCGTGTTGGCGCGTACAATGGCCGATTTTAGTGCTCGTTTCCGTCTTCCAGAGATAGCGGAAACTGCGCGGCTCATGGCACAATTTCGGTCGAGCCCCGCTGCGGAAGCGTTGAAGCGCTATGCGGAGCAGACCTCCAGCATTCAAAGCGCCATAGAAAATATGCGGACGCCCTGGCTTGATGTGCAGGAGTCCTTACGGTCGATGGGTGGCTTTGCAGCGTTGCAGGGTATTGGCCACGCGCTGAAAGGCATGCCTGCTTTCGGGCATGATCTGGAGGCCGCACTGCGGGTCGATCTGGGGGATTGGCGCGACACAATCACCTGGCCGCCAGCGATATTCACAGATTTGGGTGCGCGATCTGATTTCTATATCGAGCGCGGCTTCAATCCCGCACTTACGGATTTTCCGGCTGCGGCATTCGAGGAAAGCCTAGACATCGCAGGCTTGCGGCGTGAACCGCCGCCATTGGTGGACTTGTACGGCTCACCGATACCAGCATCCAACGACGATGATGAGGAAGAAAGCCTTGCTCGTACCAACACAGCGCATGACTGGCTGCTGCGTCTAGAAACGCAGATGCGCCGATTCATCGACCAACAAATGACAAATGCTTTCGGACCTGACTGGCCGAAGCACCGGCTGCCGAACGGGCTATACGACAAGTGGCAAGAGAAAAAGCAAACCGCCCTGCAGAACGGGGGCCGGGAATGGCCTTTGGTAGCCTACGCAGATTTCACCGAGTATGTGCTAGTCATCTGCAAGCGGGACAACTGGAGTGTCTTCGCGCCCTTCTTTGACCGTCCAGAAAGTGTGCGCGAATCTTTTCAAAGACTGTACCCGGTACGGCTGGACACCATGCACGCGCGCCCGATCACGCAGGATGACGAGTTGTTGCTGTACGTCGAAACCCGCCGTTTGGTCAAGGTGATGATTGAGAAGAAGTAATCGAATGGTGTCGGTACGTGGATGAAAAAAGCCTCACGCAGGCCATAGGTGGATTAATTTTCGAAGCAGCTCCCGAGCGCCGGACGGAGATCGCGGACCTGTGGCAGAATTACGCACCGCAATTTTCTCGCATGTCCGACAAAGATGGGTTTGCAATCGAAGCCGGGCCGTGGGGTCTTATTCTCTTTACGCCACGGACTATGGGGCAGATATGGATATTGGGTTTTGCAGCTTGGAGGGCGTTAGAAGCTTACTGCCCTTATGTTTTGCTTTGCAGCGAGATTGCCCCTTCCTTGATGGCGGACGTTCCAGATCAGGCCGAGGCAGATGCCGCTTTAGGGGAGGAACTTAGAAAAGTTGAGGAGCTTCGGAACATCGACTGTGTCGATGCCTTTGATTGGCCCTCCGGTATTCCGGAGCCGTCAGCCAGTTTGCCAAAGGCCGCACGGGAACGGGCTATCGTTGACTCAATAAAGATAGCTTCAGCCTACGTGTTCTTGCACGAGATCCGGCATGTCATGTTCGCTAGTAGCGCTGAGCGTCCCGTAAACATAAAAGCCGAGGAGCTAGAATGCGATGGGTTCGCGAGGGGTTTCTTGCTGGACCGTATCCCTGACTATTGCACCGCCACGGGGGAGGCGCAAGACGCCGTATTGAATAAGAGATTGGTCGGCCTTGCACTCGGAGGCTTCATACTTTTGCAGGTCACAAAAGACAGAGACGGTTCCGAGAGCCATCCAGCAGTTGCTGAACGCCTCCGCGGCCTGACGCAAAACGAAGGGGGCGATGGTAAGTCGTACCCATGGGTGTACGCCTGTTGTTTGTTGTTAAGCGTGTTGCGGCGAGAGGAAAAACTGCCACCCCGCCTGGCCTTTTCTGATCCACGGGATCTCTTTGAAAAAATGGTGTTGTTGTTGCAGCAGGATTGTCTTGCAGCTAAATAAGGATTCGCTCGACCTCATCAAGTGAAACTTGGTCATTCCGACGATCATAAAGCCCCGTGGTCCGGGCGCTCTCATGGTTTGCCATTTGCTGCGCGATTTCGAGTTTTCCTCCGTTCCGCAGGTATTCGGTGATCCCGGTGGCGCGAAAGCTATGACAACCGATTTTGGTTTCAATGCCAGCATCAACGGCACGTCGCCGTATCATCCGGTACACGTCCGCTTGTCGCATAGGCCGGTCGGTGAGCTGGCCGGATTGCCCTTCGGTCGTCCGGAACAGCCAGCCCTTCCCATCGCCTTTGATGCCTGCCGCGTCGATATAGGCGTGCAGGTATTCGTCCAGCTTGTGATGGCAGGGCATTTCATGTCGCTTGCCGCCCTTCTCGTGAAGCCGGACCCAAGTTCTGCGGCTCTGAATATAAACGTCCTCGCCGCGCATCTTCTCGGCCGCCGCGCCGACGCGGGCGAAGGTGTAGGTCATCAGGGCGATAAGGGCGCGATCACGCAACCCGATGACGGAGCCGGTATTGATCGAGTCCAGCAGGTCGCGGGCCTCGTCCGCCGTCAGTACCGGCGTCTTGCCTTTCTTGACGCTGTGCCTCGGCCCCCGGACGGAGGTTGCGGGGTTGACCGGCATGGCCTGGCCGATCACGAGCCAGTCGAAGAGCATCCGCAAGGCGGCGAGCTGTAGCTTGATGGTTGGCGCGGAGACGCGGCCCTGAAGTTCCTCGACATAGGCGGCGACGTGGATGGGCTGCACATCTCGGAGCTGGGCAAGGCCTCTGGCCTCGCACCAGGCCGCAAAACCGGCTGCTGCCTTGGCGTACGCGCGCCGCGTATGCGGGTTACGGATGTTGGCCGTAAAGAATTCGATGACGCGCCGGGCGGTTGAAGCGTCAGGCGTGAACAGCGCCGGTAAGGTGACGCCCTCCTTCAGCCGTAATTCAGCGGCGGGCACCACGGCAAGTTTGTCTGGCATAATATGAATGATAACGTCCTTTACCATTCATAACAACTACAGGACATCTGATTGTTTCGGCTCGGCCCGGAACACTCATTATGCCGGATCACTCCCTAACGTATAATAAGAATTGAGCTTCTCGAATGCCTGCCCAACCAGCGTGGTTTCATCGACTTGACGCAATCCTGGAAGCGCTGCGGCGACTGGAGTCCAGCCACCTCGACCGCCGCGCTGTCGAGGTTCTGTTCGGCGTGCAGGAACGGCGCGCCCGTCAGCTCATGGCCGGATTGCCGGGCTTGCAAGCGGGCAATGCCTTCGCGGTCGAGCGGCTGGCGCTCCTCAACCGCCTTGAGGAAACGTCGGCCAGCGGGCCTTTCCAATGGGAAGTGAACCGGCGCGCCCGCGTGACCGCTGACCTGGAACGCGCCCGCCGCCTGCTGCCGGGGCGCAACGTCCGTATCCCCTCCGCGCCCGACGTTCACGAGCGCCGTCTCGCCGGGTTGTCCGGCGATATCGCGC
>JBDTUY010000046.1:0-16239 GCA_040007495.1 Acidobacteriota bacterium | reverse complement strand
GGCCAAGCGGGTTCAATTGGATGATTTTGTCGCCGTGGAGCGCATCCAACCAAGCACTACATAGGTGCAGGATTTCACGTGCAGCGCAGTACGACGGCACCAACACTCCACAAAAGATCGGGCCTGCAGTGGAGGGCAGCCTTCAGGCGGCACGGGTCTTTAGGCCCGCATTACAGCGCGGCGCAAAACCTACCCTCCTCACGCAAACAATCCGAGAATCCTTAAAATCGAAGCTGAATACTCAGCTGCACTTGACGAGCTGTTTCCACCAAAGGCCCCACCGCTGGAAAACCGCTAGCCGTTCCCGACCGCCCATATTGTGCGATTCCAAAGTTGGGACTCGATAGCAGAGTATCTGGGTTACCCAGGTTGGCATGGTTCAGAAGATTGAATACATCCGCACGAAACTGCAACCGAGCCGACTCGCTCCTCCCGCCGAGAACGAAGGATCTGGCCAAAGCAAGATCCAAATTATAGAAGCCGGGTCCCGTCAGTGCATTGCGCCCCACGTTGCCCAAAGTACTGGGAGCCGGATTGCCGAACGACGAAGCGAACAGCAAACGCTCTCCCCCGGCAGTCGCGACAGTACGGCTCAATAGAGGATTCACCGCATTAATCATGTTGGGACGATTGTTCAAAATGAAGCCTTGCCCCTTACCAGCCGTATCCGTCAGCGCGCGCAGATTGACAGGCATGCCGGAGCGGACCGCAGCGATGCCGCTGACCAGCCAGTCCCGTCCAAACAATCCTAATACCCGATCGGCTCCACTGAATCCAGTCAGGTGCGGACCTGGAACATTCCACGCATAGAACGCCACCAGATTGTGCCTCTGATCGAAATCCGCATTGCCCCGATCCGACTGCGGATCGAATTGCCTGGAAAAGGCCGCGCGACCGTTAGAGCCCGGCGAAGTCTGAATGCTCGCGAACGTCAGATTGAAGAAGTCTCCCGTAAGCGCATCGCTCTGATTATCGATCGCATGCGACCACGTATAGGCAATATGCAAAGTGCCTCTACCCGACTGATGACGAAACGCCGCCGTAAGTGCGTTGTAATTTGAGAAGCCCTGGCCAGACCGGTACGCGATATCCGGCAGCGACGAATTGTAGCGTCCAGTAGTGCTCGCCGGGTCCGCCGTGCTGAAGTCGCGATTGATGATGTCGGTCGTGATCAGATTCCGGCCATAAGCCCCTTGTGCATTGATCTCAAGAATCGTGTGCGAAGTGAACCGCTGCTGCACTCCAGCGAAATAGCTCTGCACGCGACCATTCTTCAGATTGGGGTCAATCAAGGAAGCACTCGGGAAATTGGCGTTGAGTGTCTTCCCCGCGAAGGTATTCAGCACCGTCGTTACTGGTCCCAGGTATTGAGTACTACTGGCTGTTAGCGATAACAGAGGCAGCGAGAAATCGTTGTTGCGGACGTTCTGCCAGAGGTTGTCGTATGGGCGATCATAAAACACACCGTACGATGCCCGGAGCAAGGTGCGCCCAGTGCCGAACAAATCGTAAGAAGCTCCAGCGCGCACTGCCACATCGTGAGTGTCGGTACCGAACAATCGCTGACCGCCCGAGGTCGCATTCTGCAAATGTGCAGTGGTCAACTCGGAAGCAAGGTCGTTTCCCGCCCCCAACACCACTAGCGAATCTTTCACCGTTCCCGTATTCCGCGGCGCTCCGAACAATTCATAGCGCAGGCCGTAGTTCACAGTCAGGCGGCGCGACACACGAAAGGTATCTTGCGCGAAAGCGAAGTATTGTTGATAGCGATACTGGCGATTGGAATCCGGCTGGGCGAGCGACCCCGTCCCAACTGTTGCTCGATCGATTGCCGCCCGAACCTGCGTAGGACGGTCCAGCGCGAACGTCAGCACATTCGTAAAAAGGTATTGTCCATCGCGACCCGCGGTCTGATATCCATCGGAGCTTCGCAGCAGAGCACCAGCACCCATCGTGACGCGGTGCGCGCCGGTCGACCATGTCACGTTGTCGAGAACTTCCAGACTCTTGTTGACATTCTTATAGGCGTAGAAAGCCGGGCTGCCCGGCAGCACCGTGCCGTCGCTTACAGCGAGGGTCGGGATCTCAGGATGAGGTCGGTCCCAGTGCAGATCGTCGTTGCTAAAACCCAAGCGAGCCTCGTTGATCAGCTTCGGCGAAAAGGTGTGAACCTCCGATCCGCCCAACCGCCAATTGTTCTGATTCAACCCGGAAACGAAATCCGGATACGGAGTCCAGATGAAATCTGGCCGGTCAGCTCTTGAAAGCAAGAGACTGCCGTTGATTCGATCCTTCGAGCCCGGATTCCAATCCAGGCGTTCGATCGCGAGCTTTCGATGAATCGACACGGGAGGCGCAATCGTCGCCGTACCGGTCGTCAGGGTACCTGAGACAGAGGGCGGCGCATACGTGTTCAGCAGTCCAGTCGACTGTCTGCCCTGCCCCAGGAACGGCGACAGCGCAGGCACGTTCGGCAAAGTAAACTTCTGCGGGTCCTGCTGACCCCGGCTCCGAAAATACTCAAAGGCGCTGGAAAAGAACAGCCGATCCCGCCGAAGCGGCCCCCCCAGCCAGAATCCGGCTTGCACCTCTTTATGTGGCGATCTTTTTACGCCTAGCCGGTTCTCTTGAAATCCATTCGCATCCAAACTCTCGTTCTTCAAATAGTAATAAGCGGTCCCGTGGAACTGGTTTGCGCCGCTGCGGGTGATCGCGTTGGCTACGAACCCTGAAGTTCGGCCATATTCAGCCGAGTAGTTATTGGTAGAGACGCGATATTCCTGAATGGCTTGCGGGGCGACCGGGACCAGAGGGCCGGTGGTCAGGTAGTTGTTGTTTTCCAAACCGTCCAGCAGGAAGTTTGAGGCAGAGGGCCGTTGACCATTAGCGGCGAGCCCTAACCCACGGGCCGTGGCGCCATCGGAGGTTACACCGGGCTGGGTCACCAGCATGGTGTAGGCGTCGCGCCCGGCCAAAGGCAGATCCGCGATGTCGGAGGCGCGGATCACCTCGGAAACAGTAGTTTCAAGCGGGCTGAGGCGGCCTTTATTCGCCTCGAACGAACCGGTCTTGGTCGCGTCCACGTCGGGACCGAAAAACGTAACAATAGTCCGCGACCCGGGTAGAAACACACTATTGGTTTGCCCAGCCTCCCAGACATCGGACAAAGGTCGCAGCCGAAAGCTGAGGTCGATGCGACTGGCGACTGCCAATTCCAATTCCTGTACCTCTTGCGCCTGATAATCGGCGGCAGTTGCGCGGACCCGATAAGTGCCGGGAGACAGCAGAGGCAGTGCATAGTAGCCTCCGCTGTCAGTCAGGGAACTTCCTGACGTCGCGCTGCCACTGCTCGTAAACGTCACGGAGGCACCGGACATTGGTCGACCCGTTAGCGAATTAACCAGTCGTCCTGAGATGACGCCCTGGATCGTTTGTGCTCTTAGCGGTGCGCTAAGTAGACAACAGATCGCGAAAACCAGGACTTGTTTTAACACTGTCGACATTACTATCGGCATGGGTAGTCTAGTGCAAGAGCCTACCGCAGGCGATACCTTAAGTTCATGGTAGCCCACGATTTGCGTTTGGGAGCATGATAGTACTATGCGGTCTATTACGGCCACCACTTATAGCCGAAGGCTTCCGCGATGAATCGGCAAACGCGCCGCTACCTGGTGCTCGGACTGATCGTCATAGGCGCGGTGGCGTCGGCCGTGGCCATGATGCAAGCGCGCGTCTTCAAAGTCTTGAACCTGAAGGTGCTCGATTCCCATTTCCTGCTCCGTACCCTGATTCGCGGCACCCAGCAACCTAAGGATGTGGTGCTGGTTCTTGCCGACCAAAAAGCTCTGGACACGTTTCATGCGGTGCAGATGTTCTGGCATCCCTACTATGCCGACGTAATTCGCGGCGCGGGCCTGGGCGACGCCAAAGTGGTGGGTCTGGATCTAGCCTTCGGCGTTCCCGTGGAACAGTGGGAGCCGAACCTTGACCACATACTCGCCGAGGCAGTGAGCTCTTCGCCGATCCCAGTCATCGTTGGATATGTGCCGGAGTTTAATACCAACCAGCGGGCGATTCCCGTTCCTGTGAACATGATTGCAGCAGCGTTGGGCCTGGATGCGTACCCGAACCTGACCACGGATCTGGACGATTTTATCCGCAGACAGGAACTGTTTGAAGCCCCGAACGCTACGGGCGAACCGATATCACGATCACTGGCATTGCGCATTGTCGAAAAATTTCTGGGATCGGACGCCACTCTGGAAGCTAGCCAGATCAAGCTCGCAGGTCAGAACATTCCAGCAACCGACCGTTCGATTTACATCAACTATGCCGGTAGACCCGGCACATTTAAACCTATCTCGATAGTTGACGTGGTGGAAGCAGTAGCTGCGAAACGAACCGACCAGTTGCGGCAGTGGTTCGCGGGAAAGATCGTACTGGTAGGCAGTGATTCCAAAGCGGACCGGTACGACACCCCTTTCTTCTCTTCATTCGGCGGCGAGCAGTGGACCACCGCAGGCGTCGAAATCCACGCCAATACCATCGAAACGCTGCTGAATCGTAGCTTCTTGGCTGACGCTCCCATGTGGGCGTTGTTGTTGGCCATGGTGATTGGTACCGGAGTAACAGTCGCAATCGCCGCGTCCTATCCGGCGTCCACAGCGGTGCCAGCGCTTCTGGTGGAAGGTGTAGCGGTCGTCGCGATCACTCACGCGCTGTTTCAAGCGGGCATGGTCGTTTCGACCGCTGCGATTCTGACCTCTATGACAGTAGGGCTGCTGGGCGCCATCGTCTACCGTTTCGCGACCGCTGAGGAGCGCGGTGCTCTCTTCCAGCAAGCAGTGTCCTTGTTTGTGTCGAAGCGCGTAACAGCAGCGCTGGATGCGGGTCACGGAATCAAGCTATCGGGCAAGCGGGAGATCGTGACGATCCTGTTTACCGACATTCGGGGGTTTACGGCGTATTCAGAGAAGATCTGCGACGAACAAGGTCCCGAAGCTCTGGTGAAGATGCTGAATCAATACCTGGCAACCATGGCGGGCATCATCGTCAGCTTTGGTGGCCACGTCAACAAATACATCGGAGACGGAATCCTGGCAGTGTTTTCCGACGAAGACGATCGAGCGGTTCCCGGCGATCATGCTCTCCGCGCGGTCGAGTGCGCGACACGCATGGTCAACGTGCCCAGCGAGTTCCAGACCGGTGCGGGCCTGCACACCGGCCTGGTCGTGGTCGGCAACATCGGCAGCGCGGACAAAATGGAGTATACGGTGCTGGGCGACACGGTCAATCTGGCGTCCCGTCTGGAAAGCTTAAATAAGGAGCACAAGACCAAACTGTTGATGAGCGATTCGACTGAACAGGCCATCAGAGGCCGCATCGCGACGACAAAATTAGGCTCGGTCCCGGTCCGGGGCAAGGCTGTGCCGATTGAGTTGTACACAGTTAGCTCGCTGCTGGCGGCGGATTCGAAAATCGAGGCGCACGAACCGGCAAAAACGCCGATAGGAGTATTGAATGCGTAGCGCACTGCTAGTGGCGGTTGGATTTCTCGCGGTCGTCCGCGCTGCGGTCCCCGAAGAGCCAGTCGGCCTGATCCTCAACCCCGGCGGCAGCCAACTGCTGCGGTCCGATACGCGGACGCCTTTGAGCGCTCGCTCGGGCGACTTGTTATTTGCAGGAGACGATCTTCGCACCAACGCGACAGGCGCGGCCTCGTATCTTTTCTGTCCCGGCAAGACGCTGCAAACTTTGAGCGCCTCAGGCGAAGTACAACTGGAGACCGGCAAACCGAAGGTCCGCAGCGGGACAATCTCAGAGCAGCCTGCGCGAGCCTGCACCCTGCCAAGAACCTTGCGAGTGGCCGCAGCCAGCCAGCAGCATTACGGCGTCACCATGACGCGAGGCGTCGCAGGTGATGTGAAGCCGGTTGCGCGAGGCTCGCTGGACGCCGCAACGTTAACTGAGCTGGCTCCGTTCGACGCGGCACTTGTCGCGGATGCCAATGATTCCGCAGCTTTGATTGGGACAGCAACGGTTTTTGAGAACAACAATCTGCCAGCGAACGCCTTGGAGATGTATTACAAACTGCGCGCGCAATGGTCCGACGCGGTTTGGCTGAAGAGCAAGATCTTCGACCTGGAACAACTCGCAGCCGCACAATCGGCAGCCGCGACCGCGACGGCTGCCCCCGGCGGTCAGACGTTTGCGCTGCTGATCGGTGTATCGAAATACAAACGTCCTGAACTCTCTTTGCAATACGCTCATGCCGACGCGGCGACCTTCGCGCAGTTGCTTGAAAGTCCTCGAGGGGGCGGGATTCCCGCCAACAATGTTCTACTGCTGACGGATGATAAAGCTACCACGGCATCCGTCCGCAATGGGTTTCAGGATTTCCTCAAACGCCGTGCGGGCAAGAACGACACGGTGATCATCATGGTCGCGGGGCACGGCACGGTCGAAACCCCAGGCAGCAAGAACGCGTTCATCTTGACCTACGATTCCGATCCACAGGACCTGACCAGTACGGCTCTGCCCATGGCGGAACTCTCGCAACTTTTTGAGGAACAGCTGAAGAAGGTCGGCAAGGTTCTGCTGTTTGTCGACGTGTGCAAGGCAGGCACCATCGGCAGCATCTCTAACACCAACGTGAATGCCAACGTGCAGCAGTTGGGAGATATCGAAGGCGACCTGTTCGGGTTGCTCGCCAGCCGTCCACGCGAAGTGTCGTTTGAGGGTCCCGAGTTTGGCGGGGGGCACGGCGCGTTCAGCTACTACGTGATGAAAGGCCTGGGCGGCGCAGCCGATGCCGATGGCAACAAGGTGGTAACGGCCAGCGAATTGATCGACTATGTCGGCAAGCAGGTGCCGGATGCCACGAAATCAAAGCAGCATCCTCGCGAGTTCGGCGTCTACGATAACGCGATGCGTCTGGCCGAGGTCGATAAGGCGGGGATCGATTTGGCTGGTTCTCCTGCTAGGCCACAACCTCTCCTCGACGTCCGGACGGGCGAGCCATTGCTTCTGGCCCAAGCCGGTACCACAGCAGTCATCAGCGCTCAGGCACAACAAGCACTCGACCGCTTCCGGCAAGCACTGACAGCGGGCCGCATTCTGCCCGGCGATGCGAATAACGCGTTCACTGCTCTGCAGCCTCTGCAAGGCCAGCTCACTCCGGAACGGTATCGCGAGACAGAAAACCAACTACGAGTCGCGTTGGAAGATGCAGCGCAAACTGTACTTCTAAAATACCTGCAAGGCGACCAGACTCCGCCGGTCCGCGACGATTTTTTGCAAGCGGCACGTTACATGGATGCCGCCCGGAGTCTGACGCGCGAATCCATCTATTTGGAAGCTCGCGACAACTTCTTCAATGGCCGAGCTCTGCTCTTCGACAAGCGCTACGCGGCCGCACAGCCCATGCTAGAGCAGGCCGTGCGCCTGGACCCTACCGCTGCTTATTCGTACAACGCCCTGGGCATCTCCTACCTGGAGCAGGCCCGTTTCACAGACGCGATTCCAGCGTTCCAAGACGCGGCACAAAGAGCGCAGCATTGGTCGTATCCTCTGCACAACCTAGCGCTGTCCTACGTAGAAACGGGCGACTACCAGTCCGCGATTCGCGCCTATCAAAAGGCCATCGCGCTGACCCCGGAATATAGCTACCTGCCGTACAATCTCGGCCTGGTCTACCAGAGGCTAAATCGCCAAAAGGACGCTGAGAAGTCCTATCTCCAAGCGATCCGAATCACGCCAGGTTCGGGAGAAGCCTACAACGCACTGGGGACGCTTCGAGCTTCGCAGAATCGAGTCGCGGACGCCGAAAAATTATATCGCGATGCGTTGCAACGTAATGCAGATTTACTACCCGCTCGTCATAATTTGGCCGTGCTGCTAACGGCGCAACCCTCGCGTCGCGCCGAGGCGATCACTCTACTGCGCGACAACCTGCAACGTTCCCCCACGTTTCTGGCATCACGCTTGAGTCTGGCGGAAACGCTCGCCATCACGGGAGACGCACCGGGCGCGATTGCAGAATACGATCGCGTCTTGACCGCCACCCCAAATTACACAGCAGCACGACTTGCGTTAGCGCGACTGTTGCTTTCAAGCGGCGATAGCGTGAGGGCAGTGACGCAAGCGCAGCAAGCAGCAGACGTTGCGAAGGATCAGTTCGCAGCCCAGGAACTGTTGGGTGATGCCCTGGCCGCCAACGGTAGAACTGCAGATGCCAGGGCCTCATTCCAAGCAGCTCTTGATTTGAAACCAGAACGGGCCGAACGCAAACGCATCGAAGACAAAGTCAAGAAGCTACGCTAGAGCATCTTCATCCAGCGAGGCGGAGGGCGGCATTCAGGCGGCGCGGTGCTTGAGCACCGCTTCAGATATGCGCTTACTTTATTCGCGGCTCTGCTGGGGATTGCGCATTCTCCGCAGCGCGCTTCGTCGCTAGATTCTCAAAAACAGCGCCGAATGCCGGAACACTGGCTTTCAACAAGTGAAAATCGCCGCGTGGGATCAGCAACACGTGCATCGCAGTGGCGGCCTTCACAGTCGCGCCGCGCGTCAGATTGCCTAGCACCGCTATCTCACCGAAATAGTCGCCCGGGCCAAGATCCGCTACAAACTGTTCGACTCCATTAACGTCTCTCAGCACTTCACATTGCCCTTTTTCGATGACATACACATTGTCGCCAAGGTCGCCCTGATGGAAGATCGTCTCGCCCGCGTCGAAATACTGCCGCACGATGCCGGACTCTCGCACCGCTTTAATCTGCACAAGATCCGGCGGAAACAATAGAGCGACCAGCCAATCCAGCCCGATCCGCACCTTGCGATTCAGACCCGGCATCTTCATCAGATAGATAGTTCGCCACAGCACCCAGGCCGGGAACCCGGAAACGCGCACACCCATGATGTCCGCGATCGCCGAAAAGTGCCCCAGCGATGCGAGCTTGCCCAGTCCCTCAAACGCAAAACCCTTTGCAGCCCCTCCGCGCATCGCCGCAACGATGTTGTCGGCAGCGAGCTCCGCTGCACGTGTCGCGTGTTGCGCCGTCGGAGGCACGGGATTGCCAGCAACCGTCTTCACCGCCGCACAATCACCGACGGTCCACACCACGCCCTCGTGCCCGGATAATTCGAGTTGGCTGTTGGCCAGCAATCGTCCCTTTTCTTTAACGCAATCCAGTCGATCCAACACTGGCGGCATCGCCGACGGTACGGTCGAGGCGAGAGTCTTCGTCGGGATCTCTTTGCCTGACTTCAAGACCGCCTTCTCTGAAGTAGCAGCCGTGACGCGATCGTTCGCCAGAATCTCCACGCCGCGCTTCGTCAGAATCCCCTCGGCAAAGATCGCAAGGCGCTGATCCATCTCGGGAAGAATATGATCCTTGGGGTGGACCAGCACGCAGCGTACGGCCTCATCCTTCAGCCGAGGATAGCTGCGCTTCACGCGATGAATGAAGTCGTTCATCTCCGCCATCAGTTCCACGCCCGAAAAGCCACCACCCGCGACCACAAACGTCAGCAGCTTCTTGCGTAGCTCCGAATCGGTTTCTACGTCAGCCTCTTCCAACACATGGATCAAGTGGTTTCGCAGCGCTAACGCATCCGCCAGAGTACGAAACGGCTTGCCATGCTCGATCATGCCAGGCATGCCGTAGAAATTCGTGACGCCGCCCAACGCGATTACCAGGTAGTCGTATGCAAGCTCCAATGCGCGAGGCCGGAACCCGGGACTCACCGTCACCACCTTGCGCGCCAGGTCGATATTCTCCACTTCGCGCATGATGAGCTGCGTGCGCGGACAAAGGTGCCGAATCGGGGAAACAATATCGGTAAGGCCAATCGATCCCGAGATCACCTCAGGCAGCATCGGCTGATAGACCCAATAGTTCTCCTGATTCACCAGTTGGATGGTCGCCTCTTCCGGGCGCAGGGTCGCTTCCAGCCGACGGGCGACGTAGATCCCCGCGAAACCTCCTCCGAGAATCAGAATACGTTTGGCAGCCATGATTGAGTATGACGAGGAATTGATCAGCCCAACCTAGACTTCGAGAGTCCAGCCTTCTTTGGCTACAAATGTTTCGGCAAATTCGCGCCGCGCTGCTGTCTGGATCTCCGCCAATGCGCCATCGGAACGCGCAGGATCGTGGTGGAACAGAACCAGTTTTTTTGCTCCGGCCTCACGCGCGAGCTTCACCGATTCGAGCCACGTGCTGTGCCCCCAACCCTGATGGGCAGGATACTCATCCGGAGTGTATTGCGAATCTGTGATCAAGGCGTTCACACCTCGCACCTGGTCGGCAAATAGACGATCTAGCCGTTCGTCACCATGCTCGCGATCCGGGGCATAGATGGCAGCGGCTGTCGAACTCTTCACCCTGTAAGCACATGCGCCTTGTGGGTGGTTGACCTCAATCGGCTCGATGGAAATGTCTCCCAACCTGACGGGTTGTTGGTCAATCGTCACCAGACTGACGCGAGCTTTGAAGTCCGCAACTCCGATAGAAAAATAGGGGGACGTCATCAATCCATGCAGCGCCGCATCCAAAGGAGCGGAGAAGCGCGACGAATAGATCGTTACATGATTCTCGGCCACAAATAGTGGCGCAAAGAAAGGAATGCCTTGAATATGGTCCCAATGAAAATGCGTCAAGAAGAGGTGGATGCTCCGCGGCGCTCCAACCGTGCGACGCGCGATGTCCGCGCCAGCCTCGCGAATGCCGGTTCCGCCGTCGAGCAGAATCACGTCGTCTGAGGACGACCGGACCTCAATACACGAAGTATTTCCTCCGAATTGATGCGTGGAGGCACCAGGAGTTGGCGACGAGCCCCGAACGCCCCAAAAGTGTAGCTGCATGAACCAGGTCGCCTCGTGCGGACCGCTAGGTGAAGAGTTGAAACTCCGATGCACGATGAATCGTGCGTCACATCAGCGATTATCCGCGTGGATTGCTACGCACGCATGGCCTTGTAACTTGCCAGGCATTTCTCCGCCGTCTCGAATTCTGGGAAGCGGCTGCCTTCCTGCTCAATCAGGTAGTATTCGACCCCACCACCCGATTCGGCTGCCTCGAAGATTGCCTTCCATGGTGCATCGCCTTCGCCGAACAACACACGATTGGCTCGATCCGGGGCTTTGGTATTGGTCGCCAAAGCATATTCTTTGCAATGGACACTCTTGATGCGTCCAGGGTGGCCTTTGATCCAGGCGATGGGGTCGGCTCCGGCTTGAACGCATGTACCTACGTCGAACTGCAGGACAAATTCCTTGGGCGTATTTTCCGCCAGCACATCCATAGGGCGCTTGCCGTCCAGCAGCGCCCACTCTGTATTGTGATTGTGGAAGCCAGTCGCCATGCCGAGCGGCTTCAACTGCTCGCTAACCTTGGTCATCTGATCCGCTACGGTCTTCCAAGCGTCGATGTTTTTCGCGTTGGGCGAGCTCGCCATGATGATAAACTTCGACCCGATGATCTGATTCAGTTCGATCGCTCTGGGTAGATTGGCGGCATCGAAGTTCGAGGCGTTGTTGTGCGTGGAATTGCACTTGATACCCAGATCGTTCATGAGGTTACGCATATCCTTGGCGTGCTCGTTGGTCCACTGATAGTACGGTGCGTAGAACTCGACGACCTCGTAACCCATCTTCGCGACGGTCCGGACCGTCGCCATGTCGTCCTTCATCAACTCGCCTCGGACAGAGTAGAGTTCAAGTCCGACCGGCACCTTGCTTGCCGCACGAACACCACTCGGATTGGCCAAAGAGGCACACGCAGCGGTCGCCCCGCCAACAGCGACAGAGGCGCCGAGGAAATCGCGGCGGGAAAGGCTTGACGAATTACTCATGGGGAAACGATATCATTTCGCAGGCTTCGGCGCACTCAGAAGCTAAGGAGGGTGGCCTTCAGGCCGCGCGGCGCTTTAGCGACGATTCAGAAATTGCGGCCCTGAAGGGCCACGCCGCGTAAACGCCGCCCTCCTTGCTCTGCGAACTTGAGGGCTTGCGCCAGAACCGGGTCGGTGCAAGTATTTGGACGGAACGATGCAGCCTTCAGCGAGTAATCCAACACCCCGTGCTCCGCCGGTGTGTGTTCTTTTTCCAGGATATAGACAATCTGAACGAGGTCGGACTTGCGTCGCGACCCGACCTGCGAGGCCCACGCGAAGCGGACGGCATCTGCTGGCGCGTCTGACGGAAACCGCTCACATCCCGCCGTCGATGTCGTCGGGTAACCGAAATTGCAGACACGCTCCTGATGATCTAGAGCAGGAACGAATGGGACGCTGGCTACCACCAGACACGTTCCCTGATATGCCGAGCCTAAAGGGAACCGCGGTGGGACCAGCCACGTCTCAGATTCGAGGATGCGCTCCGGGGAGAAGTAGGGACACGGCACAGAGAGTTTGGCAGACGCCGTAGGCTTTCAGGCTGTATCCTAACAGGCAGCAAGCTAAATTGACAAGGGGATTCGGATCGATTTGCAACCCACAACCAACACCTCCAGCCGGACGGACATTCTGAAGCAGATGCTGGCTGCGGACCCGGGCAATAGTTTTGCCCGCTACGGCCTGGCGATGGAGTACGTCAAAACCAACGCGTTCCAAGAGGCAGTCTCCGAATTTGCATCCCTGCTAAGCCACGATCCAAACTATTCGGCAGCGTACTTTCACGGCGGCCAGACGTTTGAGAAGATGGGCGATCTGGATGCGGCTCGTGACATGTATCGGCGCGGCTTGGCGGTGACGAGCGATCCCCATGCTCGGGGCGAATTGCAGGCATCTCTGGATATACTGGGTGAGTAGAGTTCGGGTCGCGAGGCGAGCGTTGGCGTAGCGCCGACGAGTAGGAACCACTATGACCGAAACCAGACATTCCCGACGTAGGGTGAGTTCCGCAGCGGCTGCGATTGTTGCACTGATCGCACTACCCGTCGGATTGTTTATCACCGGGAGTTCGGCCTGGGGGCAGTCCAAGCAAAAGAGCCAAAAGCCCGCTCCACCACGCGAATTGACCTCTGCTGAGCAAGCGGCCGAGGCGAAGGCTGCCCGCCGCGTGGTGCTGCCCAATGAACTACTTGGCCAATTGGACGGCAATCCTATTCTGTTTACCGTGATGGCCGCGATCAACGCCGCGGGCTATGACACCGATGTCGATTCGCCCACCAACAGTCCTTTGCGTAAGGCTGTTCGCGACTATCTGGCGCAGCAAAACATTCCTTCCCTGCCCGAACTGAAACGGTACTTCCGCGATCACCGCCCGGGAGCGAATGTGACCCCGGCCAGCAGGGTGGCCAGCCCCGATGCTCCCATCGGCAAGGTGGCGAGCAATGACGAGGCCAACCTGGGGCAGTACATTACTTTCGCTCTGATGAGCAAAGGCGCTCCTGATTTCGGTCCGGCCCAGCCGAACTACCCGATGCCGAAAGATGCGGAGAGCATCCGGGATTTCGCTCCGCTACTGGCAGCCTTTTATCGCGAAGCCAACATTGCCGCGCTCTGGCAGCAAGCGCAGCCATACTATCAGGAGGCTTTGGGCAAATATACCGATGCCGTCGCCAACGCCGTGCTGCAGGTAGATGCCTTCTTGCGCGTGCAGCAGAATAACGCGAGTCACTCCCGCTTCCAAATCTTTTTGGATCTACTGGGCGCTCCCAATCAAGTTCAGACGCGGTTGTTAATAGACCAGTATTATGTGATCGTCACACCGTCGGCCGAGTTGCGGATCGACGAAATTCGGCACCAGTATTTGCATTCGCAATCCGATTCGCTGGGGTTTAAGTACATAGCAGAATTGAACCGAATCAAGCCTCTCCACGACTATGCGCTGGCTTCACCTGTATTGGAGCAGCAGTTTCGCGACGACTTCCAATTGTTCGCCACCGAATGCTTCATCAAGGCGGCAGAAGCCCGAATTAAGCGTCAGCCCGCCGATGTGGAGCAGGCCAAGCGCGAAGGCTTTGTGTTGACTCCGGCTTTTTATGACCAGATATCCGCTTACGAAAAGCAACCGTCCATCATGCGGCTGTACTTTGGCGATATGGTAAAGGCCATCAATATCCAGACCGAAGCCAAGCGATTGGACAAGATTGATTTTGTCGACAAGCCCAACGTGAAAACCATCAAGGTGACGGTACAAGTCAAACCCCCAGCCTTGACGGGCGTCGCCAAAACGCTAGACGACGCTGAGGAGCTCATCCGCAAAGATTCGGCCCGCGCCAAGGACCTGTACAACGGAGTCTTAGCCAGTCAGCCGGATAATTCCTTCCGCGCCAGAGCCATCTACGGACTGGCGCGAGTCGCACTCGCGGATCGCGACCCCGAATCTGCAGACGGATTATTCCGCAAGGTACTGGAAACCGAGCCTGATACGTCCACTAAAGCATGGAGTCTGCTATATCTGGGTAAGCTAGCCGATTCGCAGGGCGAAAAGGAACCGGCGAAAGAATTCTACCGTCAGGCGCTGGCCGTGGCTGGTCTGCCTGAACAAGTACGGCGGGAAGCAGACCAGGGCATGAACGGCGCATATTTCCACGAAAGAAAGCAGGAGCCAGAAGAACAATGAAGCAAGTACGATTCGGGGCAGCATTGGCCGCCGCACTGCCGTTGGGAGTGATACAGTTTGGGTTCGGGATTCAGGCAGCACAGGCTCAGGCACCCACAGTGCAAGCACAACCGCTGAGCGTAGCTGCTCCCGCAGCGGCACCTGCTCCGCCTGCCTCGCCTCCCGATATGATCGACCTGGCGAGGATCGCGCAGGCGCAAATTGCGACCGTGCCGGACGTGGACAAGCGCATTGCTGATATCGACGCCTGGGTATTGAAGTATCCCAACAGCACCTATAAAGGTTATGCGTTCGGCATGGCCGGACAAGCCAGCCAGATGAAACAGGATCGCAAAGGCGCGATCGCTTACTACGAGAAGGCTTTGGAAGTTGATCCCAAGGATCACATGTCCATGCTGATGATTGCAGCAGAAACCGCGCAAGGGACGACGGAGCACGACCTGCAGAAGGACGAGAAGTTAGAGCATGCCGACTTCCTGCTGAGTCAAGCGATGATCTTGATTCCGATTTCGCCGAAACTGAATCCGGCGGCCACCGATGAGCAGTGGGCGCAGGTCCGCAAGGACGATATGGCTCAGGCGTATGAAACCTCTGGCCTGATCGCAATGGTCCGCAAGAAATACGACGACGCAGCCAAGGCTTTCCAACAGTCGATTAATACGGCGTCCACAAAACAGCCCGCCACGTACGTCCGACTGGGTAACGCGCTGAACGAGGCCAAGAAGTACGACGAGGCCACCAAGGCTCTGGACCAGGCGCTCGCGATGCCGGGTCTGCCCGACCAAATCAAGCGTGCCGCCGAAAATGAAAAGACCCGGACCCAGCAGCTTCGCACCATGAAATAACCCCGGCCAAATGATCGGGAATCTGGCAAATCTGGAAGCGACGATGGGACACACGTTCCAGGATCGTCTTTTGCTGGAACGTGCTCTGACGCACAAGTCCCGGGCGCATGAACTGCCAGGCGAGGTTTCCGCCTCCAGTAATAATGAGCAGCTGGAATTCCTTGGCGACGCGATTCTCGGCTTCATCATCAGTGATTATTTAGTTCGCCGTTTTCCGCATGAAGGCGAAGGTCGGCTCTCGAAGCTGAAAGCTCATCTGGTAAGCGCCGCGCACCTACATGCCTCAGCTCAGGAATTGGGGCTGGGCGAATTCCTGCTACTGGGTAAGGGCGAAGAAATGAGCGGCGGTCGCGCCAAGAAGACGCTGTTGGCAGACGCCATGGAGGCGTTGATCGCCGCGATGTACCTGGATGGCGGGATAGGGCCGACTCGTGGGTTTGTCGAAATGCGGATTGCTGCCGTTTTTCACGAACTGGAGACGGAAAACGGCGGGTCCGTTCCCGACTACAAGAGCACGTTGCAGGAACTGGCGCAGACCCTCAAGATGCCCCCGCCCAAGTACATCACCATCAGTGAAGACGGTCCGGAGCATTCCAAAACCTTCACAGTGGAAGTGCGCGTGGGCAAGGATTGGTCCAGCCAGGCGCAGGGTCCTTCAAAAAAGACCGCGGGACAAAAAGCGGCGCAACAGATTCTGGAAGTGATCTCGGCGTAACGCCACAAGTTCGCGGAGGAGGAGGGCGGCGTTTACGCGGCGTGGCCCTTCAAGGCCGCTGACCCGAGGCAGCACTCAAGCGCCGCGCGGCCTGAAGGCCACCCTCC
>JBDTUY010000045.1:0-16300 GCA_040007495.1 Acidobacteriota bacterium | reverse complement strand
GGAAAATCTTTGTAGAACGTGAAGATCTTGTCTTTGAAGCTCATGGTATCATCCATTAGTTGAACAGTGCCTGGCCGGACATGAGTCCGCGTGGGAGGACTTGGTAAAGGTCCACACGCGGCGAATCTATGCCATTTGCTACCGGTTCACCGGGTCCGACCATACCGCACAGGATCTGACGCAGGAGGTGTTCCTGCGGGTGTTCCGATCCCTGGCCGGCTATCGTGCAGGCGAAGGATCGTTCACCGTCTGGCTAGGCAGATTGACGCGCAATCTGCTGATCGACAACTACCGGCGCAACAAACGGGACCGTGTGACGGATTCGATCGAAGAGCAATTGCCCGTGTTAGAAGAACGGACCTCGAGTTCGACCCGCGCCGACAGCATGCTGGCAGGCCGCGAGACGAGTGAGATGTTACAGTCGGCACTGCAGAAGCTGACACCAGAGTTGCGCGAGGCAGTCATCTTGCGGGACCTGGAAGAGTTGGAGTATAAAGAAATCGCGCTAGTGTTGAGCGTTCCGGAAGGAACCGTGAAGAGCCGCATCAATCGTGGCCGAGCCGAATTAGCAAGAGTATTGAGACAGAGGGGGGTGGCACCGTGAGCCTCCAGAATACCTTCCATGAAATGTCCTGCAGTGAAGTGGACGAACTGCTCGCCGACTATGTCGACCAGAGCCTTGGCGACCGGACGGCTTCTGCGGTAAAGGCGCATCTGAACGGCTGCGCGGATTGCCGGGAATTGGCGCAGGATGCCGCGTCCGCGGTTGCGTTCATGGATCGCGCGGCGGTGGTGGATGTGAATCCCGAATTGATTAACCGGGTGTTGTTTCAAGTCTCCAGCGATCCGCAGAGCGTAGTGGTGAAGCATTCGTTCCTGGGGAGAGTGCTAGGGAAATGGTTTCATCCTCGACTGGGTTTAGCCTTCCAGCCGCGTTTTGCCATGAGCATGGCTATGATGGTGCTTTCGATGGGAATGGCCGTGCGGCTGGAGGGCATGTGGAAGATCCAGGCATCTGACTTGAACCCGGTGAAGGTTTGGGCCTCTGCCGAAAGTCGCGTTACGCGTTTGTGGGACCGCAGTGTTAAGTTCTACAGCAACCGGGCGGTCGTCGTAAAGATCGAATCGCAAATTGAACAGTGGAAGGCAGAACAGGACGCAGCGCCGGGAACGACCGCGAACAGGGATGGCAAATAGAGCGGGAAGTAGCACAAATCGACACGATTTTTGAACCAAGCATGAGCGACCAAAACCCAATTCACAGCGATCTGCCCGACGGCAACGTAGGCGTGGATCAAGGCGCGCAGTTTGTGCCGGTCCCCGCGACATCGCAAGCCGAAAGCGAGCCGCCCAAAGTGGTTGGCTACTGTAGAGCGTGTGGAACGGCTCTGAATGAGGCGACGGTCCGGGTGGCGCAGGGTTCGATTTTCTGTCCCGCACACGTTCCGGTGCCAAGCGCTCCTCCGCCAGCGGGCTCAACTCCTCCGAATCCACAGTTCAACACTCCGCCAAGAACTGGATTTGCCGAACCTCGCTACGCTGATTCTCCCTACACAAGCACAGTTCCTCCGGCACAGCCGCATGCGAATCCGGTGGCCGCATTTTGGCTTGGGCTAATTCCGGGTGTTGGCGCAATCTATAACGCGCAGTATGCCAAGGGCATGGCTCATGTGGTGATGTTTGGTCTGCTGATCTCGCTGGCGGATGGGCATGGATCGTTAGAGCCCCTGTTCGTGATGCTGATCCCAGCATTTGTTTTCTATATGGCCTTTGAAGCGCACCATACAGCTCGCAACCGAAGAGATGGCCTGCCGGTAGATGAGTTTTCCGGCTTGGTTCCAGGGCATCTCACGGGACAAGAACCTTCGCGATTTCCCGTGGCTCCCGTCGTGTTGATCGTGGCCGGTGTGGTGTTCCTGCTGGATAGTCTGGAAATTCTCCAGATCCAGAGGTTAGAAAAATTCTGGCCGGTACTGTTGATCCTGCTGGGAGCGTACCTGCTGTATTTGAGAACGGTCGGTTGGTCGGCTCGTGAGGCCAATCATTTGCGCCAGCCAACGCATCCCTATACCCATTCGCCTGCGCCAGACGCCAAGCGAGAGCCGAGCGATAGACCGGCTTAGGTCCTGAGTAGGCAACCTTCATGTTGATCCAAGCGATTCGCGGCCCCTTGATGTTGATCACGTTGGGAGCACTTTTAGCGACCGATCAGGCAGGAAAGCTCGACATCGGGCGAACCTGGCCTGTGCTGCTAATTCTTTACGGAGTGCTGCGATTGGCAGAGCGCGCGGCGCATCGAGCCACAGGCGACGAACCCCCACGAGGCATGCATCTATGAGAAACGGATCTATCGTCGCGCCACTGCTGTTGATCGGCATCGGCGGGCTTTTCCTGGCACGCAACGTTTTCCCCGAACTGCCCCTGCTGGATTATCTGGCATTGTACTGGCCCTATTTGTTGATTCTGTGGGGCGCGTTGCGGCTGCTGGAAGTTTTCCTTTGGAGATCTTCCGCAACCAACTCTGCTGGTCGACCGTTACCGCGCGCTGGCGTCTCCGGCGGCGAATGGGTCCTGGTGTTCTTCCTCTGCCTGATCGGGATGAGCCTGCATGCGGTGCGAGGCTTCTCTACCTGGCTGCCCCGAGCAGGCGTCGAGTGGGGAGGCTTGGAAGTGTTCGGTGAATCCTACGAGTTTCCAATCGCAGGTCAGGCGACAACGTCGGCGAATCCTAGAGTAGTCATTGAAAACTTCCGCGGCACCGCGCGGATTTCAGTCTCGAAGGATGCTGGAGATCTCTCGAATATGGTCAAAGTGTCGGGCCAGAACCACATCCGTAGCATTGACCAAGCGAGCGCAACGCGTGCCAACCAACAGGGGACGCTTGAGGTAAGCGGCAATGCGAACCAGGTGATCATCAACGTGCATCAGGACCGAGTGTCGGGGATTCGCAGGCTCGACGCAGATATGGACATCGTCGTTCCCAAAGGCGCGTCCGTCGTTGCTCGCGGGCACGACGGCGATTTCGACATCAGCGGCATCACGGGCTCCGTGGATATCAACGGGCGCAATTCAAGTGTCCGATTGGAAAGCATCGGCGGCGATGTGCATCTCAACGTCCAGGGCGGCAATCTAATCCGAGCAGTCGACCTGCATAAGAGTTTTGATCTGACTGGGAACGGGAATGATCTGGATCTGGAACGCGTTGCAGGTCAGGTCACTATAAGTGGTTACTACTCAGGTGTGCAGCAATGGAAGGCGCTTTCGGGTCCGATTCACTGGCGCGGAACGCAGACGGACTTCTCGGCACAAGGCTTGCCGGGTGATGCTCGCGTAACCTCGTCCGACATACTGATGACCGGAATCGAAGGTCCCGTGCATATGAATTCCCAGTCGAGAGACATGGAGCTAAACGATTTCACAGAGTCAATCGATCTCACGATCAATCGCGGAGATGTGAAGTTGGCTCCTGGCCGTGCGAGTCTGGCTCGCATGACCGTCAATGTGAATGCGGGGAATGTAGACCTAGCGATGCCAGAGGGTGCCCGCTTCGATTTGAATGCCATCACCAATCGCGGAACTGCCATGAACGACTTTGGTTCGCCATTCATGCAGGAAACGAACCGCCAAGGTGCATCGATCCGCGGCTCTATAGGCGGCCCGGCCGTGAATATTCGTGTCCAGCGCGGGAAAATTCAGCTGCGCAGAGTCATCGGTCAACCGGAGAAGCCGGGGACACTAACCTCGGCTCCGAAGCTGCCCGCCCCGGGAGCGAAGGCTCCGCAGGCAGCGCTGCCAAGAATCGTCGAACAGTAACGCAACTCGCTATTCCGGTGCAGCACCTCCGGCTGCTTCCGCTTGAGCCGCGAGTTCTTCATCGGAAACCGGCGTGTCCAGAATCTCGCGAGCCTCCTCCGCCATACCGGTGGGAACGTAAACACGGAACGCCCCTTCGATCAAACCAGCGAGCGGGTTGACTCGGGAGACATCCTGACTCGGGGTGTAGGCCGGGATCTCGGCCGAACGCAAGAGTGATATGGCGATAGAGACTTCCTCAGGAGTATCGAATTCCTGCAGAAATTCCCAGCCAACCTGGTTGCCTTCGCCTTCCGCCTCAACAGGAGCCAATCCTTCAGCATTCAGTTCGTGTTCCCGATCGGATGGAACGTGACCGGGCGCGATGTCCAGTCCGCGATCGGCAAACTCCTGATCCAGACAAGCCTGTGCCCCGGCGACCAGATCGTCGCGCTTGACCTCCAACAGAGCTTCATCCGTCAAGCTCGCGAAACGCTTCTGCAGTTCTTCGATATTCACTGCCATGTCCTGTGGACCTCCCGTTATTCGAGTTTCCAATCTATTGTCCCGCATCTTGAATCAGCAGCACGCGAATGTCCATCACGTTGGTCCCGGTAGGGCCGGTCTTGAGTAATGCGCCCAATGGCTCAAGGAAATGATACGAATCGTTGTTCGCCAAAAACTGTTTCGCGTCAAGCCCCCGTGCCGCTCCGCGCGCGACAGTCGTCCCATCCGCAATGGCTCCCGCCGCGTCCGTCGGACCATCCAGACCATCGGTCCCTGCGCTCAGCACCGTCGTATGTGAAGCGCCTTGTAGAGCTATCGCAGCGGCCAACACAAATTCCTGATTGCGGCCACCCAAGCCCGTACCGCGTACAGCCACCGTTGTTTCCCCACCAGACAAGATGCACGCCGGACGTCGGGCTGGACGGTTATTGGACGCAATTTCTTTGGCGATGGCCGAGTGCATGGCAGCGATGTCGCGCGTTTCTCCGTCAATCATAGTTGATAGCACTAGCACGTGATAGCCCAACTGGCGCGCCTTATCCGCGGCGGCATCGATCGCGAGTCGATTGCTTCCGATCACCATATTCTGCGTCCGCGACAGACGCGGATCTGTCGGCTTGGGCGTCTCGTGAAAAACCAAACCAGAAGTAGCGAGTCCGTATTTCCTGAGAACCGCTTGAGCGTCGGCAACCGTCGCAGGATCGCCAACCGTGGGCCCTGAACCGATCACGTCAAGATCATCTCCAATCACGTCGGACAACAGCAATCCGAGCACGCGCGCCGGATAGGCCAGTGCAGCTAATTGCCCGCCCTTAATCCCGCTCAGGTGTTTGCGAACGGTATTTAGTTCATGAATGGTGGCGCCTGCGTTTAGCAAGGCTCGGGTCAACTCCTGCTTGCGCGCCAGAGTTAGCGGACTGGCGGGCATGGGCAACAGCGCTGAGGCTCCGCCAGAAATCAGACAGATCACTAAATCACGCTCGCCCGCATCGGATGCGAGGGCAGCGATCTGTCGCGCACCTTCCACTCCGCGATCATCAGGTAGAGGATGCCGTGCAGGATTCAACTTTACGCGCTTGAGTTTCGTCGTAACACCGTCCGGAACATTGATCAGACCGCCAGAGACGCTTCTCCCCAAAATACGTTCCACGGCGGCTGCCATCGCCGCGCTGGCCTTCCCTGCCCCAACCACAAAGATTCGATCAAAGTCAGCGATTTTGTAGCGTTGCTTACCCGCTATGAGAACTCGACCATCGAATTTCAGGTGACGTTCAACCGCTAACTGCGGATCTGCAGCGTTCAATGCCGCGCGGAAGATCTGCAGAGCGTGCGCCTTTGCGGCAGCCTGCGGATTGGACGTACGCACCCTTAGATCAGCCCCAATAGATTGATCATGGCGACCACTGCCATGGGATCGTGATGATCGCAATCCACTCGATAATCGGCGTGAGCATAGCCCGAGCGTCGGGCATCGAACAGTTCCCGCAACTTCTGTGGATCGCGCGCCAAGGGCCGATGCGTGAACCCAGCCAGACGTTCCTCAATCCGATCTAAAGGACAATCCAACCAAATAGTGACCCCATGATTTACCAGCAGATCTACATTAACCTCGCGCTGAAATGTACCTCCGCCGAGCGCGATTACATGAGGCCGTCCGGTCTCTACCGCACGCACTTGCTCGCGGAGTACCTTGGTTTCGATTTCACGAAATTCCGGTTCTCCTCTGGTCTCGAATATTTTTGATATGGCGGTCGCCTCGCGGCGTTCGATCTCTTCGTCCAGATCAACGAACTTCCAACCCAGTTCGTCGGCCAGCGCGCGGCCCACCGTCGATTTGCCGGAACCCATGAATCCCACAAGGTAGATTCCCGGCGTGCGTTTCAGCTTCAAAATCATAGTAGATAGCGCAACGTGCAGTCGAAACGCCATAATAGCAACATGCAGCCTGGCCTATTGCCGCTGTTTCCTCTGGAGGTTGTGTTACTGCCAGGTGGACAACTGCCGCTCCACATTTTTGAAGATCGCTACAAGGAAATGATCGCCGAAGTTCGCCAACACAAGGCCGAATTTGGAGTCATCTTCGCCACCAAACAAGGCCTGGCCGACTTTGGGTGTACGGCGGTGGTCGACACCGTATTGCAGGAGTATCCGGACGGACGTCTGGATATCCTGACGGTCGCGCGCAGGCGCTTTGAGTTACTGCTACTGAATCAAGAACGATCCTTTCTTCAAGGAACAGTCGAGTTCTTCGATGACGATCCGAATGTGGACGCGCCTGTCGATCCGGCGCGAGCTCGAGTAATTGAGGCGTACAATTCCTTACAGGCGGTTGCATCGGGTTCTCCGCTGTCATCCTCCCAGCAAGGTGATCCGCAGTTAAGCTTCCTGGTCGCGCAGTCCATCGGCGATCTGAATCTTCGACAAGCGCTTCTGAGCAAGCGTTCAGAATCAGAGAGACTGGGCCTGCTGTTGGATTTCCTGCCCAGCTATACCGCGCAGCAGCGCCGCGTGCATTCGATTGAGCGAACAGCGCCCCGCAACGGGCACGGCCATCATCCAGTCAAGTAGCATGAGCACACTGATCTTCGACGCCGACGATACTCTGTGGGAAAACAATATTTACTTTGAACGTGCGTTCGATACGTTCGTGGACTTTCTGAATCACTCGCATCTGACGGCCGCGCAGATTCGCGATGTGTTGAATGAAATCGAACTGGCGAATGCGAAGCTGCACGGATACGGATCCATAAACTTCGGCCGCAATCTGCAGCAGGCCTATCAGCATCTGACCGAACGCAAGATCGCCCCAGATGATCTCAACCGCGTGATGGCTTTCGCTGAGAAGATCCTGGAGCAACCCATTGAACTGATTGACGGCGTAGAGGACACGCTGCGCCAGTTGAGCAAGCGGCATCAACTTGCGTTGTTCACGAAAGGCAATCCAGATGAGCAGAAGCTCAAGGTGGACCGCTCAGGCCTGGCGCAATACTTTCAGCACACCGGCATCGTCAAAGAGAAGGACACCGCAGCCTATCAAAGATTAGTTGCGGAACAAGGCTTCTTGCTCCACCAATCGTGGATGATTGGAAACTCTCCGAAGTCCGATATCAACCCGGCTTTGGAAACGGGCCTCGGAGCCGTGCTGGTCCCACATGAACGGACCTGGATCCTGGAACGTTGCGATATTGTCGCACCCTTGGGATCACGCTTTCTTACCGTGGAAAGTTTCAGCAGCATCAGCCGCCATTTCTAACCGCGACTACTTCGCCCCCGCCATCGTGGTATCCGGACCGATGCGCACAATCGAACTATTTCGTATCGCGCCACATCATCGAAGCGTCGGACCTGCGCACATAGTTCGCATCGAGTTCAGCCGGATCTTGCGCCAGTCCTTCAGAGAACCGCTGCGCTGCAATCGCCGCGACTGCGCGAGCCAATTCAAGAGGAGCTTCCGTGATTGGCCGAGACGACGCCCCACCTATCAGCGCCGTGGCTGCACCGTTGACGATCACTTCCGCGTCGATCGGTATTGTGCTGATCCATTGGCTCGCGGGCGAAACCATCTCAGCCGCAAGCGCGACAAGCTGCGCATTGTACAATCCGCTATAGAGGTCGCCGCGGCGGGCATCGATCACTGGGGCGCGAACACCGGTCTTCCCGAACCAAGCCAGTGCCTGCAGGTTCGATACGCCAACAACCTGCACGGCGCAGGCATCGGCAAGTCCCTTCACGGCAGTCAGGCCCATACGCACGCCGCTGAAAGTTCCGGGTCCGGATGCCGAGGCGAAACACGCGACGTCGCGATAGCTATAGCCATGCCGCCGCAGCAAATCCTCCATGCTGCCAAATAACAGATGAGAGTAACCGCGGGACCCCGCGAGGTCGGCCCGAAGAGGAATTTCCTCAATCAACTCTTTGCCGGAACTGAGCGCGACGCTCCCGAAGTCGCAGGTTGTGTCGAGCGCAAGAATCAATTTGCTCACGGTTGCAACCGAAACGCGTGATCGATCACGTACACCTTTCCTGCCGAATTGAGGATTCGCACTTGGACCGCGAGCACGGTCGATGGGCGGCCCGCTAGGGCCTCGGTCAAAGGCGCGGGCATGCGCATCGTGCCCTCAATGCCTGTGCCTACTACTCGAAAACCTTCCCCGCTAGTGACGACGTCCGCAGTCCACTCGACAAGCAGATTGCGAGGCTCCCGATTGGCTCGCGTCGATTTCAGCTTAAAGTACGGCGATACACGAAGCGAGATATCGCCCGACGGCTCGGCGATGTCGTAGGGGATCGCAGTCAGATTGGTTTCAACCGCCGCCGGTCGGAAGCGGCGAGATTCAAACTTGTACGACTTCAACATTCCATCTTTGCGGCCTTCGCGGGAAACTTGCAAGATCCAATCATGCGACAGATCAGGGGGCGTGGCGGAGAACTTCTTCCCTTCTTTGTCCCGCGTATCCTTGGCCTTGATGCGCTCGCCCGTTGCTGGATTGATCCAGGCAACATCGTAACCGTGCCTGCCGACGGTCAGTTCGACCGGCCCCGGCTTTTCAACATACACGATATATTCAACCGCCTCTATACCCTCGCCTCCAAGTTCGTCTTCAATTTCAGGCAGGGCCACCGCGCGACCGCCCTGCACATCGAAGTACGGCTCCAATTCCCAATGGCGATTCTTCGACATGAACTCAGCCCACACCTTTAAGTCGGAGGCGGAGCCCGATGCAGGATACTGTCCGTTCATGGTGGCATTCCACAAGTCCGCGCGCGACTGGATACCCGTATTCACTGCGGGCAAAGGCGTCACCTGATGCTCCACCACGCCTATGTTTGGATCAGACACACCGTAGCTCAATACATTCATCCACCCATCGCCGACGCCGCGGCCATCGTCCAACAGCGATGCGGATGTCACATCGGCCAACGATGTGCGCACCTGTTTATACGGGTCCAGTTGCGCGATCAGGCGACCCATTTCCACGACGATCGAACGCGCGCCTGCTGTTCGCTCGAATGGCACCGTACCGGCCCATGTCATGTTGAACCCGGAAAAGCGGGCGACCATTTCCGTCACATAGCGCTGGCGCTCAGCACGATTCGCAGGAAGTTCACCCAGCACGACATCCACAACCAGACCCTTAGCATTCATGGCTCGCATGCGAGCCTCCGCTTCCTTCAGATCAGTACGGGTATCGACCATCACGCGCAAATGCGTCAACTTCTCACTGGCTCTTTGGACGAGCATCGCGTCGAATTCTGCAGATGGCATTGCCGCAAAGTTTGGAATCTCCATCGAGACCCATAAATGGGGTTGCAGATTCGACGTCTGAAAGTGGTGAACGTTGGCCACATGCACGAAACCCGGAGCGTTGGAAGCCGTCGCCGTCAAATGACCCACCTGTGCGTCCAATCGTTTAATGCTACTGGTGACGCGGTAGTCCCACGCGCCATCCTCGTCCGGAGCAAAGCGTATAACTAGCAACTGGCCGTCGTGAAACGCGCGCAAGGTCCTGGAGTTGCGATGCGGGGAGCGAAACTCGGCACGTAGATCAGCACGCGCCCCGTCTTCACCCGGCTGCAGATCAAACACCAGATCGCAGGTGCTCCACTTAGCTACCGTGCAGGTCGGTAGAGTAGCGAGCGTTTGTGCCGGAACGTACTGCACGGGTAAGAACACAAAGATCGTCACCACGGCGACAATGCCACCCAACATGTAGCGGTTAGACCTTTGCCCCATTCTTACCTTCACTATATCGCGGTACAATCTGCCTCATGAAAACTCGTCGTGCGAAGGCATTGGGCTTGCTGGCATTAGGGACAGCCGGATTGAGCTTAGTCGGCATCCACATGACTGCACAGCCAGCCGGTGCACAATCGGCGACAGTCCCGGAAATCCCCTTCCAATCCGTGCCTGACTTCTTCAAACTTCCCGACGACCTCCATTTCGGCGAGACGTCGGGCGTGGCAGTGAACTCCAAAGGTCATGTGTTCGTTTTCAATCGCGGCAACACCACGGGACCTGCATACGGAGCGGCAGCAGCACAGGTGCTGGAGTTCGACGCGAACGGCAAATACCTGCACGAGATCGGCAAGAATCTTTACGCATGGTCCTTTGCACACGCCATCCGCATCGACCGCGACGACAACCTGTGGGCCATCGACAAGGGTTCCGACATGGTGATTCGGTTCAACCCGCAGGGTCGCGTCAGTATGGTCTTCGGCCGCAAAAAGGAAGCGTCGGACGACGCGGCCGCACCGTGGACACACGTGAATCCGCCACTAGCAGCAGTCAACGGTCAATTTCGGCAACCGACCGACGTTGCCTGGGACCCGCAGGGCAACATCTTTATCAGCGACGGCTATATCAATTCGCGCGTGGCGAAGTACGACAAAAATGGCGACTGGGTGAAATCCTTCGGCGAGCCCGGCACAGGTCCAGGCCAATTCAACACGCCGCATAGCATCGCATCGGATGCCAAGGGCAACCTGTACGTGGCGGATCGGGGCAATCGGCGTATACAGGTCTTCAATGGCGACGGAAAGTTGCTCCGCCAGATCAAGATTGATGTTCCGGTGCCTGCGGACGCGAAGCCATGGTACGGCAATCAGCCAACGGCGGAGAGCGCGGCCCAGCAACAAAGCGGAGCGCCGTGGGCCCTGTGTATCACACCGTCTGCGAATGGCACACAGTATTTATATTCATCCGATGCATTTCCAGGACGCATCTACAAACTGACGCTGGACGGAAAAGTGGTCGGGATGTTGGGCAAGTCGGGCCGTCAACTGAAACAGTTCGGTTGGATTCATGAGATGGCCTGCCCATCAGAAAATGAACTCTACGTAGCGGAGATTTTGAACTGGCGCGTTCAGAAGTTGATCTTAAAACCGGCCAAATAGTCCCCGATCATTCGGGCGGATGGAACGGCTCCGCTACCTGGCCGAGAGTTATACGACCGTGGCTTTCTGCCAGACGCAACAACCTCTGGAACACAAGGGCCGTCATGAAGGCATCACCCGCCGCCGTATGGCGATCGTGTGGGATGACACCGAACATATTGCACAAGCCGTCGAGCGTGAAGTCACTAATCGCATCATTCCCCTGAAAAGCACCATCGCGCTCCAGATTAAGCGTTAGGTCCATAGTGTCGAGGCTGCGATTCTTCAGTGAGAAGCCCCAGTGGCGTTCATAACCGGCATTGAGAGTCGCAACATCGTGGCCGATGTGATGGCCGACAATGACTCCGTCTTGCAAATACGCGAGGAACTGTTCCAGCGCCTCGGGTTCTGAGATTCCCGCATGACTTTCTTCCCGGGTCACTCCATGGACGGTCACCGCCGCCGAATTATACTCCACCTCCATCAGCGCCTCGAACACATCATCCAACAGCAGTTCTCCGCCGATCACTCCAATCGCACCAATTGTGATCAGGCGATCTTTGCGGGGATCGAGACCCGTGGTTTCAGAATCGAGCAAGACGAAGCGAACCGAGTTCACGTCGGTCGGATCGTCGTAGCTGTGCTCGAAGTGGCGCAGGTAATCTGCCAGAAATGAGGGGTTCAAAGCGCCTCCGCCCAGATGCGATTCACGGTGAAATCCAGCAGATTATGAATCGCGCGAAACCCGCCTTTTAGCACCTGGCGGTCCAGTTGGCTAAGTTGGGAAGGCAGAATCTCCGCTCCGCTATTTTTCAGACGCAAGCCGGAACGGGCCTGTAAGTAGAGGACCAAGCGCAAAGTCTCGGCCGCCTTCCGAAACACGGCATCGTCGGCTGGCATTTTGGATCGGGCCTGCTCCAAACGATTCAGAGTAGACGAACCGAGTACCATCTGATGCACGACGCCAAACACGCGACCGACCTCTACCATTGGCTCCAGGGCATGCGATTCAACAGCAAACACCTCTGTCCGCCCGCCATCCTCATCCACAACTGCATCCTGAAAGAACGTGAGCGGGGGCAGTGCAGACAGGCAATCGTTCGCCAACAGCTTCTGAAATTCGGGCGAGCCGCCAATGATTTCGTTCGTATCGGAAACGAGCCTTTGAAACACGTCAGCGCTACCCAGAATGAAGCGCATGTCAAACAACGGCCGGGCACGATAGATCTGACTCTGAATCGGATCGGAAACCCACTGCTTGAAACGCCCGCGCCAAGTGAGTTCCGTGGCGCAGAGGAATCCGGCTCCGAAGTCAGGCGCTGTGTATGGGATGTAGCCGCAGTCGGACAGATCGGCGCGGAGCCGCTGCAGAGCGGCTTGCCCCGCGTTCAAGTCGGAGTCTTCCGGAGCCAGCAATGCGATCTCCGGTTCCACTGCGCACAGTAATTCGCGACGCCCGGCGGCACCCCAAAAACACCATGTTCTACGCTCGCTCGTGTACCCCGCGAGTTCCAGCAGCCGCTTCACGACCGATACGTTTATTCGATCGGAAAATGCAGCCAGCCAATCGACTGCCGATGGCTCAGTCAGTTGCGCCAACAAGAATGCTCTAGCCCGCAGATGCAGGAGCCGTAAGCTTTCGATATTGGAGGCGAGAGAGATCTCCTGCATCAGAGCCAACGGACTGTCCCCAAACGCCGGCTGCAGATCCGCGGCGGTCACCAAACGCATCAGTCCACTCTGGTATGTGCCAGCTCCTGTGAGTGCGACTACATTGCCAGTGCTTGGACTCATTGCGAGCACGCAATCGCTGACCAGCGTTTGCGGCGCGACCGGCGGCGGTGGAGCGCCCATGATATCCCGTACTGCCTTGGTAACTGAACCACCGTCTGCGATCCAACCGAGAATATCGCTTGCCGTCACCAACCCTAGCAACGTATAGCCATCCATCACCGCGAGCGCATCCGTGTGCACAGTTCGCATGATCCGTGCCGCCTCTGTCACCGTACATTCGGGACGACAGGTAAACGGCTCTGGCTCAGGAACGAGTTCCGCGACGAACATTTCATGCACGCCTCGGCGTTCATCCTGATAGATGGATCCCGCCGCGGCATTCGCATTTATATACCGATTGGCCTGTGGGTACTTGCGCAGCAGGGGTTCGAAGTCAGCCGCGGGCAACGCGTACACCATCACCTCGCCGTTTGAGCGAGCAGAGTAAGCATAGGCCGTCGAACCCATGAAGCGCTCGGCACCTATGATATCTCCCGGCCCACGTATGTCGCGCAGAGTCTCTTTGCCTTCCGCTTCTTCCCAAAGCGAAACAGCGCCCTGCTGAATCACGAACAGGTACGGCGAATAGGCAGTATTCTGCCAACACAAGAATTCATCACCCTGGTGAAATTTCACCCTTCCGTGCTCAACCAGTTCCAGCAAGTCGGGTTCCTCCATCGATTGAAACGGAGGATACTGTTTCAGGAAGTCGGCAACTCGATAGCGAATGGCGGCGGTTTGCACGCGGTTCTTCTTTCGAGGACGAGCTTGGTCCAGGGGCGCGCTTCACGGCGCAAGCAATGATTATAGCGGAGCGGAATCAGGGATTCGCAGCGCTTAGGCGTGCGAAACGAACAAGCTCTGCTGGCGCTCCGCGTCAAGATCGGCAGGTTTGGGGCGCGGCGCCGGGGGAGCAAACGTTCGCATCAGCTTCAAGGTCTGCTGGTGATTCTCATAGATCGACTGGAGATCCTGGCAACGAGTGCACCCGCCTCGAATCGCCGCTGGACCGTCCGACTCAGGATTAAACATCGGGTGACGCGAACAACGGCCTTGCCACTTCACAGTTCCAATTTTCAACATGCTCACCAGACATGATAACCAGATCGAGGGTGAGCGGGCCACTGCAGCAGGAACAAAAGTTCCTGCTGCCGACCGTATCCAGTATCAAGCAAGCCCAGCCTTCGATGTTTTCCTAGCCCCGGCGCTTGAGCCAACCGCGCGGGTTGAACGAAATCTTGAACCGTTCCTTGGTTTCGTCGATAAAGAAATCCGAATTCGCCTGCAAGAACGGGTCGATAGCGTCCATTGGACCGGCGCCGAAGGACTTATAAACGGGGTAGCCTCCCACGTTGGTATCCTCAACCACCATATAGCAGCCCTTGGAAACCATCGGACCATAGGCAGCCATCTCTGCCTTTACGTGTCGGGCAGAATGGTCAGAATCAAGTACGACCATGACCCGATCACCGGGCGAGATCATGCTCTGAACCCGGGCGATCACGTCAGGATTCGTGGACGAATCCAGAATGTACTCGATTCGCGGATGCTTCGGCACGTCCTTATCGCGGCGCTTCAAATCGATGGATACGACCTTACCTTCGCCGATGATATCCATCAAGTGAGCGAAGTACAGCGCGCTGCCTCCGTAGGCCGTTCCAGTTTCGATGATCAGATGAGGCCGAGTCTCAGACAGGATCTCTTGATAAATCCAGAGGTCCAAGGGGAGTTTCAGCAGGGGAACACCCATCCATCTTGTGTTCATCCAGGTTGAATCGGCGTCCCAGTAATAATAGTGGTGGAAAAGCCTCCGAACTAAACCTTCCAAACTAGCGACGATGCTCCGCTTCGCCACGAACATGATCCCCACGAGTACTGCAAGTACTAAGGGGACTATCAGCCAAGTTTCCATTTAGTCTCTCTCTCCGATAAGTAACATTTTTTTTCAACAAGCTCAGTACCCTACGGTATCCAATTTCCGACTTCTCCGTTGCGCTGCAAGTCGAACGCGCGAGGAATGGTACTGGTCTCCTAAATTAGACGAGCTGGCATAGGAGCTAACGCGGCAGTAGACTTAGGGCACCATGTCGCCGATCCAACCAGTCCTCTTTTTCGGTCACGGCTCCCCAATGACCACGCTGACCAGCAACCGCTACACAGACGCCTGGAAGACTATCGGCCAAACGATCGTCCAACCTAAGGCCATTTTGTGCATCTCAGCCCATTGGTATGTTTCCGGATCAGCCGTCACGGTCAGTACCGCACCGGAAACCATCCACGATTTCGGTGGCTTTCCCCAGGCTCTGTACAATATTCACTATCCTGCGCTAGGTAGTCCGGCACTCGCGCGGCGCGTTCAAGCACTACTCTCGCCCCTCAAAGTCGATCTATCGACCCAATGGGGTCTGGATCACGGTACCTGGTCGGTTTTGCGACATACGCACCCGGCTGCAGACATACCTGTTGTGCAGTTGAGTATCGATGGCATGAAGCCCGCAATGTATCACTATGAAATTGGCAAACGACTCGCGCCCTTACGCGAAGACGGGGTGCTGATCATCGGCAGCGGCAATCTAGTGCACAATCTGTGGGCGTATTCGCGCGACCCCGGCGCAAAGGCCTTCGATTGGGCGACCCGTTTCGATGCCCAAGCCCGCGAGTTGCTTAGGGCCGGACAATTTGAAGCGCTTGTGCATTACGAAAAGCTGGGGAAGGATGCGGAGCTTTCCATTCCGACCCCAGATCATTACTTGCCCCTGCTGTATGTACTCGGAGCGGCGGATAAGCATGAACCTATCCAGTTCCCTGTGGAAGGCATCGACGGTGCGTCGGTGTCGATGTTGACAGTGCTGATTGGGGAGTTCGCTACAGACTCCTCAATTCCGACCTAGACTGGCTTTTCCAGCGTGCGGACTGCTGGCGGCGATGCGCCGGAGCGGTCTGTGCCGCCTCCACCGAACGTTGAAACATCGCTCGTGCGTCCGCATCGCGATTTAAGCGCTTGTACGTTTGCCCCAGCCAGTACAAACCTTCCGGATCGTACTCTCTGCGATCCACATACTTTTCCAGCTGAGCCAACGCGAGGTCCGTATTGCCGAGCTCAAAGTTGGTTGCACCCAAGTCGCGCCACACTTCGCTTGAGCAATGTTTGTCGTCAAGAGCGACGCAGCGTTGAAACAGCGGCAGCGCGTCCTGGTGACGGCCTTGTTCACGAGCGATTCTTCCCAATTGATAGATAGGGTCGGGTTCTGTAGGATCGATCTCTCGGGCCTTCTCGAAGCGTGGGATCGCCTCGGTGTAGTTGCGCCTCTGCTGATAAATCAAGCCGAGCTGATACTGTGCGTCGGAGTCGCGC
>JBDTUY010000044.1:0-16496 GCA_040007495.1 Acidobacteriota bacterium | reverse complement strand
GCTCGCGCACTTGGAAATCGATAGGACCGTGCTTGATCTGGATCACCACGTTGTCGTCAAACTTGCCGTCCAGCTTGCGGAAATTGTCGTCGGCAGCGCGGGCGCGATCATTGGTCAGGACGTTCCAATCCATATGATTGTCATAGACGAAGCCGCGATAGAAGATCAGGCCGCCATGCGGTTTCAGGGCGCGTGCGACTACGTTGGCTGCGTCGGCATGGGTTCTTCCATATACGGATGGTCCGACTCGGCCCTCGGAATCTGCCTTGATAATGATGCCGCCCAGATCGGGAACGGCGCGATACAACGCATCAATGCGGTCCTTCCACCATGCGATGACACGCGGATCTGCGGGGTCGAAGGTGTCCAGGCCGCCGATCTTCTGGGGGCTGCCGAAATCGACTGACAAAACGGTCCGCACGCCCCAGGGTCGAAGCGCATCGGCGATCCTAATGATCTCCGGGAAGAACTCTGGCGTGAGGGACTTGGTGTTGACGTTGACGTTGTTGATTGACGTGCCGTTGAGGCCTAACGATGCCAGAAAACGGCCATAATCGGCGACTTTGGTCAGGTCCGTGCGCGATTTAAGGTTGTCCCAGAAGATGGATCGTCCACCGTAGCCGCGTTCGATGGTGCCCTCAAGATTGTCCCAGTGATTCAGCCAACGGACTGGAGCATAAGGCTGTTGGCGATCGTCCAGATTCGTGACGGATTCGCCGAGGCTGAGCTTGCGCAAGAGCGCGAAGGCACCGTAGAGAACTCCGCGGTCGTTTGGGCCGGTGACGATCAGATAGCGACGTCCATTTACCGTCACGGTTTTCAGCCAATAGGAATCTGTGACCAAGTTTGTATTGGCAAATCCCAGGGCAATAGCTGGGGCCGAAGCCTTCAGTTCATCCAAGGTTCCGAGCAGGATCGCATCTTCGCTGGTAGAGAATCCTGACGCGTTGCGCAGGGTTCGGTCCAGCATGCCATGCACGCCTCGGGTCAGTTCGTTGCGGGCACTGGCTTCGAGCGTCGACGATCCCAGCGTGCTGACCACTACCGGGACACTTTGCCGCGCGGCCCGCAACCCGTTGGCCTCCAGAGGCGCATAGCGCAGCCACATGTCGTAGCCGGATTCCGCTCGTGCTACAGACAAACACGACGCGCAGATCAGTATGCACGATAAGAGGGTCGAGACCCTATTGATTGACGCCTGAAGCAAGGAACCCTCCATCCACTGCGATGCAGTGGCCTGTCATGAAGCTTGCGCCGTCGGATGCCAGCAGCACCGCCGCGCCTACGATCTCTTCCGGCTTGCCGAAACGGTTCATCGGCGTCCGCATCAGCAGTTCGTTGCCGCGCGGTGTGCCGAGAATCAATTTCGAGTTTAGTTCGGTGGGAAACACGCCGGGTGCGATGGCGTTGACCATGATGCCCTCTTTCGCCCACTCGCAACCCAGACTTCGGGTCAGCGAGAGGATCGCGGTCTTCGCTGCTGCGTAGGCTGCGACTTCATGAAACCCCAGATAGGACGTCAGCGACGCGATGTTGATGATTCGGCCGTGTCCGCTTGCTTTCAGCGGAGCGTAAAAGCTTTGGCAAGCCCGCAGGGCACCGTTTAAGTGCGTGTCGATCAAGCCTGACCATTTCGCTTCGTCCATCGTAGCGGAAGGTTCGCGAAAGGTGAAGCCAGCGGCGTTGACCAGAATGTCGACACGTCCGAACTCGCGCAGTACTTCGTCGCGCAGGGAATCAATCGAATTGCGTTGGGTCACGTCTGCGGTATGGATCAAAGTGCGACGGCCCATCAAGGCGATTTCGCTGCAGGTGCCGGATAATTGCTCGCGACGACGACCGGTGGGGACGACGTCGGCTCCGTGTTCCGCCAAGCCAATTGCAATTGCGCGCCCGAGTCCCGACGTTCCGCCCATCACTACAGCGACTCGGCCAGAAAGATCAAAAAGATTGCCCACTCTCAGTACGGTATCGCAACCGGACGGGCGTCGTGTGCGTCGGCCCAGCGATCGTTCGGAACCAAGGGCGTCCAACCCGGACGCGCGGGGTCCTGATCATACGGATAATTGCCCAAGCGCTTATACAGGTCGCTATATTCCTTCAGCTTGTCGCGATTGAGTTTCACGCCCAAGCCGGGACCTGTCGGCACTTTGATCGCGCCGTTTTCGTACTTCATCAGGCCGCCTTCGATCACGTCATCGGTCAAGTGATGATAATGCGCGTCGGCCGCGAAATTCAGGTTCGGCAGGACCGCGCCCAGGTGGAGCATGGTCGCGAGTTGAATGCCCAATTCCCCGGAGGAGTGCACCGCCACGCCCAATTGGAAGGTCTCGCAGACGGCGGCGGCTTTCACGCAGGCTCGGATGCCGCCCCAGAACGTCGTGTCTAGCAGGATCACGTCGACCGCGGTGTTCAATACATTCGCCGCTAGCTGTTCGAAGTTCACCACGACCGTGTTGGTCGCGAGCGGCATGCGGACCATTTCGCGGGTGCGGCGCATGCCGTTCAAGCCGTAGACGGGATCTTCCAGATAGTCGTTGTTCAGGCCCTCAATCGCTTGTCCGAAGCGGATCGCTTGTTCGGTGGACCAGACTGCGTTGGGGTCGAAGCGTAGTTGATCTTTGGGGAATTCAGCGGCCAAGGCTCGGTAGACTTCGAGTTCATAGTCGGGATGAAACACGCCGCCTTTGACTTTGTGGGTCGTGAAACCGAAGCGCTGCTTCATCTCTCGGGTGTTCACGACCATTTGATCGACCGTACGAATCTCGCCCCTGTGCGTTTTTGAATCTGGGTAGCGGAAGAAGCAGTAGGTTGCGAAGGGGACTTGGTCGCGCAGTTTGCCGCCGAGGATGTCGCAGACTGGTACGCCCCAGGCTTGGCCGAGAATATCCAGGCAGGCGAATTCGAGCGCTGCCAGAATCTGGGTTCGATTGTTATATAGTGACGCGGTGGGGTTCGCGATTTTGAAGCGCATTTCTTCGAGCTTGGCGGGGTCGTGGCCGACCAGATACGCCTTCATGGCTCGGAAGACGGCTTCCGCCGATTCACCGCCGCCGCCCATTTCGCCCAAGCCGATGAGGCCGTTGTCGGTCTCAACCTCGACGATGGTACGTACGAAGCGGCCCCAATGGCAGCCATTGGCGTGACGTAAAGGAGCTTCGAGGGGGACGGTGACGGTGGTGGCTCGGATATCGGAGATGCGCATCAGTTTCCCAGTTTAGCTTTTTGGGGGAAGGCGGGACGAAGAAGAGCGGGTCTGCAGAGTGGTGGCGCGCGATTCATGCGGGTGCGGGGCGTGGGACATCTCGGAGTTGATAATCTAGTTCGGTTGACACGGGAGAGATTCTGCAGATCCCAACTCTACTTATGCCTTTTTAAGGAGGAACATGAGCAGGATTACTTTTTCCTTAGCCACTGTCTCACTGTCATTGTTGTTGGCTGCGTCTGGTGGTCGTTTCAAAGCGCAAGCCCAAACGGTTCCAAAATTCGCAGTAGTCTCGATAAGGCCTCATCCCGTTGCAAGGGGGGTCCTACTCAAGCCGTGGTCGGCCCCGTTTCAGTGCCCACCTGACGATCATTGCGGTCTTACGGGCAACCTCTTCCGGGAAATATCGGTGAGTTTGGCTGACCTGATTATGGATGCCTATAGGGTAAAGAAATATCAGATTCTTGGCCTGCCCAGTTGGGGAGCTTCAGGGAGCGATTTGTATGATCTGAATGCCAAGGTGCCGGACGACGTCACCGCCACTGTGAACGAGGCTCGGTTGATGCTCCAGTCCGTTTTGGCAGATCGATTCCAGCTTCGGATTCATCACGAGACCCGGGAAATGCGGGTTTACGCGCTTGTCGCCAGGAAGAATAGCCTCAAGGTCCTTGCCAACCAATCGCCTTGCGGTGTAGCCAGAAAGGGACGTTCCGCAGCCCAATCTTCTGACGACGCCCCAGAGTACCATTTCCCTTGGGACTTCTTTGCGCAAGTACTTTCAATACACACCGACCGTCCAGTGATTGACGAGAGCGGGCTGGAGGGAGTCGATTTCTGCACCGCCGACGGACAAAGCCCTCAATTGGCGATTGCGCTGGAAATGGAGCGCGGGGCATCTGTATTCACGGCTGTCGAGGATAAATGGGGAATGAGACTCGAACCCAGAAACGCCCAAGTCGATGTATTGGTGATCGAAAGTGTTATGAGGCCATCAGAAAACTAATTTTGAGGGGAAGGCCGGTCCTTTAATAAGGTCGCAACCCATCAAGAGCCTAATCTCGCGGAGCAAAGTTGGTCAGTGCTTCAACGCAGACTTAGGACGTCATCGATGCCTTACCTGCGCAAGCAAAATCCGATGCGGAACTGAAGCTCCTCTGCTCGATGAATCGCGCGCTACATCGGACGGGTTGTACAACGAAAACGGGCGTTACTGCAGTTGTTGCAGCAACGCCCGTTTATCGGAAAGCTTAATAGCTTGCTATCAGGAGTATTTTTCCTGACGCAACCGCTTCTAACCCGGTGGACCCTCTGAGGAGTGAATCCTAACAATACCCGGCGCTAATTGACCGATCGCTTCATGGGTGCCCTGCTGCGTCGCACGGCATTTTACTGCGGACCATAACATGAGATCCTTTCCACTCCCGGCTCCGCGCTCTCTGAGCGTGGTGGACGCTTTACGCCGGATCGCTGCTTCCTCTTGCCCTAGGGGCGAGGGTTGCACTCCTTTGCCGATCCGTGCTGTTGCGATTGTTGCCATGAATGGTGTCTCCTTTCATAAAGTCCTGAACTACGAGTCTGACTTCTGTCAACCAACTGCACCCCCAAAGTACACCCGTTCCGTTCAAATTACCAGAGCTAATTTCACCTATTTGAAACACGGAAAAATCGACACGGGGGTACTAGATGGGGAATACGATCTAGAGGCTGGAAAGGGCACAAAAGTGCAGGCATTGCTCTTCTACTAAACAGAGCAGAAAGATGTTAGTAGGGAAAGCTCTATTGACTGATCGCGATGTATAGGCTTTGTTGTCCCGCCACATCGTTGAGCTTAAACGTCAAGGGTACGGCGCTGCTGGCTGCGACTGCCGGAACCACGACGTTGAACTGATACAGGCCCATGCTGCCGGCCACCAAACCGGCGGAGGCGACCTGTGCATGCGTGCTACCGAACATGACCTCTAATGGCAGCACAACTGCGTCCGCCGCGCGAACAACCTGTCCGTCGTGCGCTAGGGGCGCTACGGGACCGAAGCCGATTCCGTAAAGGGTGATCGTTTCACCTGGATGCACGGGGCGGGAGGTCACGCCGGAGACTGCATTGACGGGAAGGCTGAACGAGCTATCGCTCAGGATCGCGCCAACGTACTGTTTGCCGGATATCTGGAACTGCGGCGGAGCATACAAGCCGGGCTGGGTGGCGTTGACCTGAACGCTGACTGGACCGCTGTCTACCTGCTGGGTAGTCACAATAACGTCCTGATTGCCTGCCGGCACGCCGTCCGGTACCTGAACGTTCACCTGCGTGGGGCTGACGAAGGCCACGTAGGCCGACTTGCCGCCAATGGTGACCGATGTACCGCTGAGTGCTCTGGGTGCCACGTCGCCGGTAAAATCGGAAGCCGTCCAGGAACGGGTCAGGCTTGCCAGGCTGGAACCGTAGATTTCGATCCAGGTCCCCGGGGCCGCAGCGCCAAAGGCTCCAAACGCCGAGGAGCTGATCACGCCGCCATTGGAAACTTTCGGAGCCTGCGGGATCGGTGTCAGCCGCTTGATCTTGCTGTTATCGGTATCGGCGATAAATAAACCGCCCGCACCATCCAGCATCAGTCCCCAGGGGAACATCAATTGGGCGTCTAAGGCCAGGTCGTTGTTTCCGTTGTAATCCCCGAACAAGCCGTTGCCCGCGATGGTATAGATCTTGCCATTCTCGGTAACCTGGCGAATCCGGTTGTTGACCGTGTCGCCAATGAAGATGTTGCCTGAACCATCCACTACCACCGACTTCGGGTAGTTGAGCGATGCAGAGGTGGCCAAGCCGCCTTCGCCCGTGAATGCGTTGTCGCCATTGCCCGCCACCGTAGTGATGTTGCCATCTAAAGTTACTTTGCGAATCCGGTGGTTGCCGGTGTCGGCGATGTACATGTTGCCGAGGGAGTCAAACGAAATACCCAGAGGACCGTTCAATTTGGCGTCAATCGCCGGACCGCCGTCGCCGCCGTAATTTGCGTCACCGCCGCCCACCACGGTGCTCAGAATCTGGTCCGCCGCATTGATTTTCCGTATGCGATTGTTCAACGTATCGCAAAAGTACACATTGCCGTTCGCGTCCAGGGCCAGGCCTGTGGGTTGGGCCAAAAACGCGTTCACGCCGGTAGCGACCTCGCCGTCGCCTCCGAAGCCAAACGACTGGTTGCCGCCAATGGTCGAAATCTTGCCATCGGTGGTTACTTTGCGGATCGCGCTGTCCAGGGCATCGGAGAAATACACGTTGCCCGCCTTATCCACTGCGATGCCAAAGACCGACCCGATCTGCGCTACCGTGGCCACGCCGCCATCGCCGCTGAGGCCCCTGACTCCGGCACCCGCGAACAAAACGATGTTGCCGTCTGTACCAATGGCGCGGATGTAGTAATTGAGCGTGTCTGCGATATAGATCTTGCCCGCCGAGTCGCGGGCCATCACGGTCGGGATATTCAGAGTCGCGGCGATCGCGGGTCCGGAATTGCCGGTGTTCCCGGTCCCGCCAGCTCCGGCGAAGGTTGTAATCGTATAGCCGGGGGCCTGCCCGAAGCTTAGGGCGGCCAGGAGACAGGAAAACGATAGAAGTTTCAGTGAGTTCATCGGGCCTAAATTCGGTTTATTGCTCGGGTTCGTGGAATTTCGCGGACACGGATTGTAAGTCTAACTTCTATTGTATGCCAGACCCGATAAGGTCAGACGCTGCCGGATTTCGGTATTTTGGTAGTGCGTCATAATTCTTGTAGCGCTTTATAATGATCCTGCAAACCCCTCGCTTGACACTTCGTCCCTGGAGCATGACAGACCGCGATGCTTATGCCGGTATCACAAGCAATCCGCGTGCCATGGAATTCCTGATGGGTCCCCTGACCCGCGAACAGTCCGATCAGCGCATCGCCTTCAAGCAAGAGCACTGGCAGCATCACGGATTTGGACGTTTTGCCGCCCTCCTGCGTTTCCCCGGCGAGGGTGAGGATAGGGGCGAGCATGGGAGCGCGGACGCGGGATGCGGTGAGACCCTTATCGGTGACGTAGGGCTCAATCTACTGAGCCAACCCGAGCAACTGCAGGGGCAGGTTGAGATTGCCTGGCTACTGGCACCTGACGCCTGGGGTCGGGGTCTTGCCAGTGAGGCCGCAGCGGAAGTGCTGCGCTTCGCGTTTGCAGTGCTGAAACTGCCGGAAGTTGTGGCGATTACGGTTCCCACCAATACCCGTTCGCGAAGGGTGATGGAAAAGATCGGAATGACGCTAGACCCGAATGGAGATTTCGACCATCCGCTGCTGGTCGACGTGTTGCCCAAGGGACACGCTCTGTGCCGGCACATCACACATCGCATCCGGCGAGCGGAGTAAGTAAGCTACGCCTGCCGCTGCAGTCTTCGGGCAGCCATGATCCGCTGGGCTGCAGTGATGGGCTTCGGTTCAGCTTTGGTCCCATCGATGGACGAACTCACTTCAGCCGGACTGGCATCCGATAGGGCTGCTGCCGTGGGGAACTCCCCATTGGCCTGCGCATCGTCCGACTTCACAGCCGCGGGTTTAATGAACGGCATGACCATGGCTGCAGTGGGCTGGTTCATTTCCAAAAAATCCATGCCATCGATCGTGATTTGCAGCGAGCTTTTATCGTCCATCTGGATCAGGCTCCTCTGCTTCAGATACCAGAGCGTGAAGTTCAGTTCGACTTCAGTGGCCGCGAGGATGCCTTCCAGGTGACGCATGGAAAGGCTGGGGGTAAAGGGCTTGCGCCGACGGCGTTCGTAGAGGACGCTCAGCATCGCGGCTCGCAGTCCGTTGTCCCGCCCCAGAATGTCGAAGAATCCAGGTCCGCTGAACGTGGGCGGACCATCGTCGCCGATGCCCTTCAGTTTGTCGAATTCCTTGCGAAGCAGCGGGTCCGAGAGGACCTCGAACGCGAGAGTGACAGCTTCGAACTTCTCTTTGTCGCCGGTGAGCTTATTGCTGGGATGGTACTTTTGCGATAGCTGAGAGGAGGCCTGCTGAACTGCATCCGACCCAGCCCTGGGATCTACCGCCAGTACTTCATAGTGGTCTTGAAACTTGCCGGCCGCTGCAGATGACATGGTCTATAGGACTTATCGGTCCCATCCATGAATCCCCTTAGTCACAAAGCAGGCTCGGTACTAGAAAATACACACCTAGTGCTACCGTCGGCGATCTTCTACCCAGTAATAGCGGCCATGCCGCTTCTCCCAATGGCCGCGTGCGTGCGGATCTGGAGCCGCGTAGACAGGCCCAGAATTGGCATAACCCGGAGCGGACCCAGAGCCATGCCCATACGTCGGATTCGCCGCGTATCCATAGCGGCGGACACAGCCGGCAGTGGTCAGCAGCATCACCAGAGTTCCCATCAGCAGTGCACGTTTCATTGTTGTAAAGCCTCTGCACAAGAGATGCGGTCCGCGCTGAATGGGTTGCGACGAATATAGTACGGATGTCCCGTTCTGAGGTGAGGAGTCGCGCCTAGCGCATCCTCCAGGAGCGCTGGTTTACTGCTGAACGGTTTATGGCTGAAGAATGGCTTACGCCTGAGGCCGGGCTGGCCCCGATCCGATGCTTTACAATCATGCCCATGCGGAACGCGCCCTCCTGGGGGCGGCAGTAGCAGACTTCCGCGAGCAGCAATTCTTCTTCTGTCTCGATCTTTACCGGTGTTCCGGCTGTGACGGCGTTCGATACCAGCGCGCTCAAGCCATTGGCGGAGATATCGAGGATGCGGCCTTGCACGGTGCTGCGGCCCGTGCCAAGCAGTTCCACGTCCAGCGGCCGCGAGGGCCGAATCCGGGGCTCACTCCGGCGTTGTAATTCCCTGCGTCCTGTTCCTTCGTCCTTTGAGTTCGTGCGCACCCTGTAAGGGCCTCCTGGGAGATGTCTCTCAGGTGCTCTTATCGGAAAAGACTGCAAAAGTGTGAGAGGGGGTTAAGGAGTCTACGCTTAGCCAACCGTTACACTGGAATTCTGTGAATCAGATCAGCTTAAACTGGGCCCCGGAACGCAGGAGCTACTCCGTCAGCGAACTGACTGCAGAAATGCGCGCGTTGCTGGCCGATGGGTTCACCGACATCTGGGTGGCGGGTGAGATTTCGGGCGTGAAGTTGGCGGCCAGCGGTCACTATTACTTCACCTTGAAGGACGCGGCCTCGCAACTGCGATCGGTGTGTTATCGCATGACGGCCCGTTACCTGAAGTTCAAGCCGCAGGATGGCATGGCGGTTCTAGCACGCGGACGGGTCGACCTTTACGACGCGCGCGGCGAGTTGCAGTTCCTGGTGGAAACGTTGGAACCCCAGGGTCACGGCGCTTTGCAGTTGGCGTTCGATCAGCTGAAAAAGAAATTGGCAGCGGAAGGGTTGTTTGAGACGGCGCGCAAGCGGAGTCTACCGCCTCTGCCGGAGCGGATCGGCATTGTCACGTCGCCCACCGGCGCTGTAATCCGCGACATGTTGCACGTGCTGGAGCGCCGTTGCCCGGGTCGGCATATTCGCATTTATCCCGTGCAGGTGCAAGGCGACGTGGCGGCTGGGCAGATCGCGACCGCTATCGACTATTTCAGCCAATCCGGATGGCCGGAAGTGATCATCTTGGCGCGGGGCGGGGGATCGCTGGAAGACTTATGGGCCTTCAATGAAGAACGCGTCGCCCGCGCGATTGCGCAGTCGAGCATCCCGATCATTTCTGCCGTCGGCCATGAAACCGATTTCACCATCGCGGATTTCGTTGCGGACTTGCGTGCGCCCACGCCGTCGGCAGCCGCCGAACTGGTTATCCAGACCCGAGCCAGCTTGGTCGATAGCCTGACGGCGTCCGAATACAAATTGCGGCAGGTGGCGCGACTGACGCTCGCGACGTCGGGGCGAAGGCTGCAGCGGTTGACCATCGATACCGGTCGTTTACGGCACGTACTTGGACGGCGTTTGCAGCGCGTGGACGAACTGGATTACGAACTCCGCGATCGGTTGCGAACTGCCATAAGCCGTCGCAAGCGCACATTGGACGATCTATCGACGCGTCTGGTGCAACGCGATGTGCGGTTGCAATTCTCGAAGATCCGTCGGCGTGTCGAGTTGTGTGAAGCGGCACTGTTGCAGTCGATGCGACTGAAGCTCAGTCGTGCGAAGACGGCTCTGGGTCCACCTGCCGCGCATCTGGAGCAGTTGAGTCCGCTGAAGATTCTCGACCGCGGCTACGCGATTGTCGAACAGGACGGCAGGATCGTGAAGTCGCCGGAAGATGCTCCGGAGGCGTCTGCCATCAGCATACGTGTGGCGAAGGGCACGTTGAAGGCTCGGGTCACGCGCTGATGCGTGTGTAGTGATGATATTATTCTCTTGACATCTGTACACTGTACACATACAGTGTACAGTGTATGGCGGCAAAGATCCGTATCGATCCTGATTCTCCGGTTCCGGCCACTCGGCAGATTGCCGATGCGATCCGAGTCCAACTGGTGGAAGGCAACCTGAAGCCTGGTGCCGAACTCCCCTCTGTCCGGCGTGCGGCTATCGATCTTGGCCTTCATTTCAATACGATTGCCGAGGCGTATCGGCAATTGGCCGCCGAAGGGTGGCTTGAGCTGAAACACGGCCGCAGTGCTCGTGTGACGGACCGCAAACAGCCCGCTGCTTCGCGCGAAGCCGTTGCTGGATATCGTCAGCGACTGCGGGAGCTTGTGTCGCAGATGCGCGCCGATGGTGTCCCCTCGCAACGCATTGCCGACGAGTTACGAGCCCTTGCTGAGGGGGTTCAGTCATGACCTTCAGCATCCAACTGTGGGCGCTGTATGGTATTGAGATTTTCCTGTTGTTGCTATGGGTGCTATGGCGTTACAAAGTATTGACCGAAGAGTTGCGTAATAGCGGTATCGCACGCAAAGCGTGGTTTGCGCACAAGCTGGCTGCTGTTCTGGCTGTGTTGACTCTCGCACCCATGTTGATGCTGATGCCGGATTCAGACGACCATCGTTCGCTCCTTACATTCTTGAACCTGCCATTTCTCGGGGCGTCCATCCTTTGCGTCGTTTTATACGCACGCACGACTCCCCCGAACCGTTCGCTGGCCCCTCCAACCGAACTGGAGCTCACGCCGCAGAGACTGCCGAAAACCGTATGGCTCGCGGTAATACCGCCGTTGCTGATGGCCGCGCTGATCTTCTGGCTCTCCGCACATTGGGATCAGATTCCTTCGCGGTATTCGGTGGATGCGAGTCCACTTGAACGGCAAAGCGAGTTCCGCATGTTGAGGCTGTGGTTGCTGCTGCCTTGCATGATGGGAGTGTCCGCTCTGATTCACGGCATCGCACAGTGGTACGGCACGGCTCGAACGCCAGCCAGCCGGGCGCGCTTCGATTGGGCCGTCTCTCATTCCTGGACGGCCACCCTCTGGATACCTGCGGTCATGCTGCCAACCCAGTTTGGGCTGTCGTGGAAGAGCACTCCTTGGTGCGTGCTCAGCGCCTCGATCGGCCTTGGAATTGCGCTTTGGGCGAGACGCCGCCTAAAGAAGTTCGACGTCCGCCCGGACGATTACACCGGCTGGTACTTTGACCGCCACGACCCTGCTCTATGGGGCTCGCGTGGCACCAACGTGGGAAATCCATGGCAGTGGGCGCTGTTTGCAGTGCACGCCGTGCCAATGGTTGTGCCCTTCTTCCTGCTGTAAGTAACGAACCTCATAGAGGAGTCCGATGATCATGTTTCCCAAAGAATTGTTCCCGTATTTCGGGATTGAGATCTGTCTGTTCCTGCTGCTGATCGCCGCAAGGCGCGGGGCGGTACGTCAATCCAATCCGAGTAGCCGTCCTATTTTCGGTCTTCACTGGGTGGCCTTGCTATTTCTCGCCATCTGCGTGGTGCCGGTGTTCCTTATGTCGTGGGACACCGTGTCCTCCGAACTTGTCATTCCGATGATTATGGTTCCGCAAACCGTTGCCATGGCCGTCAGCGCTGCATTCTTCTCTCGTCTTAAAAGGCGGCTCCCGAAGGGGACTCATCTACAAACTGAGTTGGATCTTACTCCCGATCGGCTTCCCACTTCTGTGTGGACCATCGCCGGAATCCCGCTGTTCACTGCGGCGCTCATCTATTGGCTGTCCGCTCATTGGAATGAATTCACGTCGATATACGGCCCAGATGCGAGTCCCATCTGGCATCAGGGATCGCTTCGTACAGTGCGGTCTTCCTTAGTGATGTGGTGCGTCTTCGGCTTATGGAACGCCACCCAGGGAATCGCCATGTGGTACGGGTCGCCCAGGACAGCTGCACATAGGGCGCAATTCAGTTTCTCCATGGCAAGCGCCTGGTTCATGCCGTTGTTTATGACATCGGTAAACCTTGCGATCTACCTGGAGCTATCTTGGACGGGCCTGGTCCTGTGCGCACTGGGCGCAGCGACCGGCATCGGCCTTTTGATCGGGTTTGGTACGCACGTAAGGAAGGTTTGGAAAGCCGCCGGATCCCCCATGCCGGTTAGTCACGGTTGGTACGCTGACCGAGACGATCCCTCGATGTGGGGACCGCGCGGCACCAACATGGGCAATCCGTGGCAGTGGGCACTGATGGCGGGAGGCGTGCTGCCTGTTGTCGCGATGTTCCTCTGGAGGTAGTGTGGGGGGGCGCAGGTTGATGCTAAAGGACAAATTACTTCTGAGCTTCCATATAGGTTCGTAATACAGCGTTGATTCGAGTCTGATAACGTTTCTGTCGACGCAGCCAACCTAGCAAGTCTGCATCCAGTCGAATTGTTACTGTCTGCTTTGCTTGCGGTAGGACAATCTTCGCTTGTTTCCAGAAGTTAACATCCGTTGGGTTGGCATCCGGATCCGTGTTCAACGCGCTCTTAATATCTTTGTCGGCCAAAGAGCGCAGGCGCTCCCAATCTGTGGTGTTTCCCTTGCTTTTAGTCTTAGCTGAGGCTTTGCCAGTAGGCTTTTCTTTCATGGCGTTCTGCTTTCCATGCCGATATTATCCGGCGCTCGGTTTCTGATACATCGGTGTAGATCAATGTGATCTCAATTCCATTCACGACACCAATCGAGTAAACTCGGACCTCTCCATAGTCAAACCGATCGTCAACCTTCTCGAAAGTGGGTCCCTCGAAAATCCGGATAGCGTCTTCAAAAGCTATTCCGTGACGGACGAGATTCGTTCGGCTCTTTCGTCGGTCCCAGGCAAACTTCATCGGATTACATTTACATTATGTATTTACAGTTGAGGGGGCGCAAGGGGTACTGTGAATAGGAGCAGGCGCGTTCCGAGGCGCTCTTGCTCTACAGCCGTTTGGCGACCACGACAGTGATGTCGTCGGCTGGGGGGGCGCCTTGCGTGAAGGTATGGACGGCGGCGTGGATGGCCTCTGCGATTTCTTTGGCTGGGCGATCGTGCATGCTGGCGACCAGTTCTGCCAGGCGATCGTCGCCGAAGTCTACGTCTTTGGGGTCGACCGCTTCGGTCACGCCATCACTGAACAGGACCAGCGTATCGCCATGTTCGAGCGTAGCGCGGGCGGCTTCGTAGCGCGCCATGGGGAGGATGCCGAGGATCATACCGCCGCCGCCGGTTAAGGTGTCGTAGCCACCGCCTGCGCGCACAATCAAGGGTGGATTGTGGCCCGCGTTAACGTAGCAAAGCTCGCCCGTAGCCGGGTCGGCGCTGGACATGAAAAACGTGATGAAACGGTTACCAGGGCAGTTCTCCGAGGTCGCGCGATTCAGACGTTCGATCTTTTTCGCCAGGTCTTCGGAGTCTTCAAACAGCACATGGACGCGAGCTTGCAGGCTGCTCATCATCAACGCTGCGGGCATGCCTTTGCCGGCTACGTCGCCTACCATCATGCCGATCTGGCCGTCCTGGAACTTGATGAAGTCGTAGTAATCGCCACCGACGTCGCGCGCGGAAACTGTTTTGCCCGCGATGTCCATACCCTGAACGTCGGGGGCTTTGGTGGGCAGCAAGCCTTCTTGGATCAGCGCGGCCTGTTGCAGATCCTTCGACATCGCGCGTTCCATCTCTTCGACTTCGCTGAGACGGGCGTGTTCGATACGGATGGCCGCGACGTTCGCCATCACGGTTAACAGGTTCAGGTCTTCGCGCGTAAACTCTCGGATGTGATTCGGTGAATCGAGATAGATAAGGCCGATCACCTGATCGTTGGTTTGCAGAGGCACGGCCAGAATACTGCGCACCTGCTGTTCCACGATGCTCTTGTGCTCGCGCAGCGCGTTGTCCAACTGGGCATCGCGCACCAGGATGGATGCTTTCTCGCGCAATACACGATCGCGAACGGTCTTAGAGATCTGGAAGCCCTGGCCGCGCGCCGCACGCACCTGGAGCTTTTCCCCTTCCAAGGTCAATAGCACGCCGCGCCCCGCCATCACGGCTTCCATGGAAAGATCCATGATGACTTCGAACAACTCGTTCAGAGGACGATGGCCCGCCAACTCCCGGCCCGCACGGATCAGGGCGAACATCTGCGGGTTCTGCATCACCGCAGTCTTGTTCATGTCCTCTGATTCAGAAGTGCCGCTGCCGAGTACGCCTTCCAGGTTTGCGACTACGGTTGTGGCGGTGTTGGAAAACTGCTTTTCGTTGTCGACGAATTCCACGGTCTTGGGCTGCTGCGAATAGTCGACGCCCGCGAATTCAATGGTTAGGTGGCCGGCTGTGATCCGATCTCCAGGCAAAAACGGCGTGACCTTCGTCAGAGGCACACCGTTGTGCGCGCTGCCATTCTTGCTCTTCAGATCCTCAACCGTCCACTGGCCGTCGTGCCGTTCCAAAACCAGATGTTGGCGAGAGAGACCAACGTCGTCCGGATAGCCGAGCTCGCAGCTACCAGACCGGCCTAGTACGATACGATCCTTGTCCAACACGATCGTTTGGGTGTGACCCTCCAGATCGCGGATGATCATTTCCCGAGACGTAGCTTGCATAGAGGGGGTCAAACCTCCACCAGACTATCATGCGGATGCCGATTGCGGGAGCATCAAAAGCCTGGGACGCGCGTACTAAAATAGCGAGTCTACTCCCATAGGACTTGTTAGTCGATAAACAATTTAGTGGGATTGCGATTCGGGAACGGATGGGCTGACTTGACCAGGACTTGCGGATCAATCACAATGAACTATTCGGCTTGCAGTATCCAACCTCATGTAAAGGAAGCGTCCGTGCAGAGTAACTTCCCCCACCCTCGGCATTTATCTCGAATCACATTCGGTTGGAAGCCGGTTGGCTTCTTATTATTGGCGGCGATATTGTTCGCGCTACTACCCAGTACTATCGGGGCTGCCTCCCCGGCCAAAAAGCCGAAAGCCGTAAGTAAACGAGCGGTTCCGGTCAAGAAGACTGCAACTGCGAAAAAAGCGTCGACCAAGGCTAAATCAGGTGCCAAGGCGGTGCCACTAAAGCCGGTGGTTTACCGCAAGACCGCGATTACCAAGAAATCGACCAAGCGCGTGGTGCGCAGTCCCTGGACCTCGCCCAACTTCATCCAATCCGACTTCGATGACGTGATTGAGGGCGACGATGCGGTAGCGCGTAATGCGGCTGTCGCAGCGCTCGGACATTTGAATGGCACCATCGTAATTAGCGATGCCGAGACCGGACGCATCCTGACGGTCGTGAATCAGAAGAAGGCGTACCAGAGCGGCTATCAGCCTTGTTCGACGATCAAGATCCCGGTGGCGCTGGCTGCGTTGAGCGAGACTCTGGTGGATCGCCTGACGCAGATTCGGATTTATGGGAATACCAAGGTCGCGATGACCGAGGCGTTGGCGAAATCGAGCAATCCGTATTTTGCGAGCCTGGGAGAAAAGCTCGGGTTTGAACGGGTCAGCTACTACGCGCGCCTGTATGGCTTGGGCGAAAAAGCGAGCATCGGCATTCCGGAAGAACAGCCCGGAATTCTGCCCGCTAAGACGCCGGCCAGCGGCATGGGCATGATGACCAGCTTCGGCGATGGCATCACGATTACACCCTTGGAAATGGCCAGCCTGATGGGCGCGGTCGCCAATGGTGGAACGCTCTACTATCTGCAGTATCCGAAGAATCGGCAGGAAGCGGTCGCGCTGCAGCCCAAGATCAAGCGCAAGCTGGATATCGGGAATCTGATTGATGAGATCAAACCTGGGATGATGGGCGCGGTGGAATATGGGACTGCTCGGCGGATCGGCGTCAAGGACGATGATCAGCCGATTTATGGCAAGACCGGCACCTGCACCGATACGCGCACACCGACCCACCTGGGCTGGTTTGGCT
>JBDTUY010000043.1:0-16517 GCA_040007495.1 Acidobacteriota bacterium | reverse complement strand
GCATGGAATGGTACAAGGTTCACGACGAAGCCGAACAGTTGGAACACGCCGTCTCAGCGGAGTTTGAAAAGAAGCTGCAAGAGAGACTCGGAAATGAAGAAGCCTGCCCGCACGGAAATCGCGTGGGACTCGACCGCCCCAAGGATCGCCGCGATCGGGGCTGGTTACCGTTGGCGGAAGTCCAACCCAACGGGCATGCCCAGGTTATGAGCGTATTTGAACGGGACCGCCAGTTGCTGGAGTATCTGAATGCCCTCGGTATTCGGCCAGGAGCCAATGTGCAACTGGTCGCCCGCAACTACGATCAGACCGTGACGTTGAAAGTCGCAAAAGCCGTCAGTAAAGCGCCCGTTCAGTTGGGGTCGGCAGCAGCGGCCAAGGTTTGGGTTCTGCCTGCACGAAACGCAGTGTCTCCGACGCCCACGTCAGAGAAGCGTGTCCAATAAGCTCCTAAGTTCGCCAGCCGTCGGCACATCCCCTGTGTAGAAGGAAGGCGGTTTTCAAAAACCGCACCGGGAACAATTCCCGGCTGTTGAATAAACCGAAAAGCCGGTTATGAAAGTCATGAACCGGCTGCGGGATTTAGATCCTGCCTTCCCTCTTTATCGTGCGAACGGGTGGTACCCGCAGTGCCGACCCAAACTATTCGAGTAACCCCATGCAGTAGCATAGGAATTAGATGAACTGGACCGCGACCGCCGCCATTGCCCTGGCACTTGCCGTAACATTCGGAGCATTCGGAGCCCACGGATTACGCGACACGCTCGATGCCTATCACATGGGTGTGTACGAGAAGGCGGTCTTTTACCACTTCATTCACGCTCTGGGCCTGTTGGCAGTCCCGCTATTGGTCCAAACGAAATTGATTCCCGCCAACGCGGGAGATTGGGCCGCCAGACTCCTCCTGGCTGGGATCGTGTTTTTCTCGGGCAGCCTCTACGCGTTAGCCCTCAGCGGCGTTTCGATGTGGGGAGCCGTGACGCCCATCGGCGGCGTATGCTTTATCGCCGCCTGGGTCATTCTTTGTTGGGGCGCGATGCGCAGCTAACCTCTGGCCTGCTGCGAAGCCATCCGACCCTTGAAGTATTCGACGGTCGATTTGAGTCCATCGGCTAAAGAAACCGCCGGCTCCCAACCCAATACCCTTTTGGCTTTACCGATGTCCGGCTGCCGCTGCTTCGGGTCGTCTGACGGCAACGGGTTGTGGACCAATTCCGACTTCGCGCCCATCAGTTGCTGAATCCTCTCGGCGAATTCCAGAATCGTCAACTCCAGCGGGTTGCCCAGGTTCACCGGGAAGCGCTCTTCTGAATTGGCCAATCGAACCAGCCCGTCCACCAAATCTGACACGTAGCAAAAACTACGCGTCTGCTTCCCATCGCCGAAAATCGTCAACGGAAGACCGCGCAGGGCATGATCGAGAAACGCCGGTACAACGCGGCCGTCATTCAAGGCCATGCGAGGTCCGTAGGTATTGAAGATCCTGGCGATATTCGTTCGCACGCCATGCTTGCGATGGAAGGCCATGGTCATGGCTTCCGCGTAGCGTTTGCTTTCGTCATAACAGGAACGTTCGCCTACCGGATTCACGTTGCCCCAGTACGTTTCAACCTGCGGATGTTCCAGAGGGTCGCCGTAAGATTCCGAAGTGGACGAGACAAGGAAACGGGCCCCATCGCGGTGCGCGATATCGAGCATGTTTCGTGTCCCAGATGAACCGGACTCAAGTGTCTCGATCGGATAGAGCAGGTAGAATTTCGGACTGGCCAGCGACGCCAAGTGCCACACATGGTCGAACTTGCCTGCCGCGCGAATCGTCGTTATCTCTTTGGCCACGTCGCAAACTTCAAACTGAAATCGAGGATGATTCGCCAGATGCGAGAGATTGTCCCGCGACCCGGTAATCAAATTGTCCAACCCGACCACCTCGCCGCCGTCTGCCAGCAAGCGATCACACAAATGGGAGCCGATAAACCCCGCAGCTCCAGAAATCAAATGACGCAATGAACCCTCCGATACATTTCTTCCGACCCACGCCGTACATTTCATTGTAGTGATTTACGTTCGGCATGCTACATTTTGGGTTATCGTCGGCGCGGAAGCGATTACATGTCAAACCCTTCATCCCTTGAGATTCTGCTTCTGGTAATGCTGCTGACTGCCTCATTCGGGGCTTTTTTGCGGCGTTTTCAACCGGTCCTGGAAAAGATTTTCGCCTCCAAGCGGGACCCCGCATTCTCACTCTCGCCCATCTCACGCCGCGTCCGGGACTTTGTGTGGGAAGTGCTGCTGCAAGGCAAAGTCATCCGGGAACGGCCTCTGCCAGGATTGGCCCACGCATTTGTCTTTTGGGGCTTCTGCGTGTTCGCCCTTGTGACCGTAAACCATCTGGCCGCCGGTTTCGGGCTTGGATTCCTCCAGCGCTCCAGCATCTTAGGAACAGCCTATTTCACATTCGCGGCACTATTTGCCGTAGCCGTCACCCTATCAATCATTGGCCTGTTTGTCCGGCGTTTCATCCTCCGGCCCAAATGGCTAGGCGAGCATGTATCGATCGAAAGCGGCTGGATCGCTCTCCTGATTTTCCTGCTGATGACCACGTACCTGATCAGCTTCTGGTATGGAGAATCGAAACTGCTGTGGTGGGCGCATACGCTGCCTTTGCTGATCTTCCTGCCGCTGGTTCCGCATACCAAACATCTTCACCTGATTCTGAGCCCGTTCTCCGTTTTCTTATCGCGGGGCGGATTCGCGCAAATCCCGCCGCTGTCCGGTGACGAGGACTTTGGATTGGTGACAGGTCAGGACATCACGCAGTTGGTCGCCCTGCAAGCCTACTCCTGCGTCGAATGCGGACGTTGCACGGAGCATTGTCCAGCCAACAACACCGGCAAACTGCTCGACCCGAAGGGCATCGCCCTGGGATTCCGAGGCTACCTCAATGAATTAGGTCCGGCCTCGGAAGAGCCTCTGCTGGGCGTCCATCTGTCTCAGGAAGCCGCGTTCCAATGCACCACCTGCGGTGCTTGTGAATACCAGTGTCCTGTCGGCGTCGAGCATTTGCCGATGATTATTGGACTTCGCCGAGGAGCGGTCAATACCGGCCAATGGGAAGACGATCGCGGCACCAAACTGTTCCTGGCACTGGAGCGCAACGGCAACGCGCTAGGCTTCAGCCCCTCGGAACGCGAGAAGTTCATCGCTAAGGAACAATTCCCTGTGTTCGACGGCACGCAGGAGTATTGCCTGTGGCTGGGGTGCATGGGTGCCTACGACCCGAGAGGTCGCGAGATCATTTCCGCGTTCGCGCAAGTGATGACGCACCTAGGCGCGAGCTTCGGTGTGCTGAAAAAAGAGAAGTGCACCGGCGATCCGGCCCGCCGTCTGGGCAATGATCTGGTCTTCCAGCAGCTTGCCGAAGCGAACTTAGAAATGCTGGATAAGGAGAAGGTGCGCAAGATCGTCTCCATCTGTCCGCACTGTGTCCGGACGATTTCCAACGATTGGAAAGAATACGCCAAGCTTCACGTTGCGCCGGAAATCGAACATCACAGCGAGTTTATGGCTCGGCATCAAGCTGAGTTGCAGGCCAAGCAAACGACCCCTGCATCGGATGAAAAGATCGCCTATCACGATCCCTGCTACCTTGGCCGCTATCGCAACGTGTACGATGAACCGCGTCAAGTGATCGCGTTGGCCGGTTCCGTAGTCGATCCGCCTCGCAACCGTGAACGAGGTTTCTGCTGCGGTGCTGGAGGTGGGCTAGCATTCTTAGGTGAGGAATCCGGCGAGCGCGTCAGTCACAATCGAGCTAAGGAACTTACGGCCACCGGAGCGAAAACCGTAGCCGCAGCCTGCCCCTTCTGTCAGACGATGCTGCGAGATGGTCTGTCAGCAGTCTCCGATGCCCCACCAAAGTTATTCGATATCGCAGAGATTGCTCTAGTGCAGCTACAGCCCCCTGCGTAATCCCAGCGGATTCTTCGGTAGTCCGTCCAGCCGCTCTCAGCACTCCGCTCCCTCTCCGTCGTCCGGTTGCGGACAAGGCGGCTCGTCGGGAGTTGCGCACTCCCATACTGTACTTCGTCCCCGATCCATCGTGAACCTCCGACTCGGACCACTAGAGAATTTTCAGGAGACCCCCAACGACGTCGGACGGCGGCGTTTACGCGGCGTGGCCCTTTAGGGGCGCATATCGGAAGCGGTGCTCAAGCACCGCGCCGCCTGAAGGCCGCCCTCCGTTTTCGCTCGAACAGGTTTATACGATCGCCGAAAATGCTCTAGCTTTAGTATTGGCCACATGCCAAGTATGGAAGGCGGGTTCATAGCCCGCGCCAGGATCTATTCCCGGCTTATCGACCAAAGTAGAGATCAATAGTCAGGAGTCAGGAGTCAGGAGTCAGGAGTCAGGAGTCAGGAGTCAGGAGTCAGGAGTGCGACACCGTAGTGACTGTGTTTGTTGCAATGTTTTCGATTGTCTAGCGGCAGAGTTTGTAGATCGTTATGCCGGTTCCTGTGGTCGATACATCGCAATAGTGGCTTAGCCATTCGGCTAGGTCCGGGAAGCTATGGATGTCTAGCTTAGGGTTGTAGGCGCTGAGGCCGTCGACGATTATGCTTGGGTGGGTCTGGATCAGTTCCGCGCGATTTTGCTTGGCCCAGCCTGGATCTAGTGGTGTTGCATTGCCCAAGTGTCGATCGGCTGCAACGCCAGTTATGGGTTGCGAATCCCAGAAACGCGAGGCCACCGGTAGTCCTGTGTAAGCGATCAGGTTGGGACGATAACCCCAGATGAAGATCGTGTCGTTTTTACGGGCGATTCGGTGGATTAGGCTCGCGGCTCGGCGGCTATCCTGATCCATTTGCACGTCGGACCAGTCGTGGCCTTTGTCTTTGATGTCCTCGGCGGCGAGGATCGCGTAGCGGGGGCCGAAGCGGATTATCGGGACCAGCAATCCGATCAGGACAAGTGCCGTTGCGATACGAGTCGTAGAGGTTGAGAATGGCAACCGCTCCCTGTGGTCGCGGCTCCGTAGGGATGCTAGACCCGCAGCGGCGGCGATAGTTAGGGGCGGCAGGAGCTGATTCAGGTAGTGCGGGGAGATTCGCCAGCCTACGCAGGTCGCGGCTAACGATAGTGCTGTCCAGCCGAGCCATTTCCATCGCAGAGCCGACGGGCGGGCTATGAAAAGCCCTGCACCAAGCACCAAGACGCCGTGAAATGCGAGCCAATCTCCTAGACGCTGCAGAGGAGCAAACGTTGTCTCGTTCGGCGGAGACCCGGCATAGAGCAAGCCCCAGCGCCAGACCTGTTCCAGGTAGGCGGGTAAAGCGCCCTCAAAGCCAAACCAAGCCGCTGCGGCTAATACGGGTGCGGAGAAACCTGCCGCCAGGCTCGCCCAGGCGACCGGAGCTAGGGGCACAAAGAGGAGGCAGGAGGCCAATACGAACAGGCCTTTCAGGTTCAAGAGAAACGCGAACCCGGCGGCGATGCCCGCTGCTAGTGGCTTTCCGCTCCAGGCTAAATAAACTGCCAACAGGTGCGGCAGCAGCATTAGCGTGTCCGGTTCCACCGGAATCGTCGCGCTGGCGATGTAGAAGACTTGGAAGAAACCGAGTAGCGAAGCGGCGAAGAAGCCTTCGGGCGCTCCCCAGATGCGTTTGGCGAAGCGAAATGCGACGGCACAGTTAGCGATTGCGAGGGTTGCGCCAAGTAGACGCAGTGCCCATCCGGTCGGTGCGCCGAAGAGGGCCAGAAATAAGGCGCTGAGCGGCGGCTTGTCGTACCAGACGTCGCGATATAGGACCTTACCCAGCAGGACCTGGACGGCCTCCGCTATGTGGTAATCCTCATCGGCCCAAAGGATATTGCGATGGGCCAGCCTGGAGGCTAGCAGAACGCCGGATAGTGCGACCCAGAACAGGCGAGCTTGCGGGGATCCCAGTTTGTTCGTGGTCATGCGGTGGGCCAATCGTTATTGAAGCACGGTCTGTGGCGAGCGGAGAAATGTTCGACTCAGGAAGCTGGTTTTGCGTCCGGAGGAATGATCCACAGGCTTACCCGTTTGAGGGCAAGCCGCCACGGCCTTCGGTTACAGGATTTGGGGCAAACAAAACAGGCATACAACCATAACCTGCAATGCGATATCCTGTGAAGAATCCTCTATGAACAAAGTCTCGGAAGTATTGGGCGGAGCGGCTGCTATCGCCAAAGGGATGGGCATCACCTTTAAGGAGATGCTGAACCCGACTCTGACCGAAGATTATCCGGAAGCTCCGGCGAAGTTTCAGGAGCGATTTCGGGGCGTCCACGAACTGCAGCGCGATGAGAATGGTCTGGAAAAGTGCGTGGCGTGTTTCCTGTGCGCGGCGGCTTGTCCGGCGGAATGCATCTATATTGAAGCGGCCGAGAACACCGATCAGTTGCGCATCAGCGGCGGGGAACGTTACGCCAAGGTCTACAATATCGACTACAATCGCTGCATTTTCTGCGGCTTTTGCGTAGAGGCCTGTCCGACGGATGCGATCACTCATGGCCATCAGTTTGAAATTGCCAGCTATAACACTTCGACCTTGATCTATCGCAAAGAACAAATGTTAGTGAATATTCCGGTGGGCGCTTCGTTTCCGTTGAAGGCCGAGCCGGAAGCAGCGGCGGACGGACATTAGCCGCGGCCGCAGTTTCCAAGTTGAATGCGCGAAACCGAACAATTTTTCCAAGTGATTGACACCGAATATCCATGATTCTGCCAACTTCTCAGTTGTATGTGCTGATCCTGCTGGTTGTGTCCATGGTGTGCTGTGCACTCTGGCCTAGTTTGTTTAAGTCCGCGACCCGTTGGCGGTTTGAGTTATTTCAATATGATCTGGCGTGGGGTTTCGCACTGGCAGCAGTTGTGGCCGCTTTCACCCTAGGCATGTGGAACTCCAAGGAACTCACGTTTCAGGACAATTTCCTATTGACGGGATATCGCAACATTGGATGGGCGATCGGGGCTGGGATCGCCTTATGTTTTGCCAGCATCACTCTAATGGGCGGCGTTACGATCTCAGGAATGTCGGTCGCTTACCCTTTGGCATTCGGCGTTGCCTGGGCGATGTTGGCGGTCTGGGACTTTATGGCCAACACGCAAATCAGCGCGCTGCTAACGTTCAGCGGCGCAGCTGCGGTGGTGGTCTCCGGAATACTGGCGATGATAGCCCAGCTGTGGTACCTGCAAACGATCGCGAATGAGGCGGCAGCGATGCTGCATGCCGATCCACGCCTGAAGCCTGCCAAGCAGACAGCTCCCAATCAGGCTATCGGGTTTGTCCTCTCCATCTTGTCCGGGCTGGCTATCGGCGGGTTCTTTCGCTGTACATATGAGTCCGGATTTGGCGAAAACGGTATGAGTTCTTACAGTGTGGTTTTAATGGCGGCTCTCGGGTTCGTGGCCGGAGCGGCTGGTATCGTCCCGTTCTTCTTGTATTTCCCGGTGAAAGGCGCACCGCTCCAGGTTCGCCACTACTTCAGAGGGACACCCAAACATCACGTTTTAGGTGTTCTAGGCGGAATGCTGTTAGCGGTTGCCGTGCTGGCTGGATTGGTGGCAACGTCCGTACCTGTGGCTCAGCAGATCGCACCGATTGAGAGGTATTTAATGGGGCGCAGCGCTCCCATTGCGGCCGTCGTACTGGGCTTGATGGTCTGGAAAGAATTTAGCGAGGCTGCCACCAGGGTTAAGGCCATGGTCGCGGCCAGCGTGGTTCTGATGGCACTTGGAATGTCGATCATCGCCTTTGCGCCGTTCTACGGCAAATAAGGCGGGTGCACGAATTTACCTGGATACTCGTCTACACTTGTAGTTGGATGCAGCGCGCTAGCACGGTGAAGATTCCTATTCCACTCGTTTTTCAGCAAGCTGCACGAATTGCGGCACGGCTGGTTTTGTCGTCCGTCCTATTCGGACTGTCTAGCCACGCCGCTGAGATCGTCACACTGTCCAGCGGCGCGCAGATGGCCGTCGATTGGCACGAGTCCGTCGGTGATTTGGTTCGACTGCATCAAGGCAGTGGCTCTACGGATGTTCCTGCGCGAATGATTGCAGGGTACGAAATCAGGACCGTTGAAGAAGTTCCGCAGGTTGCAGAGAATCTTTCGGTAGCGCCGCAGCCAACTACCGAGATCGTCGCAGTGTCGATACCCTCGACCACTTCAGTAACCAATCCCAGAGAGATGCTGCGCGATGCGGCGATTCGCTCTGGTCTTCCTCCTGAGTTTGTCGCGAGCGTTGCTATGGTGGAATCCGGCTTTCGCATCGACGCGCTGTCTCCCAAAGGGGCCATTGGTGTGATGCAACTGATGCCCGATACGGCCAAATTGCTGGGAGCAGATCCGCACGACGTGCAGCAAAATATCGACGCGGGCACTCGCTTGCTGCGGGATCTTCTGGTTAAGTATGACGGCGACGTTGTGAAGACACTGGCCGCATATAACGCTGGCGAAGCAGCGGTCGAGAAGTACCGGGGGCTGCCTCCCTATGACGAGACTCGGTTCTACGTCAATCGGGTGATCGTCGCGTATCAGAAGGCCGGCGGACGGTAGCGACGCTTAGCTTTCATTTGGGAACCCGCTTCCCCTGGTCGCCCGTTTCCGGACTAGGCGGTTGAAAACGTTCCTCGCGATTTGGTGCCGTTCCCTCCGCTGCACGGCCTCGCTATACTTGGGATAGAGGAGCCGATTCGTGTCCAACACTCTAATCTTCCGAGCACTACTGGCGACCGCGATCGCGGTTGGGCTTACGGCATGTTCGTCGAGTGCTCCATCGTCCAAGGGTTCAGTTGAAAACTCTCCGCAGCTTGAGAATGCATCGCTGAAGCCGGTGGCGATCCGTCGCGCGGCGCCTAGTTTTGAATTGAAAGACGCCAACGGAGATACCGCCCAGCTTGCCGATTATAAGGGCAAGGTGGTGCTGCTTAATTTCTGGGCAACCTGGTGCTCGCCTTGCAAGGCCGAGATGCCGTGGTTTGAAGAGTTCGACAAGAAGTTCAAGGATCGGGGCTTTGCTGTTCTAGGCGTTTCGGTAGACGAAGAAGGTTGGAATGCGGTGAAGCCGTACGTGAAGGAAAAGAACTTCCATTACCGCATGCTGCTTTCAACGGAAGCGGTGTCGACGCTGTATGGCGGCGTAGATTCATTGCCCACCACGTTCATCATCGATAAAGATGGCAAGATCGCGGCTGTGCATACGGGTTTGGTTGCGAAGGCCGTGTATCAGAAACAGATCGAAGATTTACTGGAGACCAAAAATGGTGCGTTGCCTGCTGGCGATGGGGCTGCTGAGCAGCTCGCTTACTTTCGGTCAAACTAACGTCCTGACGTTGGGTAAGATTCCGACGGTGAAGGCGAAGCTCGGATCGACCGTGACTGTCAAGGTGCCGCTGCAGGTCCGGTTGGGATACCACGTCAATAGCAACACGCCTTCGGATAAGTATCTGGTTCCGCTAAAGGTCACTTGGGAAAAGGGAATGCTGGCATCAACGGATGTTATTTTCCCGAAGCCTTCTTTAGAAACTTATAAGTTTCAGGCCACGCCTTTGTCAGTGTTCTCAGGAACGTTTGAGATCACGACCAAGTTCAAGGTCGCGCCCACCGCGCCTGTGGGTCCGATGGCGATGAGCGGGACGGTATCGTATCAGGCTTGCAACGACCGCGAGTGTCTGCAGCCTGCGAAGCTGCCGGTTACTTTGCAGGTGGATATCGTTCGATAGTGATCTTGCCCACCGCTCATATCCCCGGCCTACGCCACGGGGCTGATACCGTATGCGTCGATTGTTGATCCGTCCGGGTGCGATTGGGGATGTGATCCTGTTTCTGCCTGTTCTGGAGGCTGCATGCGCAGATTACACCGAGGTATGGGCGCCCCGTCCGGTGCTGCCGTTGATCCGGTTCGCGGATAAGACGCGCGCGCTTGCCGATACCGGATTGGATTGGTTGGGGATTCGCGAGAATGCTCGGGTACCGGCGCTGGAGACTTTCGATTCCATCCACTCCTGGTACGGCACGCAGCGCGAGGATTTTCGTGCCGCGGTTTCCCATTTGCCGTTCACTTTCTTTCCAGCGTTTCCGCCTCCGCCGCGCGTAGAGGACAACGCATGGGTTCCTCGCATCCCGGTTGCTCAGGCGCAGACAGAAGATTTCATCGTCATTCATCCGTTTGCCAGCAATGCGGCGAAGCGCTGGCCAATGGAGAATTTTCAAGCTGTCGCGGCCATGCTGGGTTCCGAGACGGAAGTGAAATGGTGCGCAGGTCCGGAAGAGGCGCTGGAGGGGGCCATTCGCTTCGACGATCTATACGAGTTGGCCTGCTGGTTGGCGAGGGCTCGCTTGTACATTGGAAATGACTCCGGCATTGGTCACTTGGCCGCTGCGGTTGGCGTTCCTGTGGTGAGCATCTTCCTGAGCACGGACCCCTTGGTGTGGGCTCCCCGCGGCTCTCACGTCCGGGTATTGGAGAAACCTAGCCCTGGCGATGTGTATCGCGCGGCGAGGAGCCTGCTGGGGCTTAGCGTTGGGCGCTGGGGGCGGTAACGGGGCGGGTGACCCGCCAAGCGCGAGCACGCGGTTGGCTTCTTCCAGCAGAGCGGGCCCCAGATGACGCACGTCCTGTCCGTGAATCTTGCGCAGGGTCTGATTGATCAGCTTGGCGCAACGCGTCACGGCATCCAGACAGTTTCGATTTTCCAGACTGCGGCGGCTGGCAGCTTCGTCTGCGGAGGCGAAAGTTCCCAGGTCGATCACGGCGTTGATGATCGCGCTTTCCCGAGCGATCAACTCCGCATAGGGTTTGGTTTTTTGCTCGACTGCGATGCGAACATCTTCATGCCACGCCGGTGAATAGCGATAGGCGAGGCGAGAGTCGCCGACTTGTAGCAATCGCGTTTCGTACTGCGATAGAACTCGCTGGATGGAGCGGCCGGTCATCTTCCAGGTTGATGCGAGTGTATCTTCACACCATGGATAATCGCGAAGATCGTAAGTGAATTCGGTGCGCGGACGGCCTGCATAGAGGCGGCTGGCTTGATAGACGATCATCGGATAGGCATTCGGGCGATCCTGCAGGCGGGCGGGATTGCGGAAGTATTCTTCGGCGAAGCGGTCGCGCAGCCAGCGCTGCAAGGCGACGGACACGCGCTGCCAGGTCGAGAAATATGCAGGATCGCGCTCCTGTGGAGATTCCCGCCAAACGGAATCCGTCAGCGCGTAGGTGGCCATCGTGTCGCGGGTTGCTGCTGGGGGCGTGAGCACGGCGCGAATCAGGTCACCGGTGCGCTCAAACGGAACATCTTCCAGCGATGCCTCCTGTCTGCGGGTCTCAGCGCGATCGAGGAAGGGAAGTCGCAGGTGGAGGACATCGGAGGTCGCCGCAGTGCGTAAGGCAGACACTCGCGGCTGTATGCTTTGCGGGAGCTTGGAGAGCGGCGTTGGTGTGCCTGCGTCGCAGGTCATACCCAGAGAAGTCTCGCGAAGCCAGTAGAGGTGAAAGATTGGATCGGTGTTCTTTGATTCGTGCGGGGTTGAGTCGTTCATAGTTGATTCGATCATAAGCTGCGTGAACCAACATTCAGTCAGGCGCAGACAGATAAGGGTCATCGCTTCTATTGGATAGGGAATTTGCTTGGCTTGTGACTGGAATCGGTGAGAGTCCCGGTTCACGTTTTGTGAAAAGGCGAGGGTGCAGAGAGCGGAGGCCAATGGTACCCTCCTAATGTGAGTACAAGTTTAAATCCGCACAACGCAGGGATTGGGGTGTCGCTGCGCGATCGAGGCGTTAGGCTTACGCGGCAACGACGGCTATTGCTCGATTTGATCGATAACTCCGGACTTCATTTGGATGCCGATACGCTGTTCAACATGGCGAAGGAAAAAGATCCTAAGCTAAACCGCGTCACCGTCTACCGGACCTTGAAGCTGCTGAAGGAAAGCGGTTTGGTGGATGAACTGGATCTGGCGCATTTTCAGGGGGAACAGCATTTCTATGAGACGCGCCTGAAGCAGGAACACGCGCATGTCATCTGCCTTCGGTGCGGTCGCGTGGAAGAGTTTTTTGGCGATCCTTTGCAAGCCGTCCGCAACCAGGTGCGCTCGCAATTTGGATTTGAAATTGCTTTCGCCCGAACCGAAATTGGTGGCTACTGCTCGCATTGCCAGGTGTTGCGCACACAAGGCAAAGCGGCAGCCTCTGGTGGCACCGGCGAAAACAATCCCGCGTAAGCTCACTCTTGCGGACCATCCTCTATGCTGCCGCGCATGGCGGCTTCTTGAAGGAAAAAGTGCCCCTAGGCGGCGGTGCAGCCGTATTTGAGCATTTGCTGGACGAATGGTCGCGACAACACATTAAGGTTGTGCCGATAACGCCTGTAGTCATGGGGGCCAACGCTCCGTCTGGAAGCGATTTGGTTCGATTTAGAGAGAAGGCCTATGCGCACTTCTCAAGAGCATTTGAGCAGGCAGCTACGGCGGAGATTATGCGCTACGACCCGGCTGACTGCGTTGTCTTAGTCAACGACGTTTCCGAGGGTCCGGATTTCGATAAACTCGCGGCGAAGGGTTATCCGATCTTCACCATTTATCACGTCGACGTGGTTGCTTATGTGACGTCGATCTACCTGCGCGAAAAGATCCTTCCCGAAACCACTGTGCGCTGGTACAAGCGTCTCCGTTGGATCATGCCGAAGATGGCTGGGTTGGTGTGGGACAAACAACAGGCCAGCGTGCGGGCTTCACGGGGGCTTATCGTGCCATCGTCAGGCATGAAGGACGTTCTGCTGCGTTGCTATCCGGAATGCTCGCCGGAGAAGATTCATGTGGTGCCCTGGGGGATTTGGGCAAGCGACGAGCCTCCAGCGAATGAAGCCGTGCAAGATCTTCGGCGCGAATTCGGCGTCCCGGAGAACGCTGATGTCCTGTTGACGCTGAGCAGAATCTCGCCTGAGAAGGGTCAGGATAGCTTTCTTGAAATGCTGCTCGAATGGGAGCAGCGGGCCGATTATCCCGATCGTCCTCTGTGGGTGTTTGTTTGTGGGGAAGCTGCGTTCATGCAGGGGCAGCGTTTCCTGCGGCGTCTCCAGGAACTGGCAGGCCGGATGCTACGGACGAAGGTGGTGTTTCCAGGCTATGTTACGGGAGCACGCAAGCAGGCGTTCTTCGCGATGGCTGATTTATACGTGTTCCCATCGCGGCATGAGAGCTATGGATTGACTTTGTTGGAGGCGTTGGCCTCCGGATTGCCCGCTGTGTGTTTGGATACGTCGGGAGCACGCAGCGTGATGCGGGCGGAATTCGGGGCGTTGGTGCAGAGCAGGGAACAGATGCGCGAGGCGATCGGTGCTCTGTTGGCTGACGATGTGGAACGGCAGCGTAGAGGACATGCGGCTCAGGCGTTTGCGCGAGGTGAACGGTTCGCGGATCGGGCCGCGGAGTTGGCTCGGTTGCTGGTCGGCTAGTGTTTAGTGGTCTATCGGTTTCGCTACACTCAACTCCATGGACCAAGATCATCTCCGCGGACTTCTGGAACAAGTGCGCAGTGGAGCTGTCGACATCGAGGGGGCGCTGGCTCGCCTGAAGCATCTACCGTTTGAAGATTTGGGTTTCGCTAAAGTGGACCATCATCGGGCCTTGCGGCACGGGATTCCCGAAGTGGTGTTTGGAAAAGGCAAGACTCCGGATCAAGTCTCCGCGATCGTTGCTGCAATCCTCTCTCGCGGCGCGAAGAATGTTCTTGTGACGCGCGCAGCTCCTGAGACCGCGCAGCGCTTGAAGTTGGAGCAGACGGACGCCGAGTTGTTTCCCGCATCGGGTGCGGTCCGCATTTGGCGCGACCGGACGCCTCAGGGCAAGGGGAAGATCGCCGTCATCTGCGCCGGCACCAGCGACCTCCCGGTTGCTGAAGAAGCGCAGATTACCTGCGAGGTGATGGGGAACGAAGTGGACGCGATCCACGATGTAGGCGTGGCGGGTATTCATCGCCTGATGCATCACCGTGAGCGGTTGACCGAGGCTCGGGTGGTGATTGTATGCGCGGGGATGGAAGGCGCGCTGCCAAGCGTTGTGGGCGGCTTGGTGGCCGCTCCAGTGATCGCTGTCCCGACGAGTGTCGGATATGGTGCTAGCTTTCAGGGTTTGGCGGCGCTGCTCGGCATGTTGAACAGTTGTGCGAGTAATGTGACGGTGGTCAATATCGACAACGGGTTTGGGGCGGGGTATTCGGCGAGCCTGATGAATCGGCTGTAGATCGCCAATGAACTCCGCGCTTACGCACGGGCCTTATTAGCAGGGCGGTCCGATGTGGAGTTAATTCGTACCGCGTGCTTGCTGAACCTTCGGTGCCGCCAGATAGCCTCTGATCGCGTCTTTCTTCACTTCGTTGACGACGAGTTCGAAGGGGAGCGTTGAGCGCGAGAGAATAAACTGTACGGGTTCGTTGATGGTCTTGTCCTTCTTTTCCATCGTCTTGTCGTCGGCGACGACCTCAATCGTGTAGCGATTTTTCTTGGGATCGGTCTTGGTCAGCCGGATCAGGAGATCACCGACGCGGGACGTGGTCTTGCTCTTAGGCAGATTAAATTCGGTATAGCTACGTTCGCCTAATGCGCGCAGAGCCGCCAGCTGCTTCCCATTGGTGGCGATCAAGCCGCTTTGGACGCCCAGATCGCCTTGAGCAGAGCTGAGGCCTGCGATGGTTTTTTCCAGTTCCGCACGCGTCGCGTCGGCCTGATTCTTCACAGTCGCGACCTCTTTTGAAACTTCGCCAACGCGCTCCCGATTGGTGGAAGCATCCTGCCGGACTTGCGAAACCTCGGTCGAGACCGCAGATACCGATTCAGCGACTTTTGCCGTCTGCTCCGCCGCCTGAGCTGCCTGCGTCTCCTGCACTAGTTCTAGCTTCGCCGCCAGTTCATCCGCGTGATGCGTCGCGTCCAACTTAGCTTGTCCGGCCAATTTCGAGGCTACCTGCTTGGCGGCTTCCAATTCCGCACGCAGATTGTCGATCCCAGCTCTACTGGATTTTGAGGAGCCGCTAGAGGTTTGATGGACCTGCTCGATTTCAGAGGCGAGCAGTAGTCGAGTTTCGCTCAGATCCGCCCGGAGTTGGCTCATCTGATAGAAGTTGAAAACCGAGGCTCCGACCAATGCCACGATTGCGCCAAATAAAATTGGAATTTTAGATCCACCTGATTCGGCTACCGGTTCATCGGAATTGTGGACTGGCCTGTCAATCATGTGCGAACTCCTCAAAGTTATTAGGCTCAAGCCTTCCTAAGAAGCAAACAGCGGGTTGGACGGCGGTAGATGGTACTACGGCCCTTCTTAACATTCGGCTGCGAATTAATGGTCAATCTCTGCAAGCAAGGTCGATTCGGACACTCAGCATTCAGATACGATCGGAGGGTGAGTGTTTCAGCAACTTGTACTTAGTTATTACCTTAGTTACTTCAGGATAGCGCATTTTGGAGATGGATAAAAACATTTTGACATGGGAATGGTTCGAGCCTTCATCGCATAGGACCGGGAGGGTATGCTGGAAGAGCATGCATTGTCTGGGGGGGCGCGTTCTGACGCCTGAGTTGCTGGATACGCTTCCGCCTGAGGAGGCCGAAGCCAGCCTGCGCGATCTGGTCCGAATCAATCGCCAGTGGGGCGGTCATTCGACGCTGCGCCGACTGCTGGCCGACTGCGTGGCGCGGGGGTATATCGAAGCAGGGAAACCATTTAGTCTGTTGGACGTGGGTGCCGCTTCTGGTGACATGGGGCAGTGCGTGAGCGAAGAATACGCGCACGCCCGTGTGACTTCGCTTGACTACATCCCGTCGCACCTAGCGCTTGCGGGAGATAGAATTGCGGGCGATGCGTTCTATTTACCGGTGGCTCCAGGGAGTTTCGACATCGTTTTTTGCTCGCTATTCTTGCATCACTTTACGAATGCTCAGGTGGTCGAATTACTGCGGGAGTTTGGCCGAGTGGCGCGACGGGCTGTCCTGGTGATCGATCTGGAGCGGCATCCGATCCCATACTATTTCATGCGATGGTCGAGTCCGGTACTAAGGTGGGACCCGGTTACCGTGCACGATGGGGCCATTTCGGTGGAGGCAGGTTTTCGTGCTGAAGAGCTCAAGCACTTAGCTGAACAAGCGGGATTGCGGGATGTTGCGGTGCGCCGCCGATGGCCTGCGTTTCGTTTGCCGTTGAGCGGTGTGCCATAATCACTATCTGGAGGACAATGAGTAAAGAAGATAATATTGAAGTTACGGGTACGGTGGTTGAGAAATTCCCAAGTGGCCTGTTTAGCGTACAGCTCGACCAGGAAAAGATAATTTTGGCGCATTTGGCCGGCAAATTGAGGCGCAATCGCATTCGCGTGCTGGCCGGGGATCGCGTCACCCTAGAGATGTCGCCGTATGATTTGACCAAGGGACGCATCACGTACCGCCACAAGTAGGCGCGGGCGCGGTGCCTCCGGTTGCATACCGGCATCATT
>JBDTUY010000042.1:0-17015 GCA_040007495.1 Acidobacteriota bacterium | reverse complement strand
ATATGCTCGCCTTGATCTACATGTTGACCCGGACGCACCAGCATGCGCGACAGGTGCAGATATTGCGTGCGGTAGCCATCGGGGTGATCCACTGTCACCATGTTGCCGGACGAATCTGTGTAAGAAGCCGACGACACGCGGCCAGCGCCGACGGTTCGCACTGGCGTTCCCGTAGGTGCTGCGTAATCGGTGCCGAAATGGGGGCGTGCGATGTTCAACACCGGATGCAGGCGGCTGCTGGAAAAATGCGAACTGATGCGTGCGTCAAACTCCAGAGGCGATCGGAGGAACGCGGCCATCAGAGCCTTGCCGTCGGACGAATAATACGCGCCCCTGGCTGCTTTTCTCGTATCTGCGTCCGCACCCGTGAACAGGAACGCGTCGTACGGTATGCGGCCATTCACATAGCGGGCGGCGAGGATCTTTCCATAGGACGGAGCTTGACCGTTTTCGTAGACCTTCTTCTCGAATAGCAGACAGAAGCGGTCGCCAGCCCTGGGGTTGCGGTAGAAATCAATGTCAAAAGAGAAGATCTCTGCCATCTCGCTGGCCAGCGATGGATTTTCGCCCATCCGCTCAAAGCTCGCCGAGAGGGAACCCTGCAGTTCGCCGCAGGCGGCAATCTCTTTACTGACGCTGGGAATCTGGACCATCTCGGCGGAGCTGACTCCGTCCTGACGGACCAGGTGCAGTTTGTGATCCGAGTCAACCTGATACTCGATCGCTTCCAGGTCGCCGGTCTTTTCGCGCTTGGTGAGCAGCAGGTCGCGGCCGATCCGAATCTTGCGGACGTCGAAGACTTCGCGCAGCGCGCTGATGGCTTCCGCGCGCGCATTCGCATCCAAGCCGACGCGACCGAGGATCTTATCCAGCGAGTCGCCCTTGCCAATGGTCAGGTGTTCGGTGATGCGGCGGGAGAGCGAATCGTCGCCTTTGGGAGCCTGCACAACCGCCGGTGGTTTGTATAACGCACCGGCCATATAGCGGACGGAAAACAGTCCGGCCACGACCACCGCGCAGATCATCAGCACCAAGTGCTTGTTCGGACGCATCTGGCTAGTTTACGCGCGTCACAGGGGGTGGGTCAAATGAACACAGGGGCTGAAAGGGGACGTGGCGCGCGATTTCCGTCTTTTGGATCCGTTCCGGATATCTAGCACAGGGGCTTTAGCCTCCCACACAACTTCCGATGCGGAGCTGAAGCTCCTATGCAAGCTAAAGCTCACGCCACATCAGCCGTGAGGTTATCCACCTTAAGGGCGAGACGACCCTAATCCGTATACACTCGCTTTACGCGCGCGCTGATGCCGCACAGAACGCTATAGGAAATCGTCCCCGCGACGCGAGCCATTTGCTGCGCGTTGATCGACACGCCGCCCAGTTCGCCCAGCAACATGACCGAATCGCCGATCTTCAAATGCGGTGCACTGGTGGCGTCGATGGTGGTGAGATCCATCGACACAGCGCCGATGATTGGTGCCAGAATGCCCGGACCCGCGATGACTTGGCCTCGGTTGCCCAGGCGATGCGGAATTCCATCGGCATAACCCGCCGCCAGGATCGCCAGGCGCATGGGGCGATCCGCCCGATGAATGCCGCCGTAACCGATGCGCGCGCCGGTCTCCACTTCGTTGATCGCGAGGACGGTCGCCTTCCAACTGAGAGCCGGCTGAACCTGCAGGCGCGGGGCGCGGATTTTGCTGGTGGGTGGCGTGCCTTTGGCGACCGGGACGTAACCGTAGATCGCGTGACCGGGCCGGACCAGATTGCCCCAGGCTCCGTTGGTCGAATCGGCGGAGTCGTCGAGCGTTGCTGACCGTGGATAGGCAACCACGTTGGTACTGGCCGTGTGTATATAGCGCGGATGCAAGCCACAGACTCGCAACGCCGCGACGACGCGTTCAAACTGAGCGATCTGATCGTCGGTCTGCGGATTTTCAAAATTGGCCGACGAAGCAAAATGCGTCATCAAGCCCTCCATGCGCGCGGAGGTCGCGGATACGGCTTTCACGATGGCCTCGGCGGATGCTCGGGTACCTAAACGCCCCATGCCGGTATCGATTTTCAGATGATACGGAACGTCGACGTGCGCCAGGTCGGCCAACGAGTGGATCACCGGCGTGAGAGCAAATTCTTTAAGCGCGGCGCGACCGGGACCCGGAAGGAAATCCGCCATCACAAGGATGCGAGCTTTGATTCCCGCGAGGCGCAGCGCGATGCCTTCTTCCACGTTCGATACCGCGAGCCAGGTTGCGCCTTCGTCTTCCAGCACGCGCGCGACTTCCAGTGCGCCGTGACCGTAGGCGTCGGCTTTGACCACTGGCATGACCTCAATCGTGCGCCCGCCTTGGCCGCCTTCGCGGATGGTCTGTTGCACGGCTCGATAGTTGCCGCGGATTCGGCCCAGAGAAACTTCCAACCACGATCTCATCGCTTGTTTGTTCGGCATTACTGCTTCCACTGCTTGAATTGGGGCTTGTTTTACGGCTTGGGTAGTACTCATGTGATGGAACAACCTGAAGTCAACAATTTCTCATACGCGTCGGTGACTGCATCCCAACTGTAGCGCTCGCGCACGCGTTCCATGGCCAAGGCGCGCCATTGGGCAAGCTCTGCGCAGTCCATCTCGGTTACGCGCTGCATGACTTCCGTCAGATTATCGCGAGTAAAGGGGATGCCCGCGCCACCCGCCACCTCGCGATTCTCCGGCGTATCCAGATACAGCGTCAGTGCACCTCGGCCCATCGCTTCAATCAGCGCCGGATGCGTTCCGCCGACCTCAGTCGCATGGACATATGCGAAACAGTGCGATCCTAACTCGCGATAGCCTGCGCCATAAATTGCACCCGGCATGACGATCCGCGGGTCCTTAGTATCGTGGACCTTTGCGATGTATTCCGCTGCGTACGGCGCGTCGCCGATTAGAGCCAGCTTCATCGGGGTCTTTACTTTTTCAAAGGCTTCGCGCACCAGCAGGCCGTTGTTCTCCGGCTCCATGCGGCTGACATACAGGAAGTACTTGCCGCCATCCAAGCTTAAGGTTTGCAGCACTGCAGAGCTGGTCACCGGACCAATCTCAGCGCCATAGGCGATCATGACCGACTTGCACTTATAGTGGTCGCGATAATAATCCTCGATGGCCTGCGCGTCGGTCACGATCACGTTCGGTGTCCAGGTCGCGAGCCATTCGGATATGCGGTACCAAGCCTTTGCCACCACATTCCACTTCTTGCGATTCCGTTCCAGTCCGTCGACATTCAACGCAACCGGCATACCCATCAGACGAGGCAGCCAGGTGAAAATTGCATTCGCGGCGTTGCAGTAGAGCACGCAATCCTGATTGCGAACTGCGGCAAGATGCAGTGTCGAAAAGAACGTATGCGCGATGGTGTCGAGATACTTGTGATGGACGGTGGGCAGGTAAACGAGCTTTACGCCGCGATAGGTCGGCTCGGCGTGACGCTGACGGCAATAGACGGTCAGCGCATGCCCGCGGGCGGCTAAGCGAGTAGAGAGTTCTTCGGCAAAGGTTTCAAAGCCTCCATAGCGCGCGGGAATCCCACGCGTGCCCACAATCGCGAAACGCATTCGATTTATTCATGCTGGCACAATGCGGGCGGTGCGTGCGCGGCGAAATATGGTTGGGTTGGAGAAATGGACCGGAGCGCTAGTTTTCGGTCGGGACTTTCTCGAGTTTATCGATCAGGATCACGTCGAGCTTCGCCTTGCCTGCCACGAGCCGCAAGCCCAGCTGGCTCTGGATCGCGGAGGCGAGATCGGGGAGCGTATCGGCAGCGCCGTTGGCCTGTGCTCCGGGCGGGAGGGACAAAGACACCCCCGCCATGTTGGGGACGAAATCGAGCGCGAAATCGTACTTGCCCGTCAGCCCCGTTTTATCGACCACAGGGTGGCCCAATTGGGACGTCAGCAAGGTCACCAAATTTATCATCGGTTGTGTGTTGGCGGTCGTGGTGGCGTGCGGACCCTTCTCATCTATGCGGATCATTGTGAACATGCCGGGACCCTGCAGTTGACCGTTCTCAATCTTCGGCGCGCCCTCGGCGAGCGGCGCGTTCGGGTCCTTCGCCTCCTTCAGCTTGTGACCGTTCTTGCCGACGACCAATTCGTCGACTTGAAACTCCTTGGAATCGTGATGCACTACCATTCCAAAGCGTTCCTTAAGCAGGTTCTGCCACATGACCCGGACCTGCTCCTTGGTCGCGCCGTCCGGGACCTTTAAGGCGTAGTCGAAGCGTTCGGTGGTGAGCCAGGCCGGGCCAGTCACCTGAAAGTTCTTCACATCGAAGGCCGTATTCACTATGTTTTGGAGGCTCGCATTGGCCCAGGTGATGTGGCCGGGATCGGGCGTGCCGGGGCCGCCCAAAGCGGGGCCCACAAATACGCGCCCCTGCGGTTCAGGCGCGGCGGCTTTAATGGACGCGACTTCGAAGGTGGGCGATGCAGTAGGTTGGGCGAAGGCTACGGAGGCGAAGACGGCAATTAGCAGCAAGGTTTGGCAGAGCTTATGTGCGGACGTGGCTCGGCCTTCGGATGAGAATGAAAGGACTCGTGATTCCGCACATGGAAGATGACTGGTTGATTCGCCATAGAGTTCTCCGGCGTGGACGTCGGAGCTACTTATTCGGAGTCGCTCACTGTTGTTCGCGGCTCTGGTGGGGTGATTCCTCTCCAAATGCATGCTTTAAGGACGTCCCGAGCTGTTATTGGTTAGCCTTCCTAATGCAGAAAGACGGCTCTCTTAACTCACAACCGCTAGGGGCTTGTCATGTATTCGATTAGCTGGGATGTAAAGCCGTGAACAGCCCCGAGTGATAAAATCGGTGCGGAAACGTCCGGTTCACTTAGGGGGGCCATCATGAAGAAAATATCCCGACGGCTGTTCGTCGAGGGCACGAGTGTCGGCATCGTTGCTGCGAGTGTACCTTTGGCCGAGGCGCAGCAAACGCAGGCGCAAGCGCCCTTGAACGTCGCGACGGCGGGAATCGCGACTGTCCCTCGCACTACGATCAGCCTCATCGTCAACGGTCAGAAACAAACGGTTGAGGTTGAAGATCGGTGGACACTAGTCGAGGTACTACGCGATCACCTGAATCTGACGGGGACCAAGATCGGCTGTGATCGTGGCGAATGCGGAGCTTGCACGGTGCTGATCGACGGCAAAGCCATGTACGCGTGCAGCCAGCTTGCGGCTTGGATGGATGGCCGGACGGTGCAAACGGTGGAGGGGTTGGCTAGGAGCGATGGTGCTCAGGGTGAGGTGCTCGACCCATTGCAACAGGCCTTCATCGAGCATGATGCTCCACAATGCGGCTACTGCACTTCGGGGCAGTTGATGGCGGCGAAGGCGTTGCTCAATTCAAATCCAAAGCCAACCCGGGATGAGGTTCGGGCGGGGATGACCGGGAATCTGTGCCGCTGTTCGAATTACAACCACTATGTAGAGGCTGTCATGGCGGCTGCTGGAACTTTGGCGACGCCGGGAGGTAAGGCATGAACCCGCTGAACTCGGTAGGCCATCGAACTCCGCGTATCGATGCGCTGCTGCGCGTCACGGGTCACGCGAACTATACGGGTGACCTACATCTGCCTGGGATGCTGTATGGTCGCGTGCTGCGCAGCCCACATCCACATGCGAATGTCCGCAAGATTGATGTTTCGAAGGCACTGAAACTGGCGGGTGTGAAGGCGATTTTGACGCCTGAAAATTGCGACGTTACCTGGAGCGGCGGCGATCAGTTGGGGCAGCGCAAGTTGTTCAATAATCCGGTGCGGTACTTTGGCGATTCGGTTGCGGCGGTCGCGGCAGTGGATCGGCATGTGGCGGAAGAGGCTCTGCTGTTGATCGAAGTCGATTACGATGTGCTGCCGTTTGTGCTCGACGTAGACAAAGCATTGGCCGAAGGTGCGCCGGAGGTGCACGCGGGCGGGAACCTATCGCCCAACAATCAGCGCCGCAAGGAGCCGCAGACCTACAAGCGCGGCGATGTGGCGCAGGGGTTGGCGGCGGCGGATCATGTGCTGGAAGGTAGCTTTGAGACCGCGCATCACAACAACGCGCAGTTGGAAATGCGAGTCGCGTTGGCCGAGTGGGAAGGCAAGAAGCTGACGGTGTATGCGTCGACACAGGGAATCGCGAATTGCCAACGCGATATTGCAAAAGATCTAAAGTTGCAGGAGGCCGATGTGCGCGTGGTTTGCCAGTACATGGGCGGAGGCTTCGGCAACAAGAATCAGGCGCATGATTTCGATTTAATGGCGGCAATGTTGGCGAAAGAGGCAGGTGCTCCGGTAAAGCTGGAGTTCACGCGCAAGGAAGATTTCGTCAGCGTGCATGGGCGCTGGTCGAGCAAACAGTCCTATAAGGTCGGGGTGAAGAACGACGGCACGCTGACCGCGATTCAGTTGATCGCGAAGACCGGCATGGGGGCATATCGCAAAAGCTCGGGCGATCTTTCGGGCACGGAAATTTATCAGGTGCCGCATCTGGAGACCAGCGTAACACCGGTATATACGAATACCGCTGTGTCGGCGAATTATCGTGCTCCGGCGTATCCGCAGGGTGTGTTCGGCGTGGAATCGATGATGGACGATGCTGCGTATCGGGTGAAGATGGACCCGCTAGAGTTTCGGCTGAAGAACATGACGCGTAAGTTTCGCGATCAGACTCCTTATACGAGTTTTGGTCTGGAAGATTGCTTGCGGAAGGGTGCTGAAGCGTTCGGTTGGAAGCAGCGTTGGAAGCCTGTTGCGGGATCAGGCGCGGGTGCGGTAAAGCGGGGCGCAGGTATGGGGATGGGGATGTTCGGCAGCGCGCTGGGTCGCAGTAGCGCGGTGGCTCGCGTGGATTCGCAGGGGCAGTTTTATATCCACGTCGGTGTTACGGATTGCGGGACGGCAGCGAAGACGACGATGGGTCTGATCGCGGCGGAAGAGTTCGGAGTGCCGCTATCGAAGGTCACGGTGCGGTGGGGCGATACCGATAGCTGTCCGTTTTCTGTCGGCGAATCGGGCAGCCGCACGACGGTGCAGACGGGCAATGCGGTGGTGGCTGCGGTAAAGGATCTGAAGCAGCAGATCGCGGACAAGGGCTTGCCCAAAGCGGGCGAGTTTTTAACGGCGATGGCGACGCCCACGCCGCAACCGATTCAAGGCTCGCGGCAATCGTTTGTGGCGCACTTTGCCGAGGTCGAGGTAAACATCGAAACCGGACGCGCCATCGTCACTAAATTCACGGCGGCGCATGATAGCGGGCGCATCGTGAACCCGTTGACTGCGGAGAGCCAGGTGCAGGGCGGATCGATTCAAGGCATCGGGATGGCTCTGCACGAGGAACTGCGGTACGACCAACGCTCTGGTCGCCCGATTAATGCGGGGTATTACGGGGCTCGCATCATGACGCATATGGATGCTCCGTCAGTGGATGTGTTGTGGATTGAGACGGACGATCCGTATGGTCCGTTTGGGGCGAAGACGTTGGGTGAGCCGACCATTATTCCCACGGTCGCGGCGGTTGCTAATGCGATCTACAACGCGATCGGGGTTCGGATGACGAGCCTGCCAATGACGCGGGAGAAGATCCTGGATGCGTTGAATAAGTCGAAGGCGGGAGGTGCGGCATGAAGAGCTTTCGCAATTTGAACGCGCGTTCCGCGCAGGAAGCCGCCGCGATGATGGCGCAGAATCCGAATTCGATGGTGGTGGGCGGGGGAAGTGATCTGCTGGGGATGATTAAGGAGCGGATTGTTACGCCGGATGTGCTGGTGAATTTTAAGCCGCAGCCCGAGCTCAGCGGAATCATGGCAAAGATTCGAGTTGGCCCCACGCTGCCCTCGTCGATAGCTGAGCTGAGCCTCGGAGGCTTTGTGACGCTTGATGCCATTAGTCACGACCCGAGTATTCGAACGAACTTCCGCGTCCTGGCCGAGGCGGCAGGTCAGGTCGGCACACCGCAGATTCGCAATGCGGGAACCCTCGCAGGCAACCTGATGCAAAGACCCTGGTGCTGGTACTACCGCAATAACTTTCCTTGCTACAAGAATGGTGGAAATCAGTGTTTCAGCGTCGTCGGAGAGAACGAGTTTCACGCGATTTTCGGCGGTGGGCCAAGTTACATTGTTCATCCTTCAGACACCGCAGTGGCTTTGGTCGCGCTGGATGCAAGGTTTCGGATTGTGGGTAATGCTGCCGAGCGTCAAGTAAATGCCGGGGACTTCTTCACGCTCCCAACCCTGAACCCAGCGCGGGAGAACTCCCTCTTGGCGAATGAGGTCCTGGCCGAAGTGATCCTGCCTGGACCAAAGTCCGGTACACGCAGTACCTATACGAAGATCCTCGATCGCGAAGCTTGGACGCATGCGGTGATCAGTGTGGCGGCGGTGCTGGAGATGGATGGCGATGTTTGCCGGAGCGCTCGGGTGGTGCTGGGTGGTGTGGCTCCGATTCCTTGGCGGTTGCCTGAGGTTGAGAAGATGTTGACGGGTCAGAAGATCACGGAAGAGCTCGCGGCGCGGGCTGGTGAGAAGGCTGTGGAGGGTGCTCGTCCATTGGCGAAGAATGGCTATAAGGTGCCGCTGACGCGGTCGGTTGTGAAACAAACGCTGCTGAGTTTAGGTGCTACTGCTTAGTGGTCGGCGCGTGCGATTGTCTGCCCCGCGAAAGGCGTCGAGCGGAGTCTCGACGCGGCACGCACGAGTGCGTGCGCCACATCGGTCGGTCGTTGGTGAGAGATGGCAACTAGCTCTTCTTCCAAGACCATCCGCCCGCAGTACGGCAAGTTATATATCTGGCAGGCGATGCCGCGCATATTGTTCCTGCGACCGGAGCGAAGGGCCTCAATCTAGCGGTTGCGGATGTTCGGGTGATGGCGGCGGGGTTCGTGGAGTTCTACAAGTCACAGAAGGCTGTGAACCAAGGTGATTTGCTACAGAGGTATACCGAGATCTGTTTGCATCGGGGCTGGAAGGTGCAGCATTTTTCCTGGTGGATGACTTCGATGCTGCACCGGTTTCCGTCTGAGAGTGAATTTGAGCGGCATCGACAGTTAGCGGAGTTGACTTACGTGATGGGGTCGCGGGCGTCGTCGACGTCGTTGGCGGAGAACTATACGGGGTTGTCGTTTTCGTTGTAGGGTTGAGGCGCGCGATCTTCCGAGCCAAGGAGCTTTAACTGCGCTCCGGAATGTCGTTGGGAGGCTGAAGCCCCCGTGCTCGATGAATCGCGCGCCACGTCTAACACAGAGCTACTCGATTACTTTCGGGGAGACGACCAGGAAGATTGCATCTTCGGTGCCCGATACATTCATCTTCCCGACAACGGTCTTCTGGCCTTCGCGAGCATCGATATCGGTGTTCAGGCCCACCTGGGTATAGCTATTAGATACCAGAATTCTCAAACTAAACCGCAGGTTTTTTAGTCGAATCGTTCTGGATGGGACCTTGGGCCCAATATTGGGATGGTATTCCAGGTTGTAGACGCTGTTACTTCCCGAAAGTGTGCCACCATCGCTCATATTTTGATCGTCGCGGCCGCGGAGCAAAAGTGTGTCCATCACCCGATAGCTGGTATATGGAAACACGGCACGAAGTTGTTGCACCGTAGGCTGCAACTCAGAGGGGACAACATTCTTCGCATCCTCTTTCGACGATGCGTACAGCAACTGGATCGTAACTTCGACGTTCGCCACCGATGCTGACGGCGGCGGGGCGACGTCGATCACCTTGAGCGTATCCTCGATCAGCTTGACCGCAGCGGCGGGGCCTCGCACCACCAGCGTCCGGCTGGTTTCATCAAATACCATCTCCACGCCGGAACCTGACGGGTACATGCCGAGCACCGTTCTGACGGCGCTGTTGCCGCGATTTGGGGGAGTCTCCGACCGTATGTTCAGTACCTTGACTACGTCGCCGGGGCGTGCCGGGGTTATCGGTTTGGGTGGTTTGGTCGGATCGGTCACCTGGCCGAACGTCAGCCCGGCGGCGAATATCACAGTCAGTAGTCTCTTCATAGAATTTCTCCTTCACTATCCGCTTGGACGCTCGATTCTCCGAGCACTAAATAAATCACCACGTTCGGATCGGCGGTCAATATCTTCATTGGTTCTGGTCGGGTCGGGGGTGCTGCTTGCGCCGTGATATTTGCTGCGCTTCGGAACTCCGCTCCCTGACGCCTTTGATTAGAGGCGTCGCGGCTCGTCAGATTTGCCGGTCGCAAGGCGCGGCTCGCTACTTGCGGGCCATTTGTTCGCCTAATCCCATCCACCGCAGTCGGTAGGACTGCTGCGACTTCAGGCCGGGAGGACGGGATCACTACACCGGCGACCTCAGTCGGAAGATTGTTCGAGCGCCACACACTCAACCCGATCGCTGCAACCAGTGCTGCTGCGGCTGCCAATGGATACAGATATCGTGACGCGGACCAGCGCTTGTTACTTGCTGAGGTTAGGACGACGGGCCGTGCTGGTATTTCGGGCAGGGCGTCATCGCGCATTTCCCGCAAAGCTGTCGCGTTGGTCTGAATCTCGCGTGCCAGGGTGCGGCAATCCTCACATTCACCCAGATGGATCAATGCCTCACGCCCTACTTCCCCACCGGATCCTTCGAAAAGAGCTTCGTCTTCAAATAGAACTTCGATGCATTCCTGACAGGTCATGCTTGCCTCTTTGCCAATGGGCTGCGGGACCCTTGTCCCGCAGCCAGCCCTAAGGCTGGCTTTAAATAGTCTCTTGAAGCGGAGGCTAGGGCCTCCGCGCGGGACTGGGGTCCCTCCCCCCATCCGGCTATCACTTCTTTGCCCTCTGCCGCGCCGTTACATACCGGGCCAACTTCACTCTGGCGTTGGATATCTGGCTGCGAATCGTCACTTCTTCTACTTCTAAAATCGCGGCGACCTCGCGCGTCGAAAGACCCTCAATGTCGCGCAACACCACTGCCGACCGCTCGCGTTCGGCTAAGGTTTCCAGGCCTTCCATCAGCCAGCGCTTACGCTCGGCAAGGGTCAGTCCTTCCTCCGCCGATGGCGATGGATCGGGGAGGTCCACAGACTCCCCGGTCTCGCGATCCTTCACCAGGGAGAGCGTCCCTCGACGTCGGCGAAACTGGTCGTTGCAAATATTTACCGTCACCCGATAGAGCCAGGCTTGCGGCTCGCCTTGCAGGTGCTCCAGATGTTTCAGTAACCGCAGGAATACTTCCTGCGTGGCGTCCTGAGCGTCTTCGATCCGGCCCAATAGACGATAGGCCGTCCGCAGCACGCGAGGCTGGTGCGCTGCTAGAAGCTCATCGAACGACGCCAGATCCTGCCTCCCTGTATTGCTCGAAATGTTGCTCGACGTCGTGACGCCGGGAATCGTTGACTGGCGCGGTGAACGCCCGGGCGCAGGGTCATGAGTCTCCCGGGTAGGGGGGAACTCCAGCAATTTAGCTAGTGCCGCGTGGTCCACTGTTGTTTCTCGCGCCGTGCGCTTCTACATCCTATATGACTGGCGGACGACCCTCGGAGATTCGACCCGACTGGTCAGCAGCCGACCTGAAGGTCTGCGCGGCTTTACGCCACCCTCCATTGTTTCCTGATTGTTATACGCGGTTGGGGATGAATCCGTTGAGAAGTTTTTGCGCCAATTGCTACATACCTCAAAGAAAGGGAGCGGTCGCCGACAGCGCTGCGTGACGTTCGCTACACTTATCCACATGCGCATTGGAATGATTGGTTTAGGCAAAATGGGCGGGAATATGGCGACCCGGCTTACGCAAGGGGAGCATGAGGTGATCGGGTACGACCGTGGTACCACTAGCCGCGACAAGGCTCGAGAGATGGGCGCGACGATTGCCGCCGATCTGGAAGGTTTGGTGGCGCAACTGGAAGCTCCCCGAGTGGTTTGGGTGATGGTTCCGTCAGGCAAACCGACACAGGAGACGATTGACGCGTTGTCCAAGTTGCTGTCACCTGGGGATCTGATTATCGATGGTGGCAACTCCCGATTTACCGACGACGTTGCCCGGGCTGAGGCACTGAAGCCACTGGGCATCCACTATATGGATGCGGGCACGAGCGGCGGTGTATGGGGATTGAAGGTCGGTTACTGTTTGATGGTCGGTGGCGAGGTCGAAGATTTCAAGTTGGTGGAACCGATTCTGAAGACGCTTGCGCCGCCCAAGGGGTACATGCACTGCGGGCCGATTGGATCGGGCCACTTCGTGAAGATGGTCCACAACGGGATCGAATACGCGATGATGCAGGCGTATGCCGAGGGCTTCGAGATCATGGAAGCATCGCGCTATGACATCGACATGCCGAGGGTCGCGGATTTGTGGATGCAAGGCAGCGTAGTACGAAGCTGGCTGCTGGAACTGACGGCTGCTGCTTTGCGGGATAACCCGAAGCTGGAAGGTCTGGCACCCTACGTGGAAGACTCGGGCGAGGGACGCTGGACGGTGGAAGAATCGATCAACACAGCCGTACCTGCTCCCGTGATCGCGTTGAGCCTGATGATGCGCTTCCGGTCGCGCCAGGAGAATTCGTACGGGGCCCGGATGCTATCGGCCATGCGGAATCAGTTCGGCGGGCATGCGGTGAAGACCGCGAAGTAAGGAATGGAATCCGTATCAGAACGTTCAGTTGACCAAATTGCTGAGTACAATAGGGGCCTAAAGGCCGCAGTTGACGTTGGTAGAGTTGCTGCGCGTCGGGGCGAACTACTGGACCATGAAGAGGTAGTGCGTCGCCTGGAGGAGCTCTTTAAGGAGACGGGCTAACCACGAAGAGGGGCTAGACTGAGTAGAATGAACGGCCCTTTTCTCGAATTGCACACCTTCTCGGACGTGGAGCAACTGATTGCTGCCAAGATCCCTGAAGACTTGCACCTCGACTATAAGTCTGGTCGACCGACGAACCCAAACCAGTTCAAAGATGACATCGCGAAGGACGTTTCAGCCTTTGCGAACTCGGACGGGGGTTCAATTATCATCGGAGTTCGCGAACTAGATGATCTGCCTTCGGAGATCGACGGTGTGGACGTTGCAAAATTTAGCCGAGAATCCCTTGGGCAAGTAATTGCATCGAAGGTTCGCCCCCCGGTCCCCGGACTCAGAGTCTCAACCTTAACCGGATCCAACGGTACGACTGTGCTTGTCGTTAATGTTCCGAAGAGCGAACAAGCTCCACACCAAGGGCCCGATCACAAGTATTACCGTCGATATGAGTATCACAATCAGCCGCTCGCTCATCATGAGATAGAAGATCTACGTCGGAGACAGATTGCTGTTCCTCCACTTGTGATGATAAGCACAGCCACCAGAGGAGGCATTTTGTGTTTGATAAACGTCCAGAATGTGGGCGGCTTCCCTGCCTTAGACATAGACTTCAAGTTTCCTCCCGAACTTGTTTGGCCTAATAAAGAGATGCCGCGACCCTTGGAGATCGGCATTCGGCATCTTGGGCCTAGTCAATCGCTCAAATTTCGGTGCTTGTCATTCCCTGAGCTCTTAAAGGAAGGATCCGCGCCTGCCGTTTTTGATGTCGGAGTTGAGTACACACACTCACTGTTGCAAAAAAGAATAGCCCACACTTGGACGCTAGATTTCGAGGCGTACCGCAGTTCCATGTCTATTCTTTCTGATGAGCAGGAGGATCGGCAAAAGGCTGTCAAGGCTTTGGAAGAAACTCAGCGACAACTCGCAGCCATCAAGGCTTGCCTTGAAGCAACCCTCGCGAGATTCGCGGGGGCAAATGGACTCGACCTATCCGTTTATACACTTCGTAATCTCCGAAACATTCTATCTGGCAAGGGCATTGAGAAGTTGGACCCTTACCGATTTAGTGGTGTTCAAAGTGCTTTGGCTATTGATTGGGAAGTAGCGCACCGTCTAGAAGAACTTTTCCGTAAGGGTCCGCCGACACTCGATCAGTTGCATGCTGTGGAAGGCATGACTCCTGAGATTCTTGCGCGACTCACGGAGACGTTTGAGTTCGCCAGCGACGATGTTGCTGAAGCTTAAGAACGTCTATTTATTGTTCACTCAAGGTGAACCTCTTGCGAGACCTGATACTTGGGCACGACTGGTGATCAGGTCTTGCCCCGTAAGGACGTCGCCGATCCGATTTCCCACTCCTGGAGCATCCGCTGTCCAATGTCTTCAAATTCCGGATGCTGCTTCACATAGGATTGGACTTCTTTTGCGGTCTCGCGCATCGCACCGTCGATGCGCTCGAGCGTCTGTCTGATTTTCGCAGGCGAGCCGCCTCCCCGAATTTCGCCCAGCTTCCTTAGTTCCTTCGCCGTGGGCCATCGGGTTGCGCCGTTCAATGTCAGGGCAAGGCTGTCCTTGGCGAGATACACGGAGGTGGTGACCAGATCGTAGACAGGCGCGAGCCGAGCTTCCCCCAGCACGTCGTCATAGACGATCCCAAAGTTCTTCAAATGCGCGTCGCCATTGCGTAGGGCGCAGTTCAGGGCAATCAAAGTGAAGAGCTTATCCGTGTCTTCATTGACGTGCGTGGAGTTCGCGAACTGACCGAAACGCTTCATGATAGATGTTTCGTAGCTGCCCCGATATTTTTCATCGGTCCTGCGGGCGTTCAGTACGCAGAAGTCCTCGAAACCCACGTAGGTTCCGTCCATGCGGAGATCAAAGCGGTCAATCACGAGAGCCATGCCATCTTCGGCAAGACGAAACGGAGGCACGTCGAGTCCACATTTCTGGGCAACCGTGAGACAGAAAAATTCGTTGGCGGCCAGTTGCGGATATTCGTTTGCATCCCAAAGCTTTACGATGTGGGTCGCGCCTCCATAGCTTTGCGAAAGGCGATGGCCAGGTTGTTCCTTGTGGGCGAAGGCGTTTTCATCGCGCACCAGGATCTTGGGTTGTACGCCGCTGATGCCGGAGAAGGTAGCGAACTTCTCTAGCAGGTACCGGAACAGGTCGCCTCCGCGTCTGTATTCGAGGATTTCATCGACCGATTGAAACGGTACGTCTTCGTGCAACTGTTCCTTGTCGCCGGTGTAGCGGATGCGGCCGACTTGCGAACGGCCGACGACCGATAGTAAGTCAAATTCATCAAAGGAGCCCGTCGCTTTAGCGAACGCGAGGCGGAGACGCTCTCGCAGGAAGCCTTCCGGCAGATTCATCTCAAAAATGGGCGGCAAGCCGAAAGGAGTGCTCCAGGATGGAAGACGCACCGGCATGGTGACCGACACGGCGCGCGTGGGAGCCGTGTCTGGAAGATAGGCGAAGGCGCTGCCGCGACCATCGCGGTCCAGCAAACCCGCCTCAGCTGCGTCGGTCCAGACTTTGATCATCCAGGTCCTCTGCTATCAGGTCGTCCAGTGTGGGGCGGCGCGCGCCGGTAGGTTGCAGCTTCAACTCAAGTCCAATCGCGGTGAGCAGTTTGGTGAGCTTTGAGAACCCGAGCTCTCGGGCACGACCATTCTCAAGCGCGTCCAGGGTGGCTCGGCTCAACCCTGCCTTACTCGACAGTTCGGCTTGACTCAGATTGAGCTGCTTGCGGGCCTGGGCGATCTCCTCGCCTATTGAGATGAGGTCGAGCACATGCCTAGTATATTAGGCAAATATGCAGTAAGCAATCTTGATGCCTAATATACTAGGCAATTTGGTAGGATTCCATTCATTTCTTCGCTGGGGAATTCGTTTGCGGGGCGGGTAGTTTCCCGTCCAAAGCGAACGTGTACAAACGGCTCGGAGCCTGTGACGTTCCTCGACCAGCTAACGCGCTTACGTATTGCTTGCCGTCCAACTCGAAGCTCATGGGTGTCGCGACGCCTGGTTCGAGGGTCGCTTCCCACACCTTCTCGCCTTTATCTGCCGTGAACGCGAGCAACTTATCGCCGGATGGGGCGAACACCAGATTGCCTGCGGTTGCCATCACGCCTCCGCTGAAGCCTCCGGTGAAGGGAATTGACCAGCGGGCTTTTTGCTCGATCGGGTCCCAGGCTTTCAGGAAGTTGCCCTTGTTGGTGATCTTCGCGCCGGCGGGTGAGATGCCGGCTGCGAAGTCGTTTAGCTCGACTCCAGTGACTTGTTTGCCCTTTTCGGGTGCGAAGGTCGGCGTCGCTTTATACATGCGCGAGTTGTTGGAGCCTGGAATGTAGACCAAGCCTGTCACCGGACTGAAGGCCATCGGGGGCCAGTTGTGGCCTCCGCTTGATCCCGGTGAAATTTCTATGGGGCCTTCCTTGTAACGCACGCCGGGATTTTCGATGGGGCGGCCATTTTTATCCAGTCCCTTTGCCCACGTGACTTCCGAATAAGGCTCGCCCGAGATGAAGCTACCGGTTAAGCGGTCCAAGACGTAGAAGAATCCGTTCTTGGGCGCCTGCATGATTACTTTGCGGTCCGTTCCATTGATCTTGATGTCGGCCAGTATCAGCGATTGTACAGAAGTAAAATCCCAGCTTTCGCCTGGAGTTGTCTGGAAGTACCAAACTAGCTTTCCCGTGTCGGGCTTGACTGCCAGGATTGAGCAGAGAAATAAATTGTCGCCGCCGCCGGGGCTGCGGAAATCGCGATTCCAGGGCGCGCCGTTGCCGGTGCCGACGTACAACAGGTCTGCGTCGGCATCGTAGGCCATGCCGTCCCAGACTGTTCCGCCTCCGCCTGATTTCCACCATTCTCCGGTCCAGGTTTTGGCTGCGTCTTTCAATTCGGCATGCTCGAAGGGTTTTGAAGGATCGCCAGGAACTGTATAAAAACGCCACGCCATCTTGCCCGTTTCGGTGTCGTAGGCGCTGAAGTAACCTCGTTGGTTAAACTCCGCGCCTGCAGTGCCGACAATCACTTTCCCTTTCACTACGCGCACCGCGCTGGTGATGGTCATGTCGGTGCCTGGTTCGGTGGTTTGCATCGACCACACGAGCTTGCCGGTCTCGGCGTTCAGCGCCACCAGGCGGCCATTGATCAGGCTCGCGAACACCTTGCCGTTGTAGAGCGCGACGCCGCGGTTCACGGCTCCGCAGCACATGCTGGGCTTGAGGTCGCCGGTGC
>JBDTUY010000041.1:0-17050 GCA_040007495.1 Acidobacteriota bacterium | reverse complement strand
GATGCCAGCCGAAAACGCTCCGACACCCAAGCCCAGGAACATGTAGCCGAGCTGAGATACCGTGGAATACGCGTAGACCTTCTTTATATCGTTCTGCGTCACACCGATGGTCGCCGCAAAGAATGCAGTCGCGAGCCCGATCATCGCCACTACATCCAGGACGTGTGCCGAATGCAGGAAGATCGACGAACTGCGCGCCACCATGTAGACGCCAGCCGTCACCATGGTCGCCGCGTGGATCAGTGCGCTAACCGGTGTCGGACCAGCCATGGCATCCGGCAGCCAAACGTACAGAGGAATCTGTGCCGACTTACCGCAGGCTCCAACGAGAAGCAGCAAAGAGATCGCAGTCATCACGCCGGCGGTAGTCTCGACCGGCAGACCCTTAACCTGAGTGAACACTGCTGCAAAGTCGAGCGAATTGAAATTGACAAAAATCAGGAACATCGCCAGCGCGAACCCGAAGTCGCCCACGCGATTGACGATGAACGCCTTGTTACCGGCATCGGTCGCGAACTTTTCATGGAAGTAAAAACCGATCAGCAGATAACTGCACAATCCCACACCTTCCCAGCCGACGAAGAGCAGCAGGAAGTTGCCGCCCAGCACCAAGGTGAGCATGAAGAACATGAACAGGTTTAGATACGCGAAGAAGCGATAGTAGCCGCCCTCATGCGCCATGTAACCAGTCGCGTAAATATGGATCAGCGTGCCGATGCCGGTGACGATCATCAACATCACAGCTGTTAGACGATCAACGGCAAAGTCGACACCGATGTTCATGGCACCGGACTGGATCCATGTGAAGTAATGCTCCACGTGGGCGGTTTCAAGAGCATTTTCGCTGCCCATGAAAATACCAAGACCGGTGAGCGTCTTTACAACCCACAGAAAACTCAAGAGCACGCTGCCAACCGCGACCGCGTTGATCGCCGATTTTGGCATGCGACGGCCAAACAGGCCGTTGATCAAAAAACCTAAGAATGGAAGTACAGGTATGAGCCAGAGTTGCATTCGATTCAGTTCTTAAGCGAACTCACCTCATCAATTTCGAGCGTCTGGCGATTCTTAAACACGGTCAGGATGATGGCCAAGCCGACAGCCGCTTCGGCCGCCGCCACCACCATCACGAAGAAGCTGAAGATATGTCCATCCACGCGCTTCAACATATAGGAGAACGTTACGAACGTCAGGTTGACTGCGTTCAGCATCAGTTCGATCGACATGAAGACCGTGATGATGTTGCGGCGCAGCACAAATCCCAACACGCCCAGGCTGAACAGAATGGCGCTCAGCGTCAGGTACCAAGTGATGGGTACCGTCGCTGGTATTGGAAGAGGCGGCATGTTAGTCGATCTCCTTGCGGGCCAGAACAATCGCGCCCAGAATGGCAACCAGAATCAGGATGCTGGTAACTTCAAACGGCAGCAGGTAAACAGTGAACAGGCTCTGCCCGATCTCTTTGGGTCCCCCGCCCTGAAAAGCGCCGAACACAACCGGCTCGCTATCGGGCAGCAGGAACTTGATGGTGTAGTGCATCATCGCGAAGAATACGATCAGAAGAGGAGCTCCGAAGTATTTGCCCCACGGCTTCAAGATCGCCTTCTTCTCCGCACCCGCGTTCAGCAACATGATGACGAAGATGAACAGCACCATGATGGCGCCGGCGTAAACCACCAACTGCGCCGCAGCGATAAATTCTCCGCCCAGCAGCAAGTACAAGACCGCCAATGCCGCCATCACTCCGACCAGCGACAGTGCGCTTGAGATCGGATGCTTCTGCACGACAAGATTAATGCCGCACAGCACGGCGATCGCCGCAAAAATTAGGAACAGGATCGCGTCCATAAGTTAGTTAAGCGTCACCTTCGAATTAGATCAAAGCCACATACAGCGCGGTCAGGAACAAATTGGCCAGTGCCACCGGGAACATGAATGTCCAGGCGAATCTCATTAATTGGTCATAGCGGAAACGCGGCAGCGTCGCGCGCACCCAGATAAAGATAAATAGAATCCCACCAACTTTAGCCCCGAACCAGAACAGAGGCAACAGAACCGGCTGCAACACCGGAATCGCGAACAGCAATCCCAAACCGACAAAGATCACGCCAAACACTGGAAGAGTAATCCTGTCAAATGGCCGAGCCGGGTTCATCGCATGATAGAAGCAAACCAATCCCGCGCCCACCTGCAACAGAACCGGAACTAGCCACGAACCGTATTCTACTGGGAAGATCGGCGTCCAACCACCCAGGAACAGGATCGTAGCCATGCAGGAGACCGTCACCATGTTGGCGTATTCGGCCATGAAGAACGATGCGAACTTCATGCTGGAATATTCGGTGTGGAACCCTGCCACCAGTTCGTTTTCCGCTTCCGGCAAATCGAACGGTACGCGATTGGTTTCCGCAAACGCAGCGATCACAAACAGGATGAAGCTGACAATCTGAAATCCGTTGAAGATGGTCCAACGCGGGATCACGCCCAGCATGTAGCCTTCCTGACCGTTCACAATACCGCGCAGGTTCAGCGTATTCAGCAGCAAAAGCGGAGCTGCAATCGCCAAAGCCATCGGCAATTCGTAGCTGATCATCTGCGCCGCACTTCGCAACCCGCCCATCAGTGCGTACTTGTTGTTAGAGGCCCAACCGGCTAGAGCGACACCATACACGCCCATCCCAGAGATACCGAGGATGAACAGAATGCCTATATTCGTATCCGCCAAGCCCATCGTCGTGCGCACACCGAAAACCTCGATCTCAGGACCGAACGGAATGACTGAGATGGAGATCAGCGCGAACAATACCGCGATAAACGGAGCTATGTGGTAAAAGACCTTGTTGACATGCGACGGCAGCATGTCCTCCTTGGTGACCAATTTAATGACGTCGGCCAGAGGCTGCAACAATCCGTGCGGACCCACGCGCCGGGGTCCCACGCGCAACTGCACGTGCGCGATCACCTTGCGCTCAATCCACTGCAGGTAGGCCAAGGTGTGCATCAACACACCCACCACGATCCCCGTTTTGATCAGGCTGATTAGAATGTAAGGCATTGGCGTTTAACGATCCTGGCCCTTGTACAAAGCCCCCGGAGCCTCCATCACCGAATTCAAAACCTTTGAATACTTGGTGAGTGAACCGGACGTGAACAATGTATCCCCCGACGACGCGATGGCCCCCGGTATCGCCGCCACCCGGCCGTTCAGAGGCTGCGTTGGTATCGCATTGCCGCCGTCCAGAATCGGAAGCGGGACGCTGTACCCACGAACCGTGCTCCGGATCTCTTGCTGAACTTTACCAGGCAACCAGATGCCCAAGTTCAGGCCCATTTCCTTGGCGATGGAGCCCATGATCTCCAGATCCGTCTTCGCACCCATCACCTTGGCGGCTTGCTTCAGCTTCTGTACTTCGCCGCAAACGTTGGTAACGGTCCCGGTCTTCTCATATGCCGAGGCAGCAGGCAGAACCAGATCCGCATGCAGGGCCGTCTCCGTCATGAACATGTCCTGGACCACAACGAACGCGTTGGTCGATTTTAGCGAGCCGCTCTTCAACGGATTCGCACCAACCACCCACAAGACATCCAGACTCTCGGTCGCGAGCATCTGTTCGCGACTCAATCCGCCATCGCGAGGCACCAGGCCCATGTCGAAGGCGCCGCGCGAGTTTGAGTAATCCACCAGGCAGATGTACTTGACCGGGATGCCCAACGAATCGCCGAACGCGACCAGTTTCCGCAAACCTTCACCTTGTACCGAATCGCCAAATACAATGACGAGATTGGCTTCGACCTTCAGCTTGTCGCGAAGCGTCTCCAGGCCGACCATTTCGCAGCCCTTTTGCGCACGAACGCTCGACGTCGCTTGATTGTCCTCGCGAACCGGCCCCTCGGTCACCGTATAAACATGCGCTGCATGGTGGCGGACATTAGAACGAATCTGATTGGCCAGCAAGGGATGCTGCTGAGAAAGATCGGTTCCGACCACCAACACTGCTTTCGCTGTATACAGGTCGCCTGCGGTCGCTAGAACGTTTTGTTTACCTGACAACGCATCGAAGAAAGTCGTCAGATCGCCAGTGCGGTGGTGATCGATGTTCTTAGTTCCGAGCCCTTGCCGCGCGAACTTCTGCAGAAAATAATTCTCTTCATTAGTGGTGTGATTCGACCCGATTACACCGAAGCTGCCGCCGCGAGCCTTCACCGCACTAAACTTGCCCGCGATCATCTCAAACGCCAGCGACCAGGAGATGGGTTCAAAGGTTTCGCCAGTGCGAAGCATCGGCGATTGTAGGCGCTCTGCGTGATTTACGAAATCAAATGCATACCGGCCCTTGATGCACAGAAACTCGCCGTTGATGCCGCTGCGGTCGCGATTATTACCGCGCATGATCTCGCCATCGCGAACACCCAGCGTCGTTTTGCAACCATCGGCGCAGTGCGTACAAACTGTGCCGACGTGTTCCATCTCCCACGGCCGCGTCTTATAACGATAACTACCGCTGGTCAGCGCGCCTACCGGACAAATGTCGATACACGCGCCGCATTCGTCGCATTCCAGATGATCGTGTTTGTTGGGAACGATCTCGGCGATCACACCGCGATTGCCGATGCCCAACGCGCCCACGCCCATACCTTCGTTACAGACGCGAACACATCGGTAACAAAGAATGCAACGCGGGGCGTCGAAAAACACCACCGGGGACCACTGCTTCTCCGGCGTATGAACCTTGCGTTCCACGAAGCGGCTCTCGCCTGCTCCGTAACGGAACACCATGTCCTGCAGTTCGCACTCGCCGCCTTTGTCGCATACCGGACAATCCAGCGGATGATTGGTCAGCAGGAACTCCAGCGTTCCCTTGCGAGCTTTGACCACCGTGTCGGACTCGGTGTGAACCACCATGCCTTCAGCCACCGGCAGCGTGCATCCGACCTGCAGCTTCGGAGTCTTTTCGACCTCGACCAAACACATGCGGCAAGCGGCCTGCAGCGACAAGCCTTCGTGATAGCAGAACGCCGGAACTTCGACGCCGTTTTGCCGCGCAACTTCGATCAGCAGCGTGCCTTTTTCAGCCTCAATCGCCCGGCCGTTAATCGTGAGCTTTACCAGTTCAGACATGTATGCCTACCAACTCTGACGCCTGCTGCATCGCCAGACGCTTTTCAAAGTCCGCGCGAAACTTCTCAACAATCGAGATCGTCGGCATCGCAGCCGCATCGCCCAGCGCGCAGAAAGTGCGACCGAGCATGTTCTTGGACAATTCGCCTAACATATCGATGTCTTCCGTACGGCCGCCGCCGTCATCGAAGCGCTGCAAAATCTTCTTCAGCCACGTCGTACCTTCGCGGCACGGAATGCACCAACCACAGCTTTCATGGGCATAAAACCGCATGATCCGTAACGCGAACTTGACCATGTCAGTCGTTTCGTCCAGGATCACCATGCCGCCGGAACCCATCATGCTGCCGATCTTGGCGATGGAATCATAGTCCATCGATACGTCGCATTCGTCCGCGCGCAGGATTGGACAGGACGACCCGCCCGGGACCACAGCCTTCAACTTTTTGCCGCCAGGAATGCCGCCGCCAATGTCGTAGATCGCCTTTAGCATCGGATAGCCGAGAGGCACTTCGTACACACCAGGCTTGTTGATATGACCCGAGAGGCACAGCAACCGCGTGCCGCCGTTCTTCGGAATACCGAGTTCCAGGAACTTCTGTCCGCCATTCAGAATAATAGTCGGGATCGCGCTGAACGTCTCCACATTGTTCAACAACGTCGGTGAAGCCCAGGCTCCCGCGACCGCTGGGAAAGGCGGCTTCATACGAGGAATGCCCCGTTTGCCTTCCAGCGAATCGAGCAGCGCCGTCTCTTCGCCGCATTCATACGCGCCCGCGCCGGAATGCGTGTAGAGATCGAAATCGAAACCCGTACCGGCGATGTTCTTGCCTAGGTACCCGCGCGCATACGCTTCATCGAGCGCGACGTTCATCTTCTCGATCAGGTAACGATACTCGCCACGAATGTAGATGTAGCCCTTATGTGAATCCATCGCCAACCCGGCGATCAAAATACCTTCGATCAACTGATGCGGATCGTATTCGATCAGCAGGCGATCTTTGCAGGTGCCCGGCTCGCTTTCGTCGGCATTGACGACGATGTACTTAGGCTTGGGCGACGTGCGGGGAACAAAACTCCACTTGAGCCCGGTCGGAAAACCCGCACCGCCGCGACCGCGTAACGCAGAGGTCTTCACTTCCTCAATAATCTGCTCCGGAGACATCTCGCGAGCTTTGAGGAACGCCTTGAAACCATCGTTCGCGAGATATGTATCCAGCGATTCCGAATTCTCCAGCCCAAAACGCCGACTGAGAACTTTGGTCTCCAGCGGGCTCGGTTCGTTGAAAAGGTGCTTGGGCATCTTATTGCGCCTTCCTCAACCCATCAATGAGTTGGTCCAGCTTGTCCGCCGTCACGTTGTGATGAAAATCGTAGTTGATCTCAACCGCAGGAGCCCATGAACACGCACCCATGCATTCGACTTCCTCTAGCGAAATCAAACCATCCGCCGTGGTCTGCTTGTGCCCAATCCCCAGCTTCTTGCACGCATGCTCGTATAGTTCCATGCCGCCGACCAGCAGGCAGCTGATATTGGTGCAGACCTGCACGTGATACTTACCTTGCGGCTTGCGGTGCAGCATGGAATAGTAGCCGACCACTTCATCCACCTGCAACGCGGGTACTTCACAGCGTTTGGCTACTTCTTCGACTAATTCCTGCGTCACTGCGCCAGTTTCATCCTGCGCATAGATCAGCAGAGGCACCACGGCCGACCGTTTCTTGCCTTCCGGATACGACTGCAGGATCTTTGCGAACCGCGCTTCAAGTTGTGGAGAAAATGTCATGGGTTAATCTATAAGCCTAAATATTTGACCCTAACGGTCCGTGTCTCCCAGAACGAAATCCATGCTGCCCAGTGCGGCTATCGAATCCGCCAGCAAAGTATTGGCTAACAGCACCGGAAGGCCCTGCAAATTGCCGAAGCTCGGAGTGCGCATGTGTACACGGTACGGCTTGGCCGACCCGTCGCTCACGATGTAGTAGCCGATTTCGCCGCGCGGCGCTTCGATGCACTGGAATACTTCGCCCGCCGGAACCTGAAAACCTTCCGTCACGATCTTGAAGTGATAGATCAGCGCTTCCATCTGGGTCTTCATTTTTTCGCGCTGCGGCAGCACCACATGCGGCGCATCCGCCTGAAACGGACCTTCCGGCATGCCTTCCAAGGCCTGCGTGATGATCTTCGCGCTCTCGCGCATCTCGCGGAGGCGGACCCGATACCGGCCCCAGACGTCGTTGGTGGTTTCTACCGGAACTTCAAAGTTGAATTTGTCGTAACTGGAATAGGGTTCATTCTTGCGAACATCCCAATTCACGCCTGCGGCGCGCAACATCGGACCGGTAATACCAAGGTCCAGCATATCTTCGACGGAAATGAACCCAACGCCCTTAGTGCGGATGTTCCAAATAGGATTCGCATTCAGCAGATCTTCGTATTGATCGACTTTGCTGGGAAACGCCTTGATGAACTTGCCGACCGCCTGCTGCCAACCGCGCGGAGCTTCCAGCGCCGTGCCGCCTACGCGGATATAGCTGGTCATCATGCGCTGACCGCTGAACATTTCCAGGATGCGCAGAATATCTTCGCGTTCACGGAAACAGTAGAAGAACATCGTCATCGCGCCAATGTCGAGCGCGTGCGTGCCTAGCCACACCAGATGGCTGTTGAGCCGAGTGAACTCCGTCATCATCACGCGCAACCATTGCGCCCGCTCCGGAATTTCGATCTGCAGCAGCTTTTCGACGGCCAGACAGTAACAGAGGTTGTTCGATAGATTGGCGAGGTAATCGACACGATCCGTCAGCGTGACAGCCTGCTGATAGGTGCGCGTTTCCATTTGTTTTTCGATGCCAGTGTGAAGGAATCCGATGTCAGGCGTCGCCTTAACGATGGTTTCGCCTTCCAGTTCCAGAACAATACGCAGCACGCCGTGCGTCGAGGGATGTTGCGGCCCCATGTTCAGGGTCATGCGACGCGCTGATGCAGGGGTTGCCGGAGTCTCTTCGACTGCCGGAATGGTTGCTACGTGATCTTCAAATGGCCGGTTCATGATATTCGCCCTAATCGTTCATGTAGCTGTACTTGTAACCGTGGACCGGATAGTCCTTGCGCAACGGGTGCCCTTCCCAATCAATTGGCATCAGGATGCGCACATGGTCCGGGTGGTTGCGGAACGTCACGCCAAACATATCCCACACTTCGCGCTCATACCAATTGGCCGCGCGCCACACACTGGTAACGGATTCAATCTCAGGATTCGTTCCGCTTATGCGGCACTTCAAACGTAGCCGAGCGTGCTTGCCACCTTTGTCCAGCGCGTGCAAATGATAAACAATCTCAAACCGAGGTTCAGCCGGATGCCAATCCACGGCCGTGACCGCGCTCAAACGGACAAACTTCTCGGAATCCTTCAAATACCGGCAAAGATCGACAATCTTGGCCGGATCAACCATCAAAGTGGTCTCACCCAAAGCTTCGATGGTTTCAAGAATTGCGGGATGCGTCATTTGCCTAACCCCTGAATGCCAGCCTTCAGTTCCGCTTTGATCGCCGCCTGCCGTCGAGCCTCGCTCAGACGCTGTGCCGGGGATTCCGGCTTCTCTAACGACCAGTCCAATGCGCCCTTCTTGTAAACGTAGAAGAAGCCCACCAGCACCAGCACCACGAACACCAGCATCTCAAAGAACCCGAACATCTTCAGATCCCGATACACCACCGCCCACGGATATAAGAAGATCGCTTCGATATCGAACAAGATGAAGATCATGCCCACCAGGAAGAACTTCACGCTGAATCGCTCGCGGGCCGAACCCACCGGCGCCATGCCGGATTCATACGGAGTATCTTTCAGTGGCGATTTGGCACGCTTGCCTAACAGCGCGGTGCCAAATACTAGCGCCGCAGCCAAGCCAGCCGCGATTAGGACTTGAACCAGGATTGGGAAGTAGAGCTCAGGATATGTTTGTGGCATGTTGACAAGGCTTGCGCGGTTCCCTATTTTGCTTGCGACTACTAGGGCTTTCGACTACGCTCGCCTAAGTTCTAGACCGTAACTATTGAATATAATGAGTGGGCAAAGGCAGTGTCAAATTTCCACACCAACTTACACTCGCCCACAGAGTCGTGAACGGGCGCTCCGGCGAGTCCGAACCAGCCCCAAGCCCCCGCCAATCCATAGGAACTGATGGAACCTAACCAAATTGAAATTGTTGTGAACGGAGCATCCCGAAAGGTTCCGGAAAATATTTCTTTAGACCGCTTGCTGGTATTCCTCGAAGTCGACCCATCGCGAGTAGCGGTGGAGAGAAATCGGGAAATCGTCCGCAAGCCAGCTTGGGGAGCAACAGTAGTACAACCTGGAGACCAACTGGAAGTGGTCTGGTTCGTCGGTGGCGGGTGAGACCACCCCTGTTCTTATGCATACGTTTATGGCATACTTGTATGCATGAGAACGACGCTCAACATCGACGATGCCTTGTTGGAACGGGCCCGCAAACTCACTGGAATCGAAGAGAAGACGGCTTTGGTCAATAAAGGACTGCAAGAACTTGTCGCCCGGGAAAGTGCTCGCAGGTTGGCTGATCTCGGCGGTATCGCACCCAATATCAAACCAGTACCTCGACGCCGATCTCACACCGCATGACCGAAGGGCGCCACGGAATTCTGGCGGATTCCTCTGTCTGGATTGAGCATTTCCGGATACCCAATCCTGAATTGCAGCAACTTCTCCGCGAAGGCCGTATTTTTAGCCATCCGATGGTTCGGGGTGAGGTAGCGTGTGGAAGTCTGCCAAAACGCGCAGTAATCCTGGAGTTCATGCAGGCACTGCCGGTCGTCCCAGTGGTTTCCGACGACCACGTTTATCATGCCATTGAATCCAGACACTGGTGGAGCAAAGGGATTGGATGGGTTGATGCCCATCTACTAGCTTCTGCAATCGTATCTGGAGCCCGATTGTGGACTCGCGACAAACGGCTTTCGGCCCTCAGTTCGTCCCAACTACCTTCTAGTCAGACTTATCACCCGTAGTACCTTTCCTCAACCATGCAAGAACACGAAATCTACACCGCCGTAGGCGAAGCCGGCTTTGAACGCCTAGTCGCCGCCTTCTACCGAGCCATTCCTTCCGACGACATCTTGGGTCCGATGTACCCGGCCGACGACCTGCCTGGATCTGAGCAACGTCTGCGAGACTTCCTGATCGGTCGCTTCGGCGGACCGCCGCGTTATATTGAGCAGCGCGGTCATCCTCGCCTGCGCATGCGCCACATGCCGTTCCCGGTGCATCAGGCCGCACGCGACCGCTGGATGATGCTCATGACCCATGCGCTCGAAGAGGCTAAGCTCGACCCTGAAGCGGCTCGCGTCCTACGTGAATTCTTTGAGACGATGTCCACGTTTCTCATGAACCGCCAGCAGTAGCGGTTCTTACAGTTTGTTCCACCAGCCGTAGACAAATTCCAGGCCATCGCCCACCGGGGAAACTACCCTGTTGACTTGCCTGCGGAGTCGAGTACAATCGTTAAGATCCGGTGAATTACCGGTACTACAGAAACCCTACGTTATGTTTAAAGCCCGCAAGCCTCGCGTCGAAGTCCAAGTACCTGAGAAGACCTATTCTTCCAGTGAAGTTTCTGAGATTGCGAGCGTCAGCCTGCGGCAGTTGCAGTGGTGGGACGAACAGCGGGTGGTATCGCCGCGCCATGAAGGCCACCGCCGCATCTACTTCCCCGCGGAAGTCGTCGAGATCACGGTCATTGCCGAATTGCGCCGCAAAGGTTTCTCGCTCCAGAAAATTCGCCGCGTGCTCCGCTTCCTGCAAAAAGAGATGGGACGTCGCTTGGCCGAGTTGCTCCGCTTGGATTCTGAACTGCACCTGGTAACCGACGGCAAAGCGATCTACCTCGAGAACAAGCACGAGCAGATCATTAACATTTTGAAAGATGCCGACCAGCCGATGTTCCTGGTCTGCGTCAGCGATCAAGTCCGTCGTCTGGGTGAAATGAACCGCAAGCCGGCCCGATCGGAAGCCCCGGCCACAACTCGCCGTACTCGAGTAGGCTAGATCTCCTAATCCGTTTTCGCCATTTTGCTGGTCAATGTTCTATTGGATTCACTATGGAGTTCGAATGGGATACAGCAAAGGCGCAGTCGAACGTTGAGAAGCACGGCGTTAGTTTCGCCGAAGCCCTCACCGTTTTCGCAGACCCTTTAGAGGTTACTATCCCTGACCCAGATCATTCCGAGGATGAGGAGCGTTTTCTCAGTCTCGGATACAGCGCACAGGGAACCTTACTTGTAGTGTCGTATACTGAGCGTGAAAGGCGAATCCGCCTAATCAGCGCTCGCGAAGCGATACTCAGGGAACGGAAAAAGTATGAATCCCGTTAACAACGACGACCTCCGCGCCGAGTACGATTTTTCCACCGGTGTGCGGGGCAAGCATCATCGACAATACCAAGCTGGCACCAACGTTGTTCTCCTTGACCCTGATATTGCGAAAGCGTTTAAGGATTCCGAAGCGGTGAACCAAGCTCTTCGGTTGCTGTTGGATTTGGCCAAACGCCAGTTGCCGCCGGATCGGGCCGCTTAAAGTCCTGTAAAGTCCGTGCCTACAAATGGCGAACCACTAAACTCCAACCAGAACATCCCCTCTTCCGTCTAACTTGATATACTGAAAACGCCTGGAGGCCATTCAATGCCCGCATCCCGTCGTCGAAGCTATCTGGCCGTACCCGTCTTAATAGCTTTATGTTCTCTTGCCGCTGGAGTCTTCATGGGTGGAGGCGCATCTGCCGCCAGCCCGCCAACCGACCCGGCCGACCAGAGCCTGCGGACGTTTTCGCAACTATATGACGTTGTGGAGAAGAACTTCGCCGACCCGGTGAAGGCAGAAACCGCTATCTATAAAGGTGCGATTCCCGGCATGTTGCGGACCCTGGACCCACACTCCAGCTTCCACGATCCAAAAGATTTCGCAGCTATGCGCGACGATCAACGCGGCGCCTATTATGGCGTGGGTATGACGGTGGCCACCCGCAACAACCAGACTATTGTGATCGCTCCGTTCCCGGGTTCGCCCGCCGCCAAGGCCGGCATTCGGCCGGGCGACGTGATTCAACAAGTGAACGACACCAAGACTGACGGCCTTTCCACCACGGAGGTCGCCGACTTGCTGCGCGGCCAGCGCGGCACCAAGGTCCAGGTTCAGGTGAATCGCGAGGGCGCTGAAAAGCCTCTGTTGTTCGCCATCACCCGCGACGAAATCCCGCGCTTCAGCGTCACTGGCGGCTTCTTCCTGAAACCCGGCGTAGCGTATATCCACATCGCCTCATTCAATGAGAACACCAGCCAGGAGATGGAAGACAAGCTCAAGAAGCTGAACGAAAAGAGCATCCAAGGCCTGATTCTGGACCTCCGCGAGAACCCGGGCGGGTTGCTGAACGAAGGCGTGGACGTTGCCGGTCACTTCTTAAAGAAGGGCGACCTGATTGTATTCCATCATGGCCGCAACTCTCCAACCAAGAACTACACTGCGAAGTATGACGGCTCCGGCAAGGATTATCCGATCGTCGTACTGGTAAGCAAGTACACCGCTTCCGCAGCTGAAATCGTGAGTGGCGCGTTGCAGGATCATGACCGAGCCTGGATACTGGGCGAAACCACCTTCGGCAAGGGCCTCGTGCAAACCGTCTACCCAATGGGCGACAACACAGGTCTGGCGTTGACCACGGCGCACTATTACACACCCAGCGGCCGTCTGATTCAGCGCGACTATTCCAATATCAGCTTCCTCGATTACTACACGCAGTCCGGTGCGGAATCGAAGAACCTGAACGACGTCAAGATGACTGACAGCGGTCGGACGGTTTATGGCGGCGGCGGCATCACTCCCGACGAAAAGTATGAAAAACCGATGGCGAATCCGTTTCAGATCTCTGTCGCTCGTAAGGATTCCTTCTTTGAGTTCTCCCGCAAGTACTTCGGCACTCATGACACCAAGCTTGCCCAGGGTTGGGAGCCGGATGAAGCCATCGTAACCGCATTCCGCAAACACTTGACCGACAACGGAGTCACGGTGTCCGATGCGGACTTTGCCGCCAATCACGACTGGATGAGGCGCGAACTGAAGCGCGAGATGTACATTACCGCCTTCAGCACCGACGACTCCGAACGCGTGCAGATCCAGCAGGACCCGATGGTGATCAGAGGGATTGAGTCTTTGCCCAAGGCCAAAGCTCTGCTCGATACCGCCAAGAACATGCGTGTCCAACGCATGAACCGGCAGGATAGCGCCACGACACCTATCGCACATCGGTAGTTTGTTGAAGTGGTTGATTGAACCTGTATTTTGCTTGTACGACGGGCGTCTTGATTGAGGCGCCCGTTGTTTTTTTCCTTGCGTTGTTTTCACACGCTGTTCTTGTAGATACTCATTCCGGAGTTTAGATCTCGTTGCACCCTCAAATTATAGTTCTGGATGCGGGCGGACAATACTGCCACCTCATCGCGCGCAAGGTTCGCGACCTCGGCGTCTACGCGGAAGTCAAACCTAGCGACACCCCCGCAGCAGCGCTCGCCGGACGTAAGGGGATCATCATCTCCGGCGGACCATCCAGCGTCTACGACCCGGCCAGCCCGACCATTGACCCCGCTCTGCTACGGTCCGGCATTCCTGTGCTTGGCATTTGTTACGGCCAGCAGTTGATGGCTCACCTGCTCGGTGGACGCGTGGAAAAAGGCGAGCGAGGAGAATACGGCTTCGCGCAATTAGAGATTGCGACTGCTGGCTCAATTCTCAAGGGCATCCAAGGTTCGCAGCAAGTCTGGATGAGCCATCGCGACACAGTCATCGTGCCGCCCGAAGGCTTCGAGACGCTGGGCAGCACTGCTACCTGCACTGTCGCAGCCATTGCCGACCCCGGGCGTAAGCTGTTTGCGGTGCAGTTCCACCCAGAAGTGGTCCACACGCCCTGTGGTCCGCGGATCTTGTCGAACTTCGTATTCGACATAAGCGGTTGTGAAAGGGACTGGGACCCTGCAGGCCAAATTCAAGAGCTCGAAGCCCAGATTCGTAAAGCGGCTGCCGGTCGCAACGTATTCTTCTTCGTAAGCGGCGGTGTCGATTCAACGGTCGCCTATACTCTTTGCCTGAAGGCTTTAGGCCCGGATCGAGTCCACGGCACTTATGTCGACACCGGTTTGATGCGCGAAGGCGAAACGGATTTTGTGCGTGCCAACTTCGCATCGCTCGGAGCCAGTTCATTTGAAGTTGTCAATGCCCGAGAGCAGTTCATGCTTGCGTTGAACGGCCTGACAGGACCAGAAGAAAAGCGCCACGCGATCGGCGAAGAGTTCGTACGCGTCCAACAACGTATCCTCGACTCCGAACATTATCTGGACGGACAGTGGGTGCTGGGCCAAGGCACGATCTATCCCGACACAATTGAATCCGGCGGCACAGCCAAAGCCGACCTGATCAAGACGCACCACAACCGTGTGCAGGGCATCCAGAAATTGATCGACGAAGGCAAGATTGTCGAACCTCTCTCGTCGTTCTATAAAGACGAAGTCCGCGCCGTCGGTCGGCAGTTGAATCTACCTGCTGAACTGCTGGAACGACACCCGTTCCCTGGACCGGGATTGGCCATCCGCTGTTTGTGTTCAAAGACCGCAGGGGCACCGGAGAAGGTTGGCGATGGCTGGCTGCTGCCGGTTCTCTCGGTCGGCGTGCAGGGTGATTCACGCACCTACCGCGCCGCGTTCGCGGTCGATCACTTCCCTGCCTCGCAGGAAGAATCCGCTGCCTTGATCAACGCCTTGGATCGAGCCAATCGTGTGGTTGTGCGGATCTGGTCCAGCGCGCCGATCTCTGACATGCGTTCCGCACCTGCGCATCTTACACCAGAACGTTTGGAGCGGCTGCGGGCCGCCGACGCCATCGTGCGCAAACGGACTTTAGATTCCGGCTTCGATGAAAAGATCTGGCAGCTTCCCGTGGTTCTAATCCCATTCGGAACAGCTAGCAAACCGGACTCCATCGTATTGCGACCCATCGATTCGGTGGACGGCATGACCGCCAGCGTCGTACGCATGCCGGAGGCCTTGTTGAACCAGATCGTTGCTCAACTACAACAGCTACCCGGCGTCGCGGGAGTATTCTACGACGTAACCAACAAGCCGCCCGGCACGATCGAGTGGGAGTAGAGGCGTCGTGGCGTGCGCACTCATGCGTGCCGTGTCGACAACTCATCTCGACACCTCGTCCACCAAAGTAGATTATCGATTCCAGCAGCAGGCGTCGAGAAGGTCTCGACGCGGCACGCAGCAGTGCGTACGCCACAAAAGCTCTTGCGTGTCAACGCACCACCGCCAGATAGAACGCCATCCCTAAACCCACCGCCGCCAGCACCAACGCGAGCGTTACACCCGCCTTGGACGGTGTCCCTGGCGCATAGACTCCGGTCCTGAGTTCCCGAATCATCTGAATATATTCAACCGCCGAAATTGTATTCACAATCACCCCGGCCAATACCAACCCCGTGCCGGTCCATACCGAGAACGCAGACGATCGCAGTGGCAACTGGCTACCGGATACGCCCAATTCGCGCAGAAAGATCCCAAAACGCGCGACAACGAAACCGAAGCCCATCAATGCAAGGCCCGTGCGAATCCAGGCTAGAAACGTCCTCTCCGCCGCTAGATACACGCGAGGATCTTTTTCACCGTGACCCTGTTCACCTTGGCCCGGCTCGGGTTGTGCCATAGTCACTCCAAAAAAAAGAAGGGACAGCGCCGAAGCACCATCCCCGTTTATTGAATCATCGCTCGAACGACTTAGTTGGCCTTGGGTGCAGCGGGCATGCCCTTGCCACCGCCCTTGCCACCCTTCGCACCGCCGCGGCCTTGGCTCGCGACCGGCACCATGTTCTTAATACGAATGTAGACCGCCGTCTGTCCCCACATATCTTCGCTGTGGATCAGGTTGCCCCACAGAATGGCGTTGCGGGGTTGCGGGCCGCCGAAACCAGCCGTAACCGCCTCGTTGAAGTTCGCCGCATTGATGCCTGCGTAAGCGACATCGCACAGATCGTACGATTTCTTCAGCGCGGCAACCAGATCCGCTTTCTTGGTCATCGCGGCAGCACCCAACTGGGTTGGCGTACCCGCCAGCGCGCCGCAGGTATTGGCCTGCGCATCGGCAATGTGTCCGATGAGGCCCGCATACGTGCGCGAGCCTTCGCCTGGAACCACTGTCGTATAGCCGTCCTCAGGCATCTGATCGGCAGCCGCGATCAGCTTGGTTTTCTGGGTGTTATAGGAGCGCTGCAAAGAAGCGGCGGAGGCCGCAGCGTCTTGCGCATACATAGCCGCTGAACACGCAACGGCAACGATCAATATGGAATAACGCATAGTTGTTGGTAAAGTCTCTTCCTCTTATATGAGATGTCGTTTTAGTGGTGCTGGTGCCCGGCCGGAACCAGACTCCGGTCAATCAAGAGACGGTTCCGGCGTAAGCCACGTTACTGTACGTTACAGGGTGAGGCTACTTCGCCGCCCCGGGAATGGACCTCGTCGATCTCTTCATCGGGGCCGAAGGAACCCTCGGGATCGTGACGCGCGTCGACCTCGACGTGCTTGCGCTTCCTCCCGCCTCCTTCGTCGCCCTGGTTGGGTGTCCCGACGAGGCCACCGCGCTCGCACTGGCCGACGCGCTCCGCCACGCCGCCGCGGAGGCCCGTCGCAACCTCGGAGGGGGCATCGACGTCGCCGCCATCGAGTACCTCGACGCACGCTCCGTTGCTCTCCTCCGGGAGGATGGCTGCGCCGAACGCCTCGCCCTCACGCTCGGCCCCGCGGTCTGCACCGCCCTGCTCGTGCAAGTCGATCTCGATGCCGCGACGACCGCGGACCGCGCCGCCGCCGAG